>NZ_JBIUZX010000004.1:0-455898 GCF_044745265.1 Collimonas sp. NPDC087041
CTGCTCAATGTTTGAGCAGGTCATTCAAGCACGTGGGTCAAATTTCAACGATATTTAATGCCTCAAGTGGGTCAATTCTGGACGATCGTCAACAGACTGTGATCTGATCTTCGTTATTGACAGGTTTGCGTTGCCAACTTAGCATTCAACATATCGCTAAGACAACGAAAGCAATCAAAAATGGAGGACGACATCAAGCAGTCAGCTAAGGGAACCGGCATCATCCAAGTTAGCGGTGACTTACATATCTTCAATATTGCAGCACCTATTCAACCCGAGAAGACATTGAGCTGGGATCAGCGCCAACAGTTGACGAGGCTGGTAATTGAAGTAGAAGACGCCGAAAAATCCATCATCAGTCAAATGCGCATTCGTGTCGCGCTCAACAAAGAGATGGGTGTGAAGGGCGTACAGCAGATGACGCCGGAAATATTTCCAAAGGCGGTTACGTATTTATCTGGCTGGCGCTCTTGTGCTTTAGGTGAGCACCAGTATGAAACCGCAATGATCGCCCAGGTAATACGCATGTGGATAATCGTTCCAACCTTGAAGGCAGAAGTGGAGCAATTCGCATTGCGTCAGTTCGCTACATCCACACTTAAGGATTTGGACTTTTGGAAAATGCGCTGCGTTTTGTCCTTTGTTATGACTTCATGGTCTGAGCATTGGAAGAGGAAAGATTCTTGACGGATATCGTTTATCGCGCAGAAGACATTTGCGCATGGCCAAAACAGCTGTCTCGCTCTATCAAATATTTCTAGTTAGCTTTCAGATTATTCTAGAACGCGGCGCCATAACAATGAGGAAAGAAAACCGCTTCCCATTTTCCACATGGCTAAGCCGCGACTTCAGCGCTAACGTCACTACCTCCACGCATACTCTGTGAAGCATTTCACAAGTACAAAACAATTCCTACCCCGTAATCTGACTGTGTTGCTAACCACACAGTCCGGTTATGGGCGCCACCACAAGCGCGCCCTAGTTGTTTTAGAACGCGCTCATGCCCATCAATACATCAGGTCAACTGACCGATCATTTCAGCATTGCCGAAATGACGTTCAGTCCGACTGCCAACGAAAAAGGCATCGACAATTCTGCGAATGCCTCGATACAAAATAACCTCATACGCACCTGCCAGACGCTTGAGCAAGTTCGCGCGCTGCTAGGCAGCCGATCCATTCGCATCAATTCCGGTTATCGCTGTGATGCGCTTAACCGCGCTGTCGGCGGCTCGACCACCAGCGCCCATTCGTTCGGCCTGGCGGCTGATTTTGTATGCCCTGGCTTTGGTTCGCCATTGGCTATCTGCCGCAAGATCGCCGCCAGCGACATCATGTTTGATCAGCTTATCTGGGAAGGATCCTGGGTACATATCGGCTTGGCGACCGCCGATGCCAAGCCGCGTCGACAAGTATTGACTGCACACTTTTCCCCTGGGAAGTCGACGACTTACACGCCCGGTCTACCAGCATAAAAAACACAAGGGAGAAATATGCCAATTAATGATCATGAAAATGAATTTATCACGCTGGTCACGATCGGCGCCGTCATCGCCTTCGGCAAGTTACTGGTGGGTGGCGAAGCGCTGACAATCCGGCTAGTTTTGGGGCGCGTGATTGTTGGAGCTGGCTTGTCCGCAAGTGCTGGGGCGATGCTGATGCTATTTAAGGATTTGCAACCTACCGCGTTGATTGGTTTGGCATCTGCGCTGGGCATTTTGGGGCAATCGTATTTGGAATTGATTGCAAAAAAAATGATTAACGGAGGCCGCCATAGCGACGCTAACAAGAATGACGGCAACCCATCATGATTGCTCTGTTGCGTTTGTTGTTGGCGTCGTTCCTCGCCGCTTCTCTGGGCTTCGCATCAGGCACATATTTTGGAACATACAGGGCGAGGCTCAAGTGCGATACGGAAAGAAGCGCAGCCACTCTGGCCGGATACCAGACGGAGTTCACCAGGGCGGAGCAGCAGCTAAATCGAAATCAGGAAGCCGGGCATGCCGTCGAGATCAAGCGCCAGAAAATTCATTCCACTTTTCAAATGCTAGAGAGGGAGGCGTCCAATGATGCACCGCATGCTGTTGATCTTTGTGTGCTACCTGCTGAGCGCCTGCAGCGCTGGCGTGCAGCCAATGCCGGCGGCGCCGTTGCGCATACTACCACCGGCGAATTTGACCCAGGCGCTGCCGATCCTGCCACAACCGGCCAGCGGTAAGTTACGCGACCTGGAAGCAAACCATCGGGATGTAGCGTACTTATACCACCAGGCTGCGGCACAAACCTGCGGTCTATTGCACTGGCTTGGCGTTGAGCGCGTCGAATGCCGGACCTTTATTGAAGAGCTGGGTAAACATGAATGAAAACCAATTTGAATTCGCACAAAAAATGGAAGAAGCGGCAAGACTTAGCGGCATCGAACAAAGCCGCCGCGCCTGCGCCGGGACAGGGTGTGCCATCTGTATCACATGCGAGGAACCAATTCCAGTCGCACGCCGCGCCGCAGTCCCACACGCGCAACGCTGTACCGGTTGCCAACAACATCATGAAGGCGTAGGCCGCGGAAGATAAAAAAAGTGCGTCTGCTACTGGGAGGGCTCTTGGTGAAATTCAAAGGCCGTGACATTTGAACGGTCATCAATCACAAGGTAAGAACCGAGGTGCGCAGTAAACCGGAGATCGACGGCGAAGACCGGAGCACTGCATGCGACATGACACATGCGTGGCGAGGAAATCTGATCGAAACGACCTACGCGGCCGTGAACAAGGTCCCAATACATCGCAACCATTTATTTTGATAAATGCGCCACGCTTATAGTAAAAATCGGATCAAATTAAACGTCTGTTGATAATTCTTCAAATCGTCCGTAAAGTCCGTTTAATCAAGCCTTTACGGACATCTCATCTTTCTTCATTCGGATCAATCTAAACATCCCCCCACTGCCGCTAAGAAATGTCAGCAGTTGGCATGAACAAACGCCCCGAGCCATTTTCCATTACCTCGAACGGACATCCGAATGCGGCCTGCAATATATCCGGCTGCAATACGCTATCGGTGCGGCCCTGCCACGATTTTCCGTCGCCCAGCAATAGCACGTGGGTTGCGTAACGGGACACCAGATTGATGTCATGACAGGCGGCGATCACGGCTTTCTGTGACGGTAGCGTATTTGCCAGCTTATGCAGCAATTCCATCACCACGATTTGCGCTGCGGCATCCTGATGGGCAGTTGGTTCATCGAGCAATAACAATAACGGGTCTTGCGTCAGCAGGGTTGCCAACGCCACGCGTTGGCGCTCGCCGCCGGACAGGCGCAGCACATCATGCTCACTGAAGGCCGCCATCCTGACCTGCTCCAACGCTTGCATCGCCAGCTCGCGATCGTCTTCCTTGTCCCAGCCGAAACCGAACTGGTAAGGATGGCGACCGGCGATGACTGCGGCCAGCACACTGCTGGAAAACGCATCGGCCTGCTGCTGCGCCTGCAATCCGCGCAGACGCGCCAGTTGCTGCGCCGAAGTGATCTGGATGTCTTTGCCATGGATCAGGACCCTGCCGCCAGCCGGCTTGTGCAATCCGGCCAGCGTATGCAACAAGGTGGATTTGCCGATGCCGTTGCGGCCCAGCACACACCAGAACTGGCCCGATTCGATTTGCCAGTCGAGCCGTTCGCACAGGATTCTGCGGCCGACGCTGACGCTCAGCTGCTCGGCTCGCAACAATGGCGTAGTAAGTTCGTTCATGCCCGGCTCCGCGACAATAGCCACAGGAATACCGGTACGCCGACCAATGCGGTGATTACGCCTACCGGCAGTTGGGTCGGTGCGACGACGGTGCGCGCCGCCAGATCCGCAAGTGCCAGAACGGCGCCGCCAGTCATGACGCTGGCCGGCAGCAAGATTCGCTGGTCGTTGCCGACCAGCAGGCGGATTGCATGCGGCACCACCAACCCGATAAAGCCAATGGTGCCGGCCACTGTGACCGCTGCTGCAGTTGCCAGCGAAGCCGCAGCCAGCGTCAGCAAACGCAACCGCACCACTGGCACACCGAGCAGTTGCGCAAAACCTTCACCATGCGCCAGCAGGTTCAGTTGGCGTGCATTGAACACACTCCATAGCAGAAGCAGGAACAATAGCAGCGCCGCTGGCAGCAGGAAATGACCATCTTCCAGGTCGCCCATCAACCAGAACAGCATGCCGCGCAATTGGCCGTCCGGCGCCAAGGTCAGCGCCAGCGTCACGATCGCGCCGAAGCCGGCGGCAATCATCACGCCGGTCAAAATCAAGCGATGGCCGCTATGCTGGGCGACGGTCGGGAGACGGCGCAAGGCCTGGCGCGCCAAACCAAACAACAGCAGCACCGCGAGGCCGGCGCCCACAGCCGCACCGAACGCGGCAACCCCGTCGCCCATGAAGCCGAAATGCCCGGCCGCCAGCAACGCCACCAAGGCGCCGGCAGCAGAACCACCGGATAAACCCAAGACGTAGGGATCCGCCAGCGGATTGCGCAATAGCACTTGCATCAATGCGCCTGCAAGCGACAGCAAGCCGCCGACAATGAAAGCGGCTGCCACACGCGGCAGCCGCAAGGAAAGAAAGATTTGATCCGCCACCAGTCTGCAACCGCTGCTGCCGCAAGATGCCGACAAGGCCAGCGCCAGCATCGCAAAGACAGCGAGGCAGCACAAGATGACGGCGGCGCGGCGCAAGGTGATTGTGCTAGTCAATTTGGTCGAATCAAATCGTGGATTAATTGGTGAACGTACAGCAAGTGGGGTGGGCCGTTCTTTTGTGACCGTGAACTCCCATGATAAGCGTTGCCGAAGATTTGGGGTAGCGCCCCACATCCTTGCAGTAGCTCGATAGGCCGTAGCGAGCGCCCCAAGGTCTGGTAGAGAAGCGCAACTGTACTTTAGGGCCTGTTAACATTTAATTTAGGAGTGCGAACGCGCGGCAGGCGTTGCGTGCCTAGGCGCGACGACGCGACGTAGTGGTGCTACGGCAAGGAGAAGCAACAACGGCATGCGACGCCTGCAGCCGTTCCCGAAGGGTTCAAGTCAAAACGTGCGCTGGCCGCGTTGCATGGCTTGTTGGGGCACCAGCCCCAACTGCGCCACGCGCCTTGCCATCACACGTTTTGGCTTGAACGCATCTCCCAAATTAAATGTTAACAGGCCCTAGTACAGTGAGCATCGCAGACCAGAGATTGGGGCGCGCAGTAGGCCTATCGAGTTACTGCTGCCAGCCTATGCCGACGAAAAGCCCTCGCGACGGCTGGTTGTAGCCGTATGCGGTTTGGTAGTCACGATTGAACAGATTCTCGATACGGCCGAACAGGGATACTTGCTTGTTCAACTGATAGCGCGCATTGGCGTTGGCCAGCCAATATGCCGGCAGTTGCGGATTGCCGGGGATATCGGAACGGCTGTCGGTGTACTGCACGTCGCCGCCGATACGCCAGGCGCCGAAGCTCTTGGCGGCGCCCAACGATCCCAGGGTCTTGGCGCGGCGCACCAAGGTCTGGTCGGTCGATTCGTCTTTCGGATCCTGCAAGGTCAGGCTGGCGCGCCAATCGATATCTACCAGCGTGGTGCTGGCGCTCAGCTCCAGGCCCTGGTTCTTGGCACGCGCGATATTGATGGTCTGGAAGGTCACCGGATCGTAACCGAACTGGTCACGGGTACGGGTATCGAACAGGGTCGCACGCAGCAAGGTCGCGCCGGCGGCGTATTGCACACCCACCTCGAAGGACTTGGAACGCTCGGCCTTGAGATTGGTATTGCCATACAGCGGGTCATACAGTTGCACCGGCGTCGGCGCGTTGAATGCGGTCGACGCGTTGGCGATCAGCTTGACGCTATCGGTCAGCGCATAACCGTAGCCGAGATAGCCGGTATTGTCCGAACCGGAACCGCCGACATCGTCATGGCGCAGGTTCAACTGCAACTGATTCGCGCCGATTTTGCCGAGGACGCCAGCGTACACGCTGGAGGTCGAACGCGAATAGCTGTTGCTACTGTTGCCGTAGCTGCTGTTGGAGTTGACGTCGGCCTTTTCGCGACCGGCATCGACGCCGGCAGTTGCCGTCCACATCGGCGACAGGCGCAGTTCATTGGCCCATTGCAGCAGGTTCTGCGTGCTCTTGTAACCGTTGCTGCTGTTGCCGAAATTGGTCAGGTCTTCCAGGTTGTCGCGGTTGACGTTTTGCGACAGCGTCAGGGTCGAAGTCCAATCCTGGGTGAATTGGTTTTTCGAGAACACTGCGATCGACTGGCTCTTCGAATGACCGTTGTTCTGGTCGGTCGGCGTGCCGTAGGCATCGTCGAAAGTGTATTTGGCGTCGTTGGCATAAATGCGCGCGCCGATTTCATTACCCTTGCTCCACTCCTGCGATACCGCTCCGGACACGCTGGTGTTGCCGTCGCCGTTGCGGTTCGGATTGACGTTCGGACTTTGCAGTGGATTCTGCGCGGAAAAGCCGTCGGTCTTGAAGCGGGTCAGCGACAATGCATAACTGGTGTCGCCGCTCTTGCCGCTAACGCCGATATTGCCTTGATACGTACCGCGCGAGCCGGCCTCAACCGATGCGTTGAAAGACGGTGCGCCGCTGCCGCGCTTGGTAAAAATCTGCACCACGCCGCCGATGGCGCCGGAACCGTAGATTGCGGAAACGTTGCCGCGCACGATTTCGATGTGATCGATCTGGTCAGGCAGAATATTTTCCAAGGCCGGCAAACCGTAGGAAGCCTGGCGGCGGATTGGCACGCCGTCGATCAGGATCAACGCTTCCGACGAGTTGGCGCCGCGCATGAACAGCGATGCCTGCTGGCCGGGACCGCCGACGCGGGTGATCTGCATGCCGGCTTCACGTTCCAGCAATGCCGGCAAGTCAGGCGCCTGCGAATTGCGGATGTCTTCGGCGCTGATGACCGTGGTGTGCGGCAATGCATCGGTTTGCGGTTGCTCGACGCGCGCGGCAGTCACAACGACTGGCACCAGGTTCTGGTCCGGCGCGGTTTGCGCGATAGCCGTGCCGAAGCCGATAGAGAGAATAGTAGAAGCGAGCGCAAGCGGCTTCAAGGTCGCGCCGCAGCGGCGTGATAAAGATGAGGTCATGTTTGGATACGATAAGAGTCCCCGGCCTGCTTCCCCGCAAGCCCGGTTGCAACAGCAGCAGTGAATCAGCGCACTGCGCTTCTTCCCCACTCCCCCTGATCTGGCCGGTATCCGGGCTAACAAGTCGGAGCGCATTACCTTCCCATGCCAGGCCAAGCTGAACTCAGCTGGACCGAAACACAGTGGTAGAAGATACGCCCTGTCGACCGATGAAAAAGAAAATATGGATTTCAACCGGCGACGCTTGTTTTACCGTTGCGGGGGCAGCACACGTTGTGCCGGCAATCCTGTCGATCGCGCAGCGCCGTGTTTCCCGTTTAACTGCGGACATGGACATGTCCGCGTGCACCAAAACCCTGCCATTGTACGGCCAGCAACGGTTTGCGGCAATTACGGCATGCTTTGAACGGCTCAGACTGTGGTTAGAACTCATTTCATGAATATCCGTGATATGCGTTCTTGCCAGAAAAGGCTCTGGCAAGGCGTGCGACGCGTCCAATAGCGAGCTATTGGCAAGGAGCGGGAGCGCAACGCGGCCAGCGCCTTTTCTGGCAAGAACCCGAAGGGAACGGGCTATTTGGGCGTATTGCTGCGTTGCGCCGCTTGCCAAGGGAACCACCCTTGGCTGCGCGACGCGCCTTGCACTACATCCCAAATAGCCGCGTTCGCACTCGCGGATATTCATGAAATGCGTTCTAAATTCGCGTTGCCGCGGTACAAGGCGGCCACCATATCGGACTGCGTCACCATGCCCACCAGGCGGTTTTCATCGTCGACAATCGGTATGTGATGGATGCCCAACTCCGACAAAGGCTGTACCAGTTCGACGATGTGCATGTCGTGGGCCGCGCTCTTCACCGTGGAAGTCATGATCTGGCCGACAACTTCCGGCTTGTCCGAATGGGTGCTGGTGGTGCGCCGGATGAACTGCTTCAGCTTCTGATCGAAGCCGGGATACACCTGCAAATCCGCCTGCCGCATGAAATCGGTCTGAGTCACGATGCCGACCAAACGCCGCGCCGTATTGATGACTGGCAAAGCCTTGATGCGATGCTTCAACAGCAACGCCCAGGCGTCTTCCAGCGAGCTGCCGTATTCGACGCTGACGACATCGCGCGACATGATATCGGCGCAGGTGATCTCGCCAAGGCGGCGCCGGTACGCGTGCATTTCGGTTTGCCGGATCAGGCTTTCCAGGTCGTCGCGGCTGACATCGAGCACCTGGTTGTACTGCTGCAGCACGTGGTCCAGATCTTCCTGGGTAAAGCCGACGCGCGCGCCGCTTGGCTGGTCCTTGGTCTGATGCAGCTTGCCGGGATCGGCTTGAGCGACATGCGGATAGCGACGGCGGGTGCCATTATTGAACAGCAGCGCCACCGTCAGCAGCAAGAATGAATTGAGCAGCACCGGCGTCAACACGAAATGAAAGCCCTGGCTAGTCACGGCCGGACCGCCCAGCACCGCGGTCAATGCCACCGCGCCGCTCGGCGGATGCAGGCAACGCAGCGCGAACATCGCGCCGATTGCAGCGGACACGGCAATTGCCGTAGCCAGTACCGGATCGTGAATCCAGCGTGCGCAACCGACGCCGATCACTGCCGCCACCAGGTTGCCGCCGATGATCGACCACGGCTGCGCCAGGGGACTGGCCGGCACGGCGAACAGCAGCACCGCAGAAGCGCCCATCGGCGCGATCAGCAAGGGCAACGCAGCGCCGGGTCCGAGCGCCCAATGACTAATCAGCCCGGTCAGCAATATCCCGAGCAAGGCGCCGCAACAAGCGCGCAGACGTTCGGTGGCGTTGACCACTACTGGTCCTGGAATAAAGCCGCGCAACCATAATTTAAATAAACTCATTATTTTTACTTGTTGTTTTTGTTTCGTGGCGACTAAAAAATCGGCACTCTAAAACGGCTAACCGCCATAAGCGTAGGTGAACTTGTTATTCACAATCCGCCCCATCACGCGCGAGCGCTGGTCCAATCCAACGTGATCCTTGGGATTCATGTTGACTACGCCTTGTGGAATCGTCAGGTCATGCGTATTTTCCAGAGCACCGCGCAGCGCCTCCCGGAACGCCTTGCTACCCGGCTGCGCGGATTTCAGCGCCTGCGGCACCGCGTTGGCGATCAGCATGTAGGCGCCCCACGCATCGGCGGCGAACTGCGTCATGGTGTCGACGCCGTAAGCGGCTTCATAACGCTTGGTGAAATCGAGCGCCGTCTTCCGCACCGGATTGGCCAGCGGCAGCTGCTTGGCCACCACCGCTGGGCCGGTCGGGAAGAAAGTCCCCTCGACATCCTTGCCGCCGACGCGCAGAAAATCGGCAGTAGCGATGCCGTGGGTCTGGTAGATGCGGCCCTTGTAGCCGCGCTCGACCAGTGTCTTTTGCGGCAGCACCGCCGGCGTCGCCGAACCGGCAATCAGCACCGCGTCCGGTTGCGCCGCCATGATCTTGAGGATCTGCCCGGTCACGCTAGTGTCGTTGCGGTTGTAGCGTTCACTGGCCACCACCTTGATTTTCCTAAGCTCGGCCAGATGAGAAAATTCACGCCACCAACTATCGCCATAGGCATCGGCGAAACCGATGAAACCGACGGTCTTGATGCCATTGTCGGCCATGTGCTGGGTCAGGATAGTGGCCATGTGAGAATCGTTTTGCGGCAACTTGAACACCCAGGCGCGCTTGGCATCCTGCGGCTCAACGATGGAAGCCGACGCCGCCAGCGCCAGCATCGGCGTGTGCGCCTCAGCCACCACATCCACCAGCGCCAGTGCTGCCGGCGTGGTGTTTGGGCCGACGATCAGATCGACCTTGTCTTCGCTGATCAGCTTGCGCGCATTGCGCACCGCATTGGTCGGATCGGAAGCATCGTCCAGGATGATGTATTCGACCTTTTGCCCGGCGATCTCTTTCGGCCACAGCAGGATCGCATTTTTTGTCGGCGCGCCGATGGCCGCCGCCGGACCGGTGACGGCGATATCCACGCCTATCCTGATTTGGGCCGAGGCAGCGCCACTCCACAACGACAAGAAGACGGTGGATGACAATAGACTGCAGCGCATGAATTGATTCATCGAATGGCGATCCTGATAGCGGTGACGTGACTGGCGGGCATTTCTACAAGGACAGGATTCTACTGGAATGCGATGCCTCGCACCTAGACCTCCAGGCCCTGCTTGCCATTGCGTTATCCCATATTAATGCGTAAAAGCCGGGCGTTCCTTGATGTGCAACAAGAATGGAATCTTCTGCATTACCCATAGGAAACACTGGCTTTGCGCAGCCAGCGGCTTTGAAACAGGCCTTGATTTTTCGAATAATTCGTATGATGATATGGTCACATTACGATAAAAACATGCTGCTGGAAGAGACAAAATGTTCAATAAACTGAATGCCAACAGAACTTCCCTGAGCGACACCGTCGCCCAGGAACTGCTGAAAAAAATCGAAACCGGCGAGTTCGGTCCCGGCGCAAAACTGCCGACTGAACCGGTGCTCTCCGAGCAATTCGGCGTCAGCCGCACCGTGGTGCGCGAAGCGATTTCCCGCTTGAAGAATGAAGGCGCGGTCGAGCCGCGCCAGGGCAGCGGCGTCTACGTCAGCGAGCAAGGCCATCTGCGGCCGTTGCGCATCCAGTTCGATCAGGCCTCGTCGGCCGATGCGGTGCTGCAGATTGTCGAACTGCGCCGCGCCATCGATGCGGAAGTAGCCGCATTGGCAGCCACCCGCCGCACCCCGCGCCAGCTGAAAGCCATCGAAACCGCGCTGAAAGGCATCGAAGCCGATGTCAACGCCGGTGGGGATGGCGTAATGGCCGATGTCATGTTCCATCGCAGCATCGCCGAAGCAACCGGCAATCCCTTCCTGCTGCAAACGCTGGCCTTCCTCAGCCAATATCTGGAAGCCGCCACCGCGGTCACCCGCAGCAACGAAGCGCGGCGCGATGACTTCATGCGCCAGGTCTACGAAGAACACGCGGCGATTGCAGCGGCGATTGCAGCCGGCGATGCGCTGGCCGCCCGCAACGCGGCGCAAAACCATATGTTCAACGCGGCGCGCCGCCTCGCGCAAGGCGCAACCGACGCCAAGGCCAAAGCGCCACAAAAGAGCAAAGCCAAGAGCGTTACGGCTACCAAAACTCGCTAACCAGATAACCCGTCAATCAGGATCAACAATGACTATCAACGTAGGTGTAATCGGCCTTGGAGCCATGGGCTTGGGCGTCGCCCGTTCTTTGCTGCGCGCCAACCTGCGCACTCATGCGTGCGATGTGCGTCCAGAAGTATTGCAACAGTTCGCCAGCGAAGGCGGCATCGTCTGCCAGACACCCGCTGAACTCGGCGCCTTGTGCGACGTCGTGATCACCGTAGTGGTCAACGCCGCGCAAACCGAGCAGGTGCTGTTCGGTGAGCAAGGCGCAGCGGCGGCAATGCGCCCCGGTAGCCTGGTGATTGCCAGCGCAACCGTGGCGCCGGAATACGCCGTCAAGCTCGGTGAACGCCTGGCCGCACTGGATTTGCTGTTCCTCGACGCTCCACTGTCGGGCGGCGCCGCGCGCGCCGCTTCCGGCGAAATGACCATGATGACCTCCGGCCCTGCCGCTGCCTATGCCAAAGGCAAGACCGTGTTGGCAGCGATCGCCGGCAAGGTTTATCAGCTCGGCGACGCCCACGGTATCGGCTCGAAAGTCAAAATCATCAACCAGTTGCTGGCCGGCGTGCATATCGCAGCGGCGGCTGAGGCGATGGCATTGGGCATGCGCGAAGGCGTCGATCCCGATGCGCTATACGAAGTCATCACCAACAGCGCCGGCAATTCATGGATGTTTGAAAACCGCGTGCCGCATATCCTGAAAGCCGATTACACGCCGCTGTCGGCGGTCGACATTTTCGTCAAGGACCTGGGGCTGGTGCTCGATACCGCCCGTGCCAGCAAATTCCCATTGCCGCTATCGGCTGCTGCACACCAGATGTTCATGATGGCATCCACCGCCGGCCATGGCGGCGAGGACGATTCCGCCGTAATCAAGATTTTCCCCGGCATCACGTTGCCGACCGCGCAGGAGTAATCGATGTCAGCACCACAAACCCAGGCAACAAAACCGCTGCTCGGCTGTATCGCCGATGACTTCACCGGCGCTACCGACCTCGCCAACATGCTGGTGCGTGAAGGCATGCGCACCGTGCAAACCATCGGCGTACCGGACAGTGCACCGCAAGATGTCGACGCCATCGTGGTCGCGCTCAAATCGCGCACCGTGCCTGCGGCAGAAGCCGTGGCCGATTCGCTGGCAGCGCTCGACTGGCTGCAACGGCAAGGCTGCCGCCAATTCTTCTTCAAGTATTGCTCCACCTTCGACTCCACCGCACAAGGCAACATCGGCCCGGTTGCCGATGCGCTGCTGCAAGCGCTGGGCAGCGACTTCACCATCGCTTGCCCGGTGTTCCCGGAAACCGGACGCACGCTGTATCGCGGCCATCTGTTCATCCAGGATCAGTTGCTGAATGAATCAGGCATGCAGAATCATCCGCTGACGCCGATGACAGATCCCAACCTGGTGCGCGTGCTGCAACAGCAAACACCGTCCAAGGTCGGTTTGATCGGCTATCCGATTGTTTCCAAGGGCGCTGAACAGATCGCTACCGAGATCGCCACCTTGCGTCGACAAGGCGTGCGGATGGCGATTGTCGATGCGCTGGAAAACCAGGACTTGTACGCCATTGGCGCTGCCTGTGCGGATTTGCCGCTGGTCACCGGCGGTTCCGGTATCGCGCTTGGCTTGCCCGGCAATTTCATCCGCGCCGGCTTGCTCAAGCCGCAGCAAGGTGCGCAGGCTAGCGCACTTCCAGCGGTAGACGGTTTGTCGGTGGTGTTGGCCGGTAGCGCCTCGAAGGCGACTAACGCCCAGGTCGGTGCGTGGATTGAAAAGCGCCCTGCATTCCGCATCGATCCACTGGCGCTGGCGCGCGGCGAGCCAGTGGTAGCGCAAGCCCTGGCTTTCGCTCAGCAGCACTTGCAACAACAGCCAGCACTGATCTACGCCACCACCACACCCGAACAGGTCAAGCAAGTGCAAGCCGAACTCGGCGTCGAACGTGCTGGCCAGTTGATCGAACAAGCGTTGGCCGATATCGCCGCCGCACTATTGAACAACGGCGTGCGGCGCTTCGTGATTGCCGGTGGCGAAACCTCCGGTGCGGTGGTCAAGGCACTCGGTGTACATGCGTTGCGCATCGGCGCACAAATCGATCCCGGCGTACCGGCGACAGCATCGATTGGCGCGTCGCCAATTGCGCTGGCGCTCAAATCGGGAAATTTCGGCAGCGTCGATTTCTTTGAAAAAGCGCTGCGTCATCTTGGTGAGACACGCATATGAATACACCGGCCAATCCTTCCAGCAGCAACGGTTCACTCAAGGAACAGGCGCTGCGCGAAGAGATCTGCGAGATCGGCGCCAGCCTGTACCGGCGCAATTACACAGTCGGCTCGGCCGGCAACATCAGCGCCCGCCTGGATGACGGCTGGCTGATCACGCCGACCGATGCCTGCCTCGGCAGACTCGCTCCAGCGCAGATCGCCAAGGTCGACTTGAATGGCCAATGGGTCAGCGGCGACAAGCCATCGAAGACATTGACCTTGCACCGTGCGGTGTACGACAACAACCCGCAGATGCAAGCGGTAGTGCACACCCATTCGAGCAATCTGGTAGCACTGACACTGGCCGGTGTCTGGCATGAAAATGAGATTTTGCCGCCAATCACGCCGTACCAGGTGATGAAGGTTGGACGCATTCCGCTGATTCCGTATTGCCGTCCTGGCGATCCGCAAGTGGCGGAGCAGGTCAAATTATTGGCGTCTACCGTGCGCGGCGTATTGCTGGAGCGCCTCGGACCGGTGGTGTGGCATGAAAGCGTTTCGCAGGCGGCATTCGCGCTGGAAGAGCTGGAAGAAACGGCGCGTCTCTGGATGATGTTACGGGATAAGCCGGAGCCGTTGAGCGTTGCGGCCCTGGAGGAATTGCACCGGGTGTTTGGTGCACGTTGGTAGGTGTCACGAGTCAGTACAAACAAGCAAGTACAAGTTGGTAAGTTTCAAATAATAGAAACATCCAGTTCTTTTAAAATCACATATAAGTGGGGATGAAATGTCAGCAACGATCACACAGGCTAGCGCCAGCCTGCCGGCTGAACAAGCCGAAAATCTGTACAAGAAAGTCTTCTGGCGCTTTGTGCCATTCATCATGCTGTGCTACGTGGTGGCCTATCTGGACCGCGTCAACGTCGGCTTCGCCAAGCTGCAGATGTCGCAGGACCTGGGCTTCAGCGAAACCGTTTTCGGCCTTGGCGCCGGCATATTTTTCCTCGGTTACTTCCTGTTCGAGTTACCCAGCAACCTGCTGATGAACAAGGTCGGCGCCAAGCTGTGGATCGCCCGCATCATGATCACCTGGGGCATCCTGTCGGCATGCTTTGCCTGGGTCCAGACCCCAACCCAGTTCTATGTGCTGCGTTTCCTGCTGGGCTTGGCGGAAGCCGGCTTCTATCCCGGCATCATCCTCTACCTGACCTATTGGTTCCCTTCGCATCGGCGCGCTAAAGTGGTCGCGACTTTCATGGCGGCGATTCCGATTGCCGGCATTTTCGGCAATCCCTTGTCGGGCTGGATCATGCAAGCGTTCCACGGTTCCAGCGGCTGGCATGGCTGGCAGTGGATGTTCATGATCGAAGCGATTCCAGCCATTGTGGTCGGCATTGCGGTGGTTTTCGTGATGGACAACAGTATTCGCAAAGCCAAGTGGCTGACTGAATCGGAGAAGGATTTCCTCGAAGCGGAAATCCGCGCTGATCAAAAGGACAAGCACAGCCCGAAATCGACCGCGGCCGTATTCAAGGACATCCGCATCTGGCATATGTGCCTGATCTATTTTTGCATCGTCATGGGCCAATACGGTTTGACGTTCTGGCTGCCGACACTGGTCAAGGCATCCGGCGTGGTCGGCGATTTCAAGATCGGCCTGATCAGCGCGATTCCCTTCCTTTGCGCAGTGTTCGCGATGATCCTGATCGGCCGCCGTTCGGACCGCATGCGTGAGCGACGCTGGCACCTGATCGTGCCGGCATTGCTGGGTGCGATCGGCTTCGTGGTATCGGCCATCGCCGCCGACAATACCGTGATCGCCATCATCTTCCTGTCGCTGGCCGCGATGGGTGTGCTGACTTGCTCACCATTGTTCTGGTCGCTGCCGACTGCTTTCCTTTCAGGCACCGGCGCCGCCGCCGGCATCGCGGTCATCAATTCGGTCGGCAACCTGGCGGGCTTCGTCAGCCCGTTCCTGGTCGGCTGGCTGAAGGATACGACGCATAACAACGAGACCGGCATGTTCATGCTGGCCGGGATGCTGGTGGTCGGCGCGATTGCCATCCTCAAGACGCCAGCCAAGATGGTCAACCGCTAACATGCCGCGTAGGGTGGGCATGTAATGCCCACGCGGATACACAGTCGCTACTGCGTGGGCACTTTGTGCCCACCCTACAAATTACTTTTTTGGAGTTTGCAATGCCACGTTTTGCCGCCAACCTCACCATGATGTACAACGAACACGCCTTTCTTGACCGCTTCTCGGCTGCAGCCAAGGATGGTTTCAAAGGTGTGGAGTTTCTTTTCCCGTATGAATATGCCGCCGCCGACCTGCAAGCACGATTGCAAGACAACGGCTTGACCCAGGCATTGTTCAACGCCCCGCCAGGCGATTGGGCCGCCGGTGAGCGCGGCATCGCCTCGCTGCCGGGACGCGAAGAAGAATTCAAGCGCAGCGTTGCAACCGGACTGGAATATGCGCAAGTGCTGGGCAACAAGAAATTGCACGTGATGGCCGGCCTGATCCAGCCGCAGCAAGATCGCGCCCAGCATCGCGCCGTGTATCTGGAAAACCTGGCCTACGCCGCCGCCCAGGCTGCTGCACACGGCATCACGATTGTCATCGAACCGATCAATACGCGCGACATCCCGGGATTTTTCCTGAACCGCCAGGATGACGCACAAGCGATCTGTGCCGAAGTCGGCGCACATAACCTGCAAGTGCAGTTCGACCTGTACCACTGCCAGATCGTCGAAGGCGACCTGGCAGTCAAACTCAGGCGCGACATGGTGCGTCCGCAGGCTGGCATCGGCCACATCCAGATCGCCGGCGTACCGGAACGGCACGAACCCGATGTCGGCGAAATCAATTACCCCTACCTGTTCGAGCTGATCGATGCGCTCGGTTACCAGGGTTGGATCGGCTGCGAATATCGGCCGCGTGGCGCCACCTCCGCAGGGCTGGGCTGGCTCAAGCCGTGGCTGTAACCAGAACTCATTTCACACAAGGATTCACTCATGCAAATCGTTATCACCGGCGGCGCCGGATTCCTCGGCCAGCGCCTGGCCCGTAGCTTGCTCAAACAAGGCAGCCTACCCGACCGCAGCGGTCAGTTGCAAACCATCAGCAAGATTATCCTGGTCGACGTGGTCGCCGCGAACGGCTTCGACGATGCCCGCATCGAGCAAGTCACCGGCGATATCACCGACAGCGTCTTGCTGGAACGCGTGATCACTACCCAGACTGCCGCCATCTTCCATCTGGCAGCGATTGTCAGCGGCCAGGCGGAAGCGGATTTCGATCTCGGCATGCGCATCAACCTGGACGCCTCGCGCCTGCTGCTGGAACGCTGCCGCGCCTGCGGTCATGTGCCGCGCGTGATTTTCACCAGCTCGGTGGCGGTATTCGGCGGTGTACTTCCTGCCGTGGTGCAGGACGATACCGCGCTCAATCCGCAGTCGTCCTACGGTACCCAGAAGGCAATTGCAGAGCTGCTGCTCAACGACTTCAGCCGCAAGGGCTTCGTCGATGGCCGCGTACTGCGCCTGCCGACCATCAGCGTACGCCCCGGCAAGCCGAACCAGGCCGCGTCATCGTTTGCCAGCGGCATCATCCGCGAACCACTCAACGGCCTGCCTTCGGTATGCCCGGTCGGGCCGAATGTGCGCCTGTGGCTGCTGTCGCCTCGCAAGGTGATCGCCGCCCTGATACATGGCTATTCGCTGTCTGCCGATGCATTGGGGAAAAGCCGCACCATCAATTTGCCGGGCATCTCGGTCACCGTCGCAGAAATGGTCGCGGCGCTGGAACGGGTTGGCGGGAAAGACGTGGCGGCACGCGTGGAATGGAAACACGATGCGGCCATCGACAGGATCATTTCAAGCTGGCCGGGGGCATGGGATGCCAGCCGTGCCAACGCCTTGGGCTTCAGCGGCGACAGCAGCTTCGATGACGTGATTCGCGCTTATATCGAAGACGATTTGCCGGCGGCATAAACGCATGTCGTCAGCCAAATAAAAAAGGCGGCGCCGGGGGACGGCGCCGCCACAAGTCGACTATCTGAGGAGACTCAAAGAGCCGAATTCATTATTTCTGTATATCGTGCAAGGGCATCAGATCGCCCAACCGCCTGCATAAAACGCCGCCAGTGCGACGGCAATCGCCACGGTGCCGAAGTTCAGCTTGCGGTATTCACCGGCAACGATGCGACCGATCACCAGGGTGCAGAAACCCAGCATGATGCCGGTCACGATATTGCAGGTCAGCACGATGAATACGGCGCATACCAGGCCAGCCATGGCGTCGACGGTATCTTCCATGTGCATCCGGCTGACGCTGCTCAGCATCAGCAAGCCGACATACATCAATGCAGGAGCGGTTGCGTACGACGGCACCAGCCCAGCCAGCGGCGAGAAGAAAATCACAGCCAGGAACAGCACGCCGACCACGACTGCAGTCAGGCCAGTCTTGGCGCCGGCAGCAGTGCCAACCGTTGATTCAATATAAGCCGCAGCAGGAGCACCACCGAACAGGCCGGCAAAAATCGAGCTGAGCGAATCCGCCGTCAATGCCTTGCCACCGTTGTGGATGTATCCCTTTTCATTGACTTGCCCGGCTTGGCCGGCTACGGCGCGGATCGTGCCAGTCGCATCGAACACCGCAGTCATCACCAGCGCCAGAACGCTCGGCAACACGGCCATGCTCAGTGCGCCTTTGATATCCATTGCGCCTATCAGCGAAGCATGGCCAGGAGTGCTCAGTGCCGGCCAGGCAAACACACCCGTGTACTTGACGGCTGGATCGAAAATCAGGCCGACGACCGACAGGGCGACAATGACCAGCAGGATACCGCCCGGCACACGACGACGCTCAAGGCCGAAAATCGCAGCCAGGCCGATGACGCTCATGACAACTGGGAACGCAGTGATATGGCCGAGCGCAACCGGCAAGCCATCACCGGCGTTCTTCACCACCAGGCCGACTTCATTCGAAGCGATCAACAACAGGAACAGGCCAATGCCGACGCCAGTGCCGTGCGCAACCCCGGCCGGCAGGTTTTGCAGGATCCAGGAGCGCACGCCGGTTACTGAAATCGCGGTGAACACCAACCCCATCAGGAACACCGCACCGAGGGCGACGTTAGGCGACAATCCTTTGCCCAGCACCAGGCCGAAAGCGGTGAACGCCGTCAGCGAAATCGCGCAACCAACCGCGATCGGCAAACGCGCCCACAAACCCATCAGCAGCGAACCAAACGCGGTTGTCAGACAGACGGCAACGAACACCGCACTGACATCAAAACCAGCCTTGCCCAACATGCCGGGCACCACGAACACTGAGTACACCATGGCCAGGAAAGTGGTGATGCCGGCAACAACCTCACGGCGCTGGGTGCTGCCGCGTGCGCTAATCTGGAAATATTGATCTATTTTGCTTTCGCTGACAGCGATCGCCTCTCCCATGCCCTGGGTGGGCTGGAGTTGTTGTTCAATCATGATCGAATTGCTCCTATGTATATCCGCTGAAGCAGCCGTCGCGCGGCTATCGTCAGGGTGTCTCGTCTTATGTTTTTGTTCGAAGAGCCAGTTACCTGCTTCCCAACCCCTTGGTAACTGCACTGCCGGTCAAATGAATGTAGATAGTTGAACCTGGCGAACAGAGCTTATGGCCATTGGGTAGGTCAACCCATCATTTGAGTTGAATAGCTGCCATTTGCATTTCCATATGCGCAAAAAGGAGCAGTATCAATCCGACAATATCGTACCCGGCGGCGGCGGTACGGTAAGATCACCACTTTATGACTTATGCCCCGCCGACATGAAAACCTGCCATTTTCGAGCCATACCGGCCCGCATGTTAACCGGTCTGCTGACGGTCTTGATGCTTTGCCTGCTGCTGGCACACAGCGGTTCTGTTCATTCAGCACCGGCTGCTGCAGCCAGTGCTAGCGCCAGCACGCCTCCTGCCGCGCCAGCCGCTCCGGCGTCGCCGCTGGAATCGCTGTCCAAGGTCCTGCAAAACTCGCCGGGAACAGGCAGCCTGGTGGCTACGCTGATCCAGGCCGAGCAACAAAACAGCAAAGCCTCGCCAACACAAAAGGGCTTCATCGGGCTGATCTCCAACAGCCTCGGCACCTTCCAGTCGCACCTGCACCAGGTGATCACGCCGGAGAAATACTGGAGCCAGCAGTTCGCGCTGGCCGGGCAGGATTTGTCGACCATACTGGACCGCCAGGATTCTGAAACCGGGCTGCAGGCATTGGCCAACTTCCTGGAAATGCTGGCATTGTTCGGCGTTGTCGCTTTTGCCATCCAGCACATCGGCAAACGCGTGCATCAGCACTTCAAGGTCGATGTCACCTTGCCGCCCGACCCCAGCATGAAGGAATTGTTGCTGTACATCCTGCGCCACATCGCGCCTATCCTGCTAGCCTTGGTGGTTGTCATCTCGGTGGTGATCAGCCTGGAGCCGTCGCTCGGCCGCACGCTGGCTACGGTGCTGCTGTACACATTGATCGGCGGCCGCCTGTTCCAGGCGGTGTGCGCCATCATCTTTTCACTGACGCATGGCGGCCATCGCATGGTGGCCATGCGCATCCTGTTTCAACGCGCCTGGAAACTGCTGTTTGTCATCGGCTGCACCGGCTGGCTTGGCGATGTGCTCGACAATCCGCAAGTCAACGAAATTATCGGCGTGCACCTGTCCAGCGTAGTGGCGACCTTGTCGAGCCTGGTTGCCGCAATCCTGGGTGGTGTATTCGCGTTGCGGTTCCGGCGCCCGGTGGCGCATATCATCCGCAACCGGCCGCTTGAAGTCCGCCGCAATCATCCCGCGCGCATGGAAACCCTGGAAGTGGTTGCCGCACTCTGGTATGTACCGATACTGCTGTTAAGCATCGTGGTCAGTGCCGCCACCATCCTCGATCTCTCCAGCAGCAATTCCGCACTCAACCATGCCTTGGGCAGCGTTGCTCTCATGGTCGCGACATTCTTCATCAACGCCTTGCTGCGGCGGGTACGCAACCGCAAGACCGCGACTGTCCCGTTGCGCCGGCAATCGCCTTACATCGAACGCCTCAAGAATGTCGGTTTCAACCTGCTGCAACTTTGCCTCTGGATCGGCTCCTTTGAGTTACTGACCAGGATCTGGGAACACTCGCTGCTGGAATTCGCGAACGCTACCTTGATCGGCCAGATGATCGTCGCCGCCATCGGCAAGATCGGCATCACGCTGGTGGTAGCGTGGCTGGTCTGGATCATGCTCGATACCTTCATCCAGGAAGCGATCAACCCCAGCCGCACCAGCCGCTATTCGCGCCGCAATCCGAGTACCCGCATGCGCACCATCCTGCCGTTGCTGCGCAATGCGCTGATGCTGACGATCCTGACGATAACGGTCATCACTACCCTCGCCAACCTCGGCATCAACGTCACGCCGCTGCTGGCTTCCGCGGGCGTGGTCGGCCTGGCCTTCGGCTTCGGTTCGCAATCGCTGGTCAAGGACTTGATCACCGGCGTTTTCATTTTGATGGAAGATTCGATGTCGGTCGGCGATTGGGTTGACGTCGGCAACGGCCATGCCGGCACGGTGGAAAACCTGACGATCCGCACAGTCCGCCTGCGCGACAGCAACGGTTCAGTGCACAACGTGCCGTTTTCACAAATCGCGGCTATCAGGAACGATTCGCGCGAATACACGTACGCCACGCTGAAACTGAATATTACCCACGACTCAGATGTCGATCAGGCGCTACGCCTGATGCGCGAAACCGGCGCCGAAATGCTGGAAGACCGCCGCCTGCGCCGCCTGTTGCTGCAACCGATCGAAATCTATGGCGTCAACGGCTTCGACCTGAACGGCGTAGCGCTGCTGGCCGGCATCCGCGCCAAGCCGCAAACCCAGAGTGAAGTAACCCGCGGCTTCAACCTGCGCATCAAGAAGAAAGTCGACGACGAGCCGAGCGTGCACTTTGCCAATGAGTGGTCGAACTTCCCGCTGACGGCGGTGGGGCAGCCGGCGCCGGCAGAGACCGTTGCGCCGGACTTGCCGGCCGCCGGCGCCAAGACTTGATGAGGATTATTTAATACGGCAGCTCAATAACCAGTAATACTCCAGGCGCAAGATGCGCAACTCGCGGGTGATCGGCGAGAGCTTCTTGCGCAAGCCGCTGTCGGTTGGGAAGTTCTTCATGATTTCGTAACGCTCGCCGTTGGGCAAGGTACGGAACTGGTAGGTATTGCCTTCGGCATCGGTGCGCGCGATCGGTGTGCTGACCTCTTCCACGTAGCCGTTGTCGATCATCACCAGCAGGATGTCCTTGCCGAGTTTTTCGCGCAGCTTGGCGATGAATTTCACCTGGTCCTGGCGGCCGACGTGCGACCACCAGAATCCCAGGAAGCAGGCGGTGAACTGCCGCTCCGGCTGAAAATCATTGATGTCCTGCAGCGCAAAACTGGCTGTGTCGGCCGGCAAATTCCTGGACTTGGCCAACGCGATCATTTCCGGATTGATGTCGGTCGCCAGCACCGAATTAGCCGATGCGGCGATCTGCTCGGTCCAGAATCCAGTGCCGCAGGCCAGCTCCAGCACATCGTGGCCTTCCATCAACTCTTGCACGCGCACCTGCAGCGTCAGCAATTCATCCTGACGCTCCGGGCGCTGGTAAATCTCATCGTAAGTTGCGGCACGTTTGGCGTAGTAAGCCACCATATCAGTATTAATCATTTTTCCGACTCATTTTCTAATTTTTTAACTTCTGTTTTTTCAAAATTCTCGACCACTTCAGCTGCCGCCACGCGATACCGCTCCGACAGCGCGTCGTACAGCGGCGGTGCGAAGAAGCGCGAAACGCGGCTGGCAATCAATGCCGTCGCCATCAGCGAGATCACCAATGCATGGCCGTTAATCATTTCCATCACGATCACGAATGCCGTGATCGGCGACTGCGTGACCGCCGCCAGGTAACCCACCATCGCCAATGCAATCAGCATCGGCAGCGAGGTGTGATCGAACAACTGGTGCAACAGGTTGCCGAAGCCGGCGCCGATCGACAGCGACGGTGCAAAAATACCGCCCGGAATGCCCGGCAGATAGGATGACACCATCGACGCCATTTTCAGGAACGGGTAAAACACTGACAGATGCTGCTGCCCTTCCAGCACACCCTTTGCCTCGACATAGCCGCTGCCAAAGGTCGCACCGCCGGCGATCACGCCGATGACCGCCACCAGCAACCCGCACAAGGCGCCAAAGGCAATCGGACGATCACTGCGCAATTGCTGGAGCTGCGCCGGAATCCAGCGCTTGGTATTCAACAGTAGCCAGCAGAATATGCCGCCGGCAATCCCGGTCAGGATGCCGGTGACTAATACCGCCAACGCCAGCATGTCGGTCAACCTGCTGTCGATGTTGATCGTGCCGAAATAAGTGTAATTGCCGTTCAAGCCAAGCGCCACCGCGCCGGCAAAGATGATCACGGTAATCACGACGCCGCTGGCGCGATGTTCGAAACTGCGCGTCAGTTCCTCGATCGCAAACACGATCCCTGCCAACGGTGTGTTGAACGCAGCCGACAAACCGGCCGCCGCACCCGCCAGTATCAAGCGCCGTTCCAGCGCGGCACTGGCGCGTGGATACAGGCGCCGCAGGTTGAACATCAAGGCCGCCCCGACCTGCACTGTCGGCCCTTCGCGACCGATGGTAAAGCCGCCCAGGATGCCGATGAAAGAAATGCCGATCTTGCCCGCCAGGATCTTCAGCGACAATAACGATTGACCGCGCTTGGTGGTGTCCTCTTCCAGCGTCGCGATCACTTGCGGGATGCCGCTGCCTTCAGAACCGGGAAAATAACGGCGCGTAGCCCACACGCACAAGGCGCCGATCGCCGGCGTGATAAACAGGGGCAACCAGAAGTGGGATTGCTGCATCGAGCGAAACATGCCGAAACCGACGTCCATCAGCCAGGCATACAGCACGGCGATCAAGCCGACCAGCACCGCTCCCATCCATAAAATGCCGTATTTACGCCATGCACGCCGCACCTGGCGCAGCGTCTGATCGGAAAAACTGGGGGGGAGCGGATTCATTGGAATTGGGCGCAAAGACATGATTATAAATTATCCCCGCTTGATTCCGGCCAATTCAGCCATCGACATGTCGATCAAGACGGCGCTGGAGCGGCAGGCTGGCCCCGTAAAAACATGATAAAAAAGACAATTTCACGCCACACTTGACGATGCTGCCCAGAGAAACAGGCCGTCTAGATGTGATAACTCTTGAGCCACGCTTTGATGTTTTTGACATCTTCAAATGCCAGCAAATCGCTCTTGAGCGCATTGATGTTTTGCTGGACGCCCTTGATCGCGCTCTTCAGGTGACGCATCGCCAGCGCCGGCGACATCGCCTCCTGCTGATCGAAGTTGAAGCGCATCCGGAACTCCGCCTCCAGCCCGGCAATCTCGTCACGCAGTTCCGCCGACTGCTCGGTCAATACCTTGCTGTAGTGCCGAAGATGCTGTTCCGACAGGGAGTTGATGCGGCTCTGGTCGATCTGCTCGATTTCCAGCTGCAATTCCAGCAAGCCGAGCAGATCTTTCTTGTCATAGGCGATATTCACTCTTTGCATCAACGCGGTCTTGCGCACACGTTCCAGCGGATCCTGCTCGCGGTCGGGATGCAAGGCGCTTGCCAACTTGCGATAGACTTCGCGCACTGATTGACTGGCGTTTTGCAGTTCTTCCTGTTGCTTGGCTTCCCGGGCGGCAGCCTTGGCCGATTTCTTTCGTTTTTTTGAGGCGCGCTCGTGCGCATGTTCCGCCGACGCATGGCGGTCGCTTTCTGCCTCCTGCTCGAATTCCACGAAATCCTCTTGCTGCCATTCCGCTGTATCGACATCGGCGCCGCCATGCATCCGGTAGATCCGTTTCAAATCCGCAGCGTCGCTGTCGCCGATGATGGCGGCACCGACCGAACAGATGATGTGGCTGATCTTTTCCTGATCGTGCCGGCTCAAGCCTTTCGCCGAATAGGCATCGTCGAGCAAGCGCACCAACTGCGCCACCAGCGCGTGGTAGCTGCGCATCAGCGGCTGGTATTGATTGACATGGTGCTGCTGAAGCAAGGGGATCATTTGCTGCCACGCTGCCAGTAGCTGGCGCTCGGTTTCCAGCTTCTTGAGCAGCGCATTGAAGCTTTTCTGTGCCGGCGACAAGCTGGCCTGGCCGTGCTGCTCGACGACGTTGAGCGCCTTGGTGTCTGTTTTTTTCATCGCTTGCGTTACTACTTCTCAGGGTGTGATTTTTCAGATAAAAAAATTGGCTTGGGGCCGTGATTATAAGTTGCCGCGGACGGCGCGCAGCAGAAACCGGCCAAGGGGCGTATCATCTTGTCTGCGCAATAAGTATCAATCCGTATCAAGCTGAACCTTCAAGCTGTGCCTAACAGCAATCAATTACAGATTCCATGCACTGTTCCATCAACCGGCGACTCCGCCGATAAACAATCATATGGCCATCCATTCTGCCTCCGCTCATTCGAGCGACCAGGTTTTACCTTTCCGTGAATCATTGCTTGCCATGCTCGGCATCGCCTTCGTGGTGATGTTGGTGGCGCTTGACTCGACCGTGGTCGGCACCGCCTTGCCAACCATCGTTGCCGAATTGAAAGGCTTCGAGCTGTATGCCTGGGTCGCCACCTCGTATCTGCTGACTTCAGTAATCACTGTGCCGATCTTCGGCCGGCTCGGCGATTTCTATGGACGCAAGCCGTTCGTGCTGGTCTCGATCATCCTGTTCACCGCCGCCTCGATCCTGTGCGGCATGGCCGACAGCATGCTGTGGCTGGTGATTGCGCGCGGCTTGCAAGGCATCGGCGGCGGTATGCTGGTCGGTACCGCATTCGCCTGCATCCCCGACCTATTCCCCGGCGCCCACGTGCGCTTGCGCTGGCAGGTCCTGATGAGCACGGCATTCGGCATCGCCACCGCGGTGGGGCCTTCGCTGGGCGGCTTCCTGACTCAATACTGGGGCTGGCGCTGGGTGTTCTATGTCAACCTGCCGGTCGGCGTGCTGTCGCTGTTCTTCGTCTACAAATACCTGCCGCACCTGCGCCACACCCACCCGGACGCCAAGATCCGTCTCGACTGGCCGGGCGCGCTGCTGATCACTGCGGCACTAGGTTCCCTGCAGCTGTTTGTCGAAATGCTGCCCAAGCACGGCCTGTCGCTGGCCATGTTGGGCCTGCTGGCTTTCAGTATCGTAGCCTTCATCGTGCTCTGGAAATGGGAGCATCATACGCCGCAGCCGATCCTGCCATTCGATCTGCTGTTCGACAAGAAATTGTCGACGCTCTTCCTGCTGTCGGTACTCAGCGGATTTTCCATGTTTTCGCTGATGTTCTACGCGCCACTGCTGTATCAGGGCGGTTTCGGCCTGTCGCCGCAAGAGGCCGGCCTGCTGATTACACCGCTGGTGGCCTGCATCATGGTCGGCAGCATTTCCAACGGCCGCATCATCACCAGGCTGAAGAATCCGAACATCATGCTGTATATCGGATTCTCGTTGCTGGCGCTGTCCTGCCTCGGCGTCGTGATATCGAACCGCTGGACTTCGCATGGCGTCATCGCCGCTTTCATGCTGGTCGGCGGATTGGGCCTGGGTTTCATCCTGCCGAACCTGACCATCTTTATTCAACAGGAAGCCGGCCGTGAACACCTCGGCATCGCGACGGCGCTGATGCAATCGCTGCGCATGATCGGCAGCATGCTTGGCACCGCGATCATCGGCACGCTGATCAATCACATGTATGCCGGCAGCGTGCATCAGGCGCTGAGTGAACAAAAAGCGGATGACTGGTTCAGCAGTTTTTCCGATCCGCAGATCCTGATCAGCCACGAAACCCAAACCACGGTGTTGGCACAACTGGCGAATGCCGGCCATCAAGGTCAGCTATTGCTGGTCGCTGCGCGCGAAGCCTTGATCGGCGCCATTCACATGGGCGTCGGGCTCGCTGTGATAGTGACCGTGATCGCCCTGTGGCTGGTGCGCAGAGTGCCTGCCATCACCTTGCACAGCAAGCTCGAACCGGCCGTCGTCGGCGAATAATCGTATCGATCATCCGGACATTTCTTGTCCGGATGATGTCTACAAACGGTTACATCTCACACTCCCTCGAAGCACATGTAGCAAGATGTTAGTGGCATTCTGAAGTCCTGGTAACTCAAACAGGAAAGAAGGCCAAAATGAAAAAGCTCATCGGACTCGTGGTGCTCGGCATCACCTTGTGTACAGCCATTACCGGCTGCGTCGTCGTGCCCGCACGCGGCTATTACGCTCCCCATCCCTACTACTATCGCTACTAATTTGAACGGCGCGGACTGTATAATTGCCGCGCAGAAATTTTCCGTCTGAATAGCGTCGAATCGAAGCCTCAATCTATTTTCGCCATACAAGAATAATCACGGAGCTGTCATGAAATTGATACACAAACTTACACTATCCCTGCTGTTGATCCCAGCGGTATTACCGCTCGCGGCACAAGCCGACGAACCAGGCCACCACGGCGCGTATCAGCACGCGTTAGCCGACCTGCACGCAGCCCGCTGGTTGATCGACCATCGTCCTGGCGACAACTGGGAAATGGGCAGGAATGAGCAAGTGGCTCTATCTGAAATCGATGCCGCCACGCGCGAAATCACCCAGCTCGGCGAGTATGTAGGCAAGGACATGTACCGCGGAGAACGCCCCGACGCCAACCTCGACCACCGCGGCCGCCTGCATGACGCCGCCGACGCCCTGGCCCGCGCCCGCAACGACGCCGCCCAACGCGAAGACGACCCACGCGTGCTAGAGCTGCAACGTCATGCGCTGCATCGTATTGAAGTGGCGTTGCATGCGACGGAAGATGCGATGCGGGATGCTGGTTATTAAGTAACGGCTAAGAAGCATTGAGTGCCACGGTGTGCACTCCGTGGTTCGTTAAATGGGGTCAGAGTAATTTTCGCAAAAACCGCGAAAAAAAACTCTGACCCCATTTAACTTCTCGGTGTTGGTTTTGATGTTGCAGTTGCTGTTGCTGTTGCTGTTGAAGTTGACGTTGTTTTTGACGTTGCCGTTGTTTTTGACTTTTCGCATGCTGACGTTGCCAAATGAGCCGTGCGACAGTCGGGAATTATGGGACACATGTTTGAGCGCAGCGAGTTTGTGTCCCATCCGACTGGCGCGCGGCTCATTTGGGGACCCGCCGAAGGCGGGCAACGGCTGTGCGATCGCCTTTCTTTGCTTACTTTCTTTGGCGAAGCAAAGAAAGTGAGCGGCCGCCGGGCCGCCCCCGGCAAGCCCCCACGGAGTAGCGACAGTATTAAGTAACGATGATCGCAGTTGTAGATGCACCACCGCACTCACTCCGTAGGCCGTTAAAAGGGGTCAGAGTAATTTTCGGCGAAACCCTGCCGAAAAAAAACTCTGACCCCATTTAACTCTGTCCTATTTAGCTAGTTGCCATTTAGCTGCAACAGCGCATGACCGGCGATCCTACAACTCGTACATATCCTTCTCGCCATTCATCACCTGCTCAATCAACTTGCGATTCATCGTCGGCGCCAGCAACTCGATGAAGGTATAAACATAACTACGCAGATAAGCCCCCTGCTTCACCGCAGCCCGCGAAATATTGGTGCCAAACAGATGCCCAACCGGAATCGACCGCAAGCCAACATCCCGCTCCGCATCGAATGCCATGCCAGCAATGATCCCCACCCCCATGCCCAACTCGACATACGTCTTGATGACATCGGCATCAATCGCCTCCAGCAGCACATCCGGCTTCAAGTTGCGCAAGGCGAACGCGTGGTCGATCTTGGTGCGCCCGGTAAAGGCGCTATCGTAAGTAATCAGCGGGAAAGCAGCGATTTCCTCCAGCGTGATCGCCTTCGATTGCAGCAAAGGATGATCCGGCGGCACCACCACCACATGTTCCCATTGGTAGCATGGCAAGGTCACCAGGCCGTCAGCGTTGACAATCGCCTCGGTCGCCAAAGCCAGGTCGGCCTGGTCATTGCGCACCATGTCGGCCACCTGTTTCGGGTTGCCTTGCAGCAACGACAAACGCACTTTCGGGAATTTCAAGGTAAACGCTTGCACCACCTTAGGGAGCGCATAGCGCGCCTGGGTGTGCGTCGTCGCAATCGTGAAGCTGCCGCTGTCATGCGCCGCGTATTCATTGCCGATGCGCTTCAAGCCGTCGATCTCCTGCATGATCAGCTCAACCGATTTCAGCACCGCCCTGCCCGGCTCGGTCAGGCCGCGGATCCGCTTGCCGTGCCGTGTGAAAATATCAACACCAAGCTCCTCTTCCAGCTCGATGATCGCCTTGGAAACACCTGGTTGCGATGTATACAGTGCCTTGGCGGCCTCAGTCAGGTTATAGTTTTGCCGCACTGCCTCACGGACAAAGCGGAACTGATGGAGATTCATGACTTTTCCTTGGTTTTCTATTTTCTATGTTTCTACTTAAGAATCTGTTTTATATTTCCAAAAAATTATCAAACAGACAAATTTAGAGCCAGGCAGCAAACGCATTCGCTGTATTTGCATATATCAAATGCGCATATAAGCAAATAAATAGTCTGTAGTTGGAGATAGATGTGAAGTTTATTACGATTCTGGGTGTTTAGTACGAGGTGATATGACTGTTTCTTATGTAGTAAGCGGTTTTGCCGTCGGATTACTAGTGGGATTGACTGGTGTCGGTGGCGGATCGCTGATGACGCCGCTACTGACACTGCTGTTCGGCATCCATCCCAGCGTCGCGGTGGGCACCGATCTTGCATTTGCATCGGTGACCAAGGTCGCCGGTACTGTGGCCCACCGCTCGCGCGGCACCGTGCGCTGGGACATCGTCAAATTACTGTCGCTGGGCGCGTTGCCGGCGGCTATCGCTACTGCATTGATACTCAAATATTTCGGCGGCATCAGCGCTGAAATCGGTCAGGTGATCCGCTATTCGATCGCCATCTCGGTGCTGCTGACCGTGATCGCGCTGCTGTTCAAGGGCAAGTTGCAAAAATGGCTGAATGCGCATCCGGAAAAGCATTTGCACGGCAGGAACCTGACGCTAGCAACCGTGGTTGCCGGTGTGGTGCTGGGCGCGCTGGTGACGATGTCATCAATTGGCGCCGGCGCGGTGGGTGCAACCATCCTGGTGCTGTTGTATCCTCGCCTGTCGCCGGCGGAAGTCGCCGGCACCGACATCGCCTACGCGGTGCCGCTGACCGCGATTGCCGCGCTCGGCCACTGGTGGCTGGGATCGATCGACTGGAGCCTGCTGGGATCGCTGCTGCTCGGCTCGGTGCCAGGCATCACGATTGGCTCGCTGGCGGCGCGTGCGGTCCCGGAAAAATTCCTGCGCGGCTTGCTGGCAGTGACCTTGACCACCGTTGCCGTAAAGTTGATTTACTGAATTACCAAGGGACTCGCGACAAGAGTCCCGGCATCTATTTATAAAGGCGTGGTGAGTCTGGCCACAACCCATAAGGAAGACGAAGATGTATCGCTACGATCAATACGATCACCAGATAGTCAAGGAACGCGTCGCCCAATACCGCGACCAGGTACGGCGCCGCTTGTCGGATGAACTGGCGGAAGACGAGTTCCGCATCCTGCGCCTGCAAAACGGCCTGTACATGCAGCGCCATGCCTACATGCTGCGGATTGCCGTGCCTTACGGCCTGCTGTCGGCGCCGCAAGTGCGCAAGTTCGCCCACATCGCGCGCAAGTACGACCGCGGCTACGGCCACTTCACGACCCGTCAGAACATCCAGTTCAACTGGATCAAGCTGGAAGAGTCGCCGGACATCCTGGCCGAACTGGCAACCGTGGAAATGCACGCGATCCAGACTTCCGGCAACTGCATCCGCAATATCACTTCCGACGAGCTGGCCGGTGTTGCCGCCGACGAAGTGATCGATCCGCGTCCGTATGCTGAAATCCTGCGCGAGTGGAGCACCTTCCACCCCGAGTTCGCCTACCTGCCGCGTAAGTTCAAGATCGCCATCAACGGCTCCGAAGAAGACCGCGCGGCGACTGCCGCGCATGATATCGGCCTGGCGATGGCAAGAAATCCGGCCGGCGACATCGGCTTTCGCGTGATGGTTGGCGGCGGCATGGGCCGCACCCCGATCATCGGCAGCGTGATCCGCGAGTTCCTGCCATGGCAGCATGCGTTGACCTACCTGGAAGCGATCCTGCGCGTGTACAACCAGCACGGCCGCCGCGACAACATCTACAAGGCCCGCATCAAGATCCTGGTGAAAGCCATCGGCGCCGAAGAATTCGCGCGCCAGGTTGAGGCAGAATGGCTCGACATCAAGGACGGTCCGGGTACGCTCACCGTCGAAGAACTGCAACGCGTGGCCCAGTATTTCACTGCGCCGGCCTACGAAACATTAGCGGCGACCGATGCCGGCTTCGAAGCCCGCAAGGCTGAGGATAAAGCATTCGCCAACTGGATCAAGCGCAACGTCAAGGCGCACAAGGTTGCCGGTTATGCCGCAGTCATCCTGTCCTTGAAAAAGACTGGTGTCCCACCGGGCGACCTCACTGCCGACCAACTCGATTTCGTGGCCGACCTCTCCGAGCGCTATAGCTTCGGTGAAGTACGCGTCACCCATGAACAAAACCTGGTGCTGGCCGACGTCAAGCAAAGCGAACTGTTCGCACTCTGGCAGGAAGCCAAGGCACAAGGCCTGGCAACCCCGAACATCGGCTTGCTGACCGATATCATCTGCTGCCCGGGTGGTGATTTCTGCTCGCTGGCCAACGCCAAGTCGATCCCGATTGCGCAAGCCATCGCCGAGAAATTCGACAACATCGATTTCCAGCACGACATCGGTGATATCGAACTGAACATCTCCGGTTGCATCAACGCCTGCGGCCACCATCACATCGGCAACATCGGCATCCTCGGGGTCGACAAGGACGGCGCCGAGTGGTACCAGGTATCGATCGGCGGCGCGCAAGGCAACAACACCAGCATCGGCAAGATTATCGGCCCGTCGTTCTCGGCCCACCAGATGCCGGCTGTGATCGAACGCCTGCTCGACGTCTATGTCAAACAGCGCGCCGAAGACGAGCGCTTCATCGATACCGTGCAACGTATCGGCGTCGCGCCATTCAAGGAATTTGTCTACGCCACACCGATCCTGCTGGATCAACCGCATGGGGAGGATGCCTGTGTCTAATTCGGAAATCATCAAGAACCGCGCAGTCGTCGCCGACGACTGGACCGTGCTGCGCCTGAGCGAAGGCGAAACCGCCGACAGCGTCACCATCCCTGCAGGCAAGGTCATCGTACCGCTGGCCGTATGGCAAGCGCGCCGCGCCGAACTGCAGGGCCGTGCGCCGCTGGGCGTATGGCTCAACAGCGACGCCCAGGCTGACACCATCAAAGACGACCTGGAACAGTTCGAAGTCATCGGCATCAACTTCCCGATCTTCACCGATGGCCGCGGCTATTCGATCGCGTTCAACTTGCGCACCCGCTATGGCTACACAGGTGAATTGCGCGCCATTGGCGACGTCCTGCGTGACCAGTTGTTCTACATGCAGCGCGTCGGTTTCAACGCATTCGCTGTCCGCGCCGACAAGAACATCCACGATGCATTGAAGGGATTGACCGATTTCTCGGAAAAATACCAGGCTTCGTGGGACGAAAAAACACCGCTGTTCCGTCGCGTGCAACGCCAGCCGGTTACCCAGGATTGATGATGGGCAGCCCAGCTTTCTCCCTGCCGGATCTGATCGCCGCCACCAAGGCGACACTGGAAAAAATCGCGGCCGAATATACACCCGCGGTATTTGCCTCCAGCCTGGCGGCTGAGGACATGGTGCTGACCGACCTCATCCTGCGCAATCAGTTGCAGGACCGGATCGGCATCTTCACCCTGGAAACCGGACGCCTGCATGCCGAGACGCTGGGCATGCTCGATCGCATCAAGCAAACCTACGACTACGAAGTCACGCCGTATCGGCCGCAAGCGGAAGCCGTTGCCGCCTATGTTGAACAGAATGGCTTGAATGCGTTCTACGACAGTATCGAGATGCGCAAGGAATGCTGCCGCATCCGCAAGATCGAGCCGCTCAACCGCGCCCTGGCCGGCAACAGGGCCTGGATTACCGGTCAGCGCCGCGCGCAATCGCAAACCCGCGCCGAACTGCATGTGCAGGAGCACGACGCTGCGCACGACATGGAAAAATTCAATCCGCTGGCCGACTGGTCGGAAGACGACGTCTGGCAATACATCCGCAGCAACAACGTGCCGTACAACCCGCTGCACGACAAGGGGTATCCGTCGATCGGCTGTGAACCTTGCACCCGTGCGATCCAGCCCGGAGAAGATGTCCGCGCCGGCCGCTGGTGGTGGGAAAACCCGGATTCGAAGGAATGCGGCCTACATGTGGTCGACGGCAAATTGATCCGCATCAAATCCGTCGCGCAATCGAACGCTTGAATCAACGCAGCCATCGCACCTCATCGCACCTTTACATGACAAGACCTGACATGAACACAGTTGTTGAAAAATTTTTCCTGGACAAGGCAGCCAACCGTCACCTCGATTGGCTGGAGTCGGAAGCGATCCACATCATGCGCGAAGTGGCTGCCGAGTGCAGCAACCCGGCGCTGCTGTTCTCGGGCGGTAAGGATTCGGTGGTGATGCTGCGGCTGGCGGAAAAAGCTTTCCGCCCGGGCAAATTTCCTTTCCCGCTGGTGCATATCGACACCGGCCACAATTTTGAAGAAGTCATCACCTTCCGCGACAAGCGCGCGGCCGAACTGGGCGAACGCCTGATCGTCGGCTCGGTCGAAGATTCGATCAAGCGCGGCACGGTACGCCTGCGCAATCCACAAACCGATTCGCGCAACGCCGCGCAAGCAGTCACCCTGTTGGAAACCATCGCCGAATACAAGTTCGACGCCTGCATCGGCGGCGCCCGCCGCGATGAAGAAAAGGCACGCGCCAAGGAACGGATTTTTTCGTTCCGCGACGAATTCGGTCAATGGAATCCGAAAGCGCAACGCCCGGAACTCTGGGACCTGTACAACACCCGCGTCCACCCCGGCGAAAACATGCGCGTGTTCCCGATCTCCAACTGGACCGAACTCGACGTCTGGCAATATATCGCCCGCGAAAAGCTGGAACTGCCACCAATCTATTTCGCCCATCAACGCCAGGTAATCCCGCGCAATGGCCTGCTGGTGCCGCTGACCGACCTGACCCCGGCACGCGAAGGCGAAACCGTGGAAACCCGCGAAGTGCGCTTCCGTACCGTCGGCGACATCTCCTGCACCTGCCCGGTAGCCTCCGATGCAGCGACGGTTGAAGCCATCATCGCCGAAACCGCGGTAACGCAAATCACCGAACGCGGTGCTACCCGGATGGATGACCAGACCTCGGAAGCGTCGATGGAAAAACGTAAAAAAGAAGGATATTTCTGATGAACGCCGTTGTGACAAAAGTTGCCGATACCGGCCCTGCAAACACCGCGCCCCTGGAGCGCGGCCTGCTGCGCTTCATCACCGCCGGTTCGGTAGACGACGGCAAGAGCACACTGATCGGCCGCCTGCTGTTCGACAGCAAGGGCATCTTTGCCGATCAGCTGGACGCCATCTCGCGCGCCAAGCACAAGCGCACAGTCGGCGACACCATCGACCTGTCGCTACTGACCGACGGCCTCGAAGCAGAACGCGAGCAAGGCATCACGATTGACGTCGCCTATCGCTATTTCGCCACGCCGAAACGCAAGTTCATCATCGCCGATACCCCGGGCCACGAGCAATACACCCGCAACATGGTGACCGGCGCGTCGACTGCCGACGCCGTCATCATCCTGATCGACGTCTCCAAGGTAAAGCTCGGCGACGACGGCAGCGTTGAACTGCTGACCCAGACCAAACGTCATTCGACGATTGCCCACCTGCTGCAGATCGAACACGTGATCGTGGCAGTCAACAAGATGGATCTGGTCAACTACGACCAGACCGTTTACAACCGCATCGTCGCTGCCTACCAGGAATTCGCCCAACAGCTCGGCCTGCGCGATGTGCGCCCGATTCCGCTGTCGGCACTGGCTGGCGACAACGTCGTGGTGGCCGGCGACAATATGCCCTGGAACCAGGGCCCGACCCTGATCGAACTGCTGGAATCGCTGAGCGTCTACGACGAATCGCATGACGAACCGTTCCGTTTCCCGGTCCAGCTGGTGGCCCGCCACAACGGCCACGAAGCCAACGATTTCCGCGGCTACATGGGCCGCATCGAAGCCGGCAAGGTCAGCAAGGGCGACAAGCTGGTGGTACAGCCTAGCGGCCAAAGCGCCACCGTCAAGGACATCCTGGTGCTGGAAGGTTCGCTGGAATCGGCCGTCGTCGGCCAGTCAGTGACCTTGCTGCTGGATGAATACTTGGACATTTCGCGCGGCGACATGCTGACTTCGGTCGATCGTGCGCCAAGCCTGCTGAAAACCGTAGCCGCGGATCTCTGCTGGCTGTCTGAAGACCCGCTCGACCTGCGCCGCAAATACTGGATGAAGCACAGCACCAAGCAAGTCGCTGCACGCATCACCAAGGTCGATACGCTGCTGGACATCAATACCCAGGAACGTCGTCCGGCCGAATCGCTGAAACTGAACGACATCGCGCGCGTCTCGTTGAATGTGCAGCAAGCGATTGCCGCCGATTCCTACGATGCGATCCGCGCCACCGGCGCCTTCATCCTGATCGATGAAGTGACGCACCAGACCGTCGCCGCCGGCATGATCCGGCTCGACTGACACCACACTGACGGAAGCGCACGCCATGCAAACCACTCGCCCAGCCAGCAGCACATCAAGCCCCCTCGGCAAGGTCTACCTGATCGGCGCCGGCCCCGGCGCTGCCGACCTGATCACGGTGCGCGGCGCCCGGCTCCTGGCGCAAGCCGACGTGGTGCTGCATGACGCGCTGGTAACCGAAGACATGCTGGCGCTGTGTCCACAAGCCGTGAAAATCGCGGTCGGCAAGCGCTGCGGCAAACTGTCCACCGCACAGCAGTTCATCAACAAGCAACTGGTCGACAGCGCCCACAAATATGCAGTAGTCGTGCGTTTGAAAGGCGGCGATCCCATGCTGTTTGGCCGCGCCGATGAAGAATTGCGGGCACTGGAACAACATGGCATCGAAGTTGAAGTGGTTCCCGGCATCAGCGCTGCGCTGGCGGCAGCGGCGGCTTCGCAGCAGCCGTTGACCAAACGCGGCGTGGCGCGCAGCGTCGCCTTCTTTACGTCGAGCACCGCGCCCGGCGAATCGGATCAAGTCAATATTCCCTCGTGCGACACGCTGGTGCAGTACATGGGTGGCCGTGAAGCAGCGGCAACGGCGCAGCGCTTGCTGGCGCAAGGCCGCGCTGCTTCAACGCCGGTAGTGGTGGTGGAAAACTGCAGCCGCGACAATCAGCGTATTTTGCGCTTGCAGCTAGATCAGCTGGAACAGGGTTTGCAGCAATGCGAAGGTCCGGTACTGGTGATGATCGGTGAAGCCTTGGCAACCCGCGCTACGCAAACGCTTGAGGAAGATCTAGAAAAAATGCAAGAAGCGCCGGCCGAAACGCGGCGCAGCGCAGCTTGACGAAGTAGCCGATCAACGCGCAGTGTGGGCGTTGGATTGCGACGCCAGCGCCTTTTGCAGGATCGGACCGGATTGCTCAATGCGTTCTTCCGGCGACAAGACATTGATCCAGCTGACCAGGCAGGCGGCAGTGACGATCAAGACCGCGAATACTGCTACTCTCTTATTGAAAAATTCCCATTTCATTGTTTACTCCTAACGTGCAGCATCGCATCTACACCACATGTGGCAAGCGATGCACTGTTGCACTCAAATAGCCAGCCATCCCGAGCCATCAAAATGGCATCGGGATAACCTCTTACTACGATTAATAATTTATTGAATATGTTGGCTCAGCGTCCGGAGACGCCGTGCGTCGCCAGTACGCCGTACATGCCAACCTGACGATCGGCCTGGCTGACGCCGCGCTTGACGGCTTTTGCGCCGGTGTTGGCGGACAGTACCGATGCCTGGCTGGAAGTCCAGCCGAAGGTCCAGTTGCTGCCGCTGTTGCCGCTGTTACGATTGTTGGATGTCATACCCAGCAGAGTCTTGATAGTCATCATTTCACCTTTTCATGCCTGGCTTTCCCGATGCTCTTTGACGGACGGGAAGCGGATTGATCATGCAAGGCGATTGCGCATCGTGCCTGCTGTGGCACAAGCGACGGCGACATGAAAATGTATGTCGGTTGTCGATTGCGAGCTGTTCAGCTCAGCCAATCGACACGGGAAAGTGGGAGTGGCTATGCTGATGCAGGCAAGTGCAGGTACGAAGCCGCCTTGCGATTTTTTATTGCTGATGTTTTTATCCGGTTACCCGGACAACTGGAACAGTCCATTTCAATAGCTCCTGATTCAAAATTTCCGGATTACGCCGGCAATGCTGCGCCCCTGGAGGGTGGCACATAGGCCGGTTGTGCGGCACGCGGCGAACGCTGAGGAATGCTTTCCCAACGCACGCTGCGCACACTGACTTCCTGCGCCAGGCGCGTCACCAGTTGTACCAGTCCGGCCCGTTCACGCACCGAGCACATCACTTCAACCGTGATGGCGGTGAGATGGGACTGCACCGCAGGCTCATTCGCCTGGTGAGTGACGTCATAGGACGCCAGCAGCCGACGCATCAATTCTTCCAGGTTTGCCACTTCCGAGTTGCGGCAAGTTGTGACGATGCGATAAGGCAGCCGTGAAGCCGCTTCATGCTGATCGCCGACGGCAAAGGTGGAACGACGCTTGCTGAAAAAAGCATGCAGTTTGTTGAATGGCATGATGTACTCCTTCCCGCTGACGTTGCGCGCGGCGGCCGGACGAATTGCTGCAGCCTGTGCCCACTTTCCGCGCATGCCAGACATCAGGCGTACACGTAGCCGAGCAGGTGCAATTCCTGTCCATCCGGCGTTGAACATCACGATGCCATGGCGCATACAACCGCCACGGGCAAGCCCGACAAGGTTCAAGACGAACTGGAACTGGAATAACACGGCTGAACGCAAACCGCCAAAATGGCAGCACGAACAACGGTATTACATTAAACGGATGGGAGTATCGGTGCGGATTGAAACGATGTTGCTACCGCGATACTACAGCTCGCATATACACAAGCTGTAGCGGAGGGAGGTCTGCTATAGACTATGCGTAATGTGCTGGGCTGAGGACCCATCCACGTCTACTACTAGAACAACTGTCCAAGATATGGACCTCCATGTGATGCAATGCCGGGGAGTATATTTCCGACTGTCCAATCTGTCAAGTAAAAAGACTTTACTTTCGACAAAAAATATGTATCGCCGCGCAACACCCCACGCGTGCTCCTCCCCGTTCTCGCAAATAAAAATACCGTTCAATCTTCACTGAACGGCATCGTATCAATGAGATCAATATGCGCCGACCTTCATCACCCGCAACGTGTGCAGCACCGATCCATGCCGGCACTCCAACACCTTCAGGCGCCGCTCCAGATCCTGGTGATCTGCGGCCGCTGCAAGATAGTTCTGCTCCGCATCCGCTGCACCAGCAATAGCCCGGCGCCGCCACGTGCGAGCCAGGAAGGAAAATAATTTAATATTAGAAAAATTATCGGTAACTGGCATTCGAAGCTCCCGTCGATGACTGCATGAAATATACTTCGGCAATCATTTTTCATTGCCGGTGCATGTAGAATAAGCCGGCCCCGGCTTTCCCAAAAGCCGTATTTTCCATTGGAAATATAAGTTTTTTTAATATGAAGACACGCCTGCCGCCCCTCAAGCCATTGCGCGTATTTGAAGCCGTGGTCCGCACCGGCAGCCTGACACTGGCTGCCGCCGAGCTGCACCTGACGCACAGCGCCGTGAGCCAGCAAATCAAATTGCTGGAGCAGCATTTCGACCAGACCTTGTTCATTCGAGGACAACGCGGGGTCGAGCCGACCGAGGCGGCAAGGGTTTTCTTTGCCGACGTCAAAGCCGGGCTGGATCGCATCGCGCTGGCGTCCGAACAACTGCTCAATACCGGCAAGCTGCGCATCATCCGGGTCAGCTGTACGCCGTCGATGGCGATGCGCTGGCTGATTCCGCGGCTGTCGTCATTCCAGATCGAGAATCCGCGCGTCGAGATTCGGGTCACCACCTCGACTGTCGCGGTGGATGCCATCAAGGAACCGTTCGACGTGCTGATACGGCGCAGCCCGATGCATAGGGCCGAGTACGAATGCATCCGCTTCCTGGACGATGTGCTGACGCCGGTGGCATCGCCACGCTATCTGCAGCAGCACAAGTTCGCCGTCCCGGCCGACTTGCTGCAGGCTTCCCTGCTGCATCTGTCGAGCCGTTCGGAAACATGGACCCGCTGGTTTGGTGAGGTAGGGGTGCCGATCAAAGGTCAATTGCCTGGGCAGATCTACGAACATTTCTTCTTGAACCTGCAGGCGGCGCTGACCGACCTTGGCGTGGCGATGGGATCGTTGGCCCTGATCGAAGACGATCTGGCCCATGGCAGCCTGTTGCCGCTATTTCCAGATCTGCGTTTGCAGGACAAGGGATTTCACTTGCTGTTCCGGCCCAGTCATCAAGACCCGGTACTAACCAACTTCATCGCGTGGCTGCAACTGAAGGGCAAGCAAACTTCCGCCAGTATCAGGAAGTCCCCAGAGGTAAGGTAGAAACGCAGTATTGGGCGATAGCGTTGAGCACATCAGGCTGCTCGCCAACCGCTTGCGCCACGTTGATCGTCATATGCGGATATTGCTGCCGGGCCTGCGCAATCAATGCCGGCAGGTCGCGCCGGACATGGCCGCCCTGCCCAAGGAATATCGGCACCACGCTGACCTCGACGATGCCGTCCGCGGCCAATTGCTGCAGCAAGTGCGGCAGATCCGGCTGCATCAACTCCAGGAAAGCCAGTTTCACTTGCAGGGCCGGCAATTGATGCTGGATCATTTTCTGCAAGGATTCAAACGGCGCCGCCCAGGCTGGATCGCGGGCGCCGTGGCCAAACAGCACCAGCGCTTGCGACACCGTGTTCGATGAGAGTGGTTGCGACATATCAGTCCGATCCTATCGCGGCGCTACTGCCGCTCGATCTTCCACAACGCCGCCATGGCGACCAGCAGGAACAAGCTGCTCGGCAATGCCGCGGTGATGAAAGGCGGCCAGGTATTGAGTAGCCCGAGGTGCGAAAACAGCGTGTTGACCAGCTGGAAGCTGACGCCAATCATGATGCCGGTGAAAATCTTCAAGCTGACGCCGCCGGCACGGAAATGCAGGTAGGCGAACGGTAAGGCCAGCGCCATCATCACGAATACCGACAACGGATACACCAGCTTCTTCCAGAACGCGATGTCGTAGCGCTCGCTGTGCTGGTTGTTCTCCGCCAAATGCCTGGAGTAAGACCACAAATTGTAAGCCGACATGTGATCCGGATCGGCAAACAGTACCGAGAGGATTTCCGGCGTGATTTCGGAAACCAGATCCTTGCTCGGGAAGTTCTTGGTGGCGATCGAACTGGTGATGTCGTCGGTCGAGGTGCCGTTGACGAAATCGGTCTGTACCACGTCTACCATGCGCCAGACATGGTTGCCCTGATAGTTGGCGCTCTTCGCACGGAGCTGCGCCGTCATGTGCAGGTTACGGTCAAACTCATACAGCTTGACGCCCTCCAGCTCGCCGTCCGGGCGGATTTCATCGATATTGATGAAACGCGAGCCGATGATATCGCCGCTCGTGCCATCGGTCCGGATCACATCCTTGCTCCACAGCCCGGTCTTGAATTTCTGCGAAATCGATGAGCCCTTGGATTGCAGTTTCAGCTGTTCCGCCCATTCCGCACTCTTGGGCGAAACGAATTCGCCGATCAGCACCGTCGCCACGACAAACAACAGGCCGATCTTGAACAGCGCCTTGGCTGCCATCATGGTCGACATGCTGGAGACCCGCATGATGGTGAATTCGGAACGCGCAGCAAACTGGGAAAGCGTATAGATGGTGCCGATCAGCGCCGCAATCGGCATCAATTCATAGGCATAGCTCGGCAGCCCCAGCAGCACGACCAGGAAGGCGTGCTGCAGCTTGTAGCCGCCGCGCCCCACGGACGGCAATTCGTTCATCAGGTCGAAGAACGCGAACAACGCCAGGAATGCCGCCAGCGTGAACAAGACAGAACGGACAATCTCGGCCCGGAAATAACGTTGCAGGACCTTCATGTTGCCGCCGATTGTTTGGTTTTGGTCAGGCGTGCATGCTTGATGGCAGACCAAATGACCAAGGGGTGGCAGCGGCTATTGACCTTCAGCCGCCACAGGAACAGCAGGGTAATGATGATCAGCACCGCGAGATGCATCGGCCACCAGGCAAGTCCGAACGACAGGCGTTTCTGCACCACCGCCGCCTGGAAAATATTGGCGACGTTGCTGTAGGTAACAAACAGCAGCAGCGCGATCAACAGGCTGGCAGAACGGCCGACGCGCGGATTGACGAAGCTCAGCGGAATCGCCAGCAGCATCAGGCACAGCGCCATGAACGGCAGCGACAGGCGCCACAGCAGCTCACCCATGTTGAAATTGTTCGGATCCTTCAGCAGATCGGCGGTCGGCAATGCGCGCGCAGACTTGTCGCCATTGACCGCTTGCGAGCCGCTGGCCACCAGCACGCCGTAGCGCTCGAATTCCATGACCCGGAACTCATTCTGGGCCTCAAGCGCGTCGTAACGGCGCCCCTTTTGCAGGATCAGGAATTTATCGCCGTTCTTGTCCAGCTCGACCATGCCTTCCTTGGCCACCACGATGCTGTTCTTGCCATCCTGCTGGGTATTGACGAAGACGTTCTTGACCTTGGTATTGTCGCCGGACATTCCCTCGACAAAGAAAATCCGATTGGCCGCCGCCGATTCCTGGAATTTGCCGGGCGAAACCTTGGAGATATCCTCGCGTTTTTCAAAACGCTCGCGGTATTGGGCACTCTGATTGTTGGCCCATGGCGTCGCCACAAAACTCAGGATTGCGGTCAGCACGATGATCGGCAAGCCGAACATCAGCACCGGCTTGACCCACTTGACCAGACTCTGGCCGGAGGCGAACCAGACCACCATTTCGGAATCCTGATAGCTGCGCGTGACCACCAGCAGCACCGAGATGTAGCCGGTCAGGATCAGCAGGATCGGCAGATAGTTCAAGGATTGGAAACCGATCAGCGCAACCACGTCTTGCGACGCAATTTGTCCTCCGGCTGCCTGTCCCAGAATCTTGATCAGCATCACCGTGATGATAATTGTGAAGAGCGTCGTGAAAACGGCACCAGCGGTGCTAATTAATTCGCGTCGGAGTGCGCGCTGAAAGATCATTGGGGAATATAATTGCGGATCAAAAAAGGAGTAAGTGATGGACTTTAGCATAAAAACCAACGACGCAAAAACCTCAATTGCCTCTCTGAAAGCCGGCTGTATCGCAGTCGGGATCTATGAAAACAAGAAACTCTCGCCACAAGCGCAAGCTCTTGACAAATCTGGTGAAATCACTGCTGCATTAAAGTCCGGAGACATTTCCGGTAAACCAGGCTCGACCCTGTTGCTGCGCAAAATCGCCGGCGTAGCCGCCGAGCGCGTATTGCTGATCGGCCTCGGCCAGGATGGCGAACTGAGCGACAAGGTCATGTCGATGGCAGCCCTGTGCGTGGCGCGCGCGCTGTCAACCTTGGGCGGCAGCGATGCTGTGCTGGCATTGCCGTTCGACGGCATCGCCAAGCAAACCCCGGAACGCGACCTGGCCTGGGCGATTCGCAACAGCATCCTGGTGTTGCGTGATAACAGCTATCGCTCGGATACCCTGAAAAGTAAAAAAGAGACAACATCGAGCGGCATCAAGAAAGTTGCTTTCCTGGTCGCCGCCGCCAAGGCCGTTGCTGCCAAGGAAGCTGTGGCGCAAGGCTTGGCGCTGGCCAACGGTATCGATTTGACCAAAGAATTGGGCAACCTGCCTGGCAACGTCTGCACCCCAACCTACCTGGCCAACACCGCCAAGAAACTGGCCAAGGAATTCAAGTTGTCGGTGGAAGTCCTGGACCGCAAGCAGCTCGAAGCGCTGAAAATGGGCAGCTTCCTGTCAGTTGCACGCGGCGGCGGCGAAGCGCCGAAATTCATCATCATCAAGCACCTGGGTGGCAAAGCCAAGGATGCGCCGACCGTATTGGTTGGCAAGGGCATCACTTTCGACACCGGCGGCATCTCCCTCAAGGGCGGTTCCGGCATGGATGAAATGAAGTACGACATGTGCGGCGCCGGCTCGGTGCTGGGCACCATCCGCGCCATCGCTGAACTGAAACTGAAGCTGAACGTGATCGGCGTCATTCCGGCGACTGAAAACATGCCATCCGGCACGGCGACAAAACCAGGCGACATCGTCACCTCGATGTCCGGCCAGACCATCGAAGTCCTGAACACCGATGCTGAAGGCCGCCTGGTGCTGTGCGATGCGTTGACTTACGTCGAACGCTTCAAGCCGGCTGCCGTGGTCGACATCGCCACCCTGACCGGCGCTTGCGTAACCTCGCTCGGCCATCACAATTCCGGCCTGTTCACTCGCCACGACAGTGCGCATGATGAACTCGCCAACGAATTGCTGAGCGCCGGCAAGGCAACCGGCGACACCGCCTGGCGCATGCCGATCGAAGACAGCTACCAGGAACAGCTGAAGTCGAATTTTGCCGACATGGCAAACATCGGCGGCCCGGCCGGCGGCAGCATTACCGCGGCTTGCTTCCTGGAACGCTATACCAAGAAGTACACTTGGGCCCATCTGGATATCGCTGGCACTGCCTGGAAAAGCGGCGCAGCCAAAGGCGCTACCGGACGTCCGGTGGCTTTGCTGACCACTTTCCTGATCAACCGCGCTGAACGCGCTGCTGCGGGCAAGTAAGCAATCCACGCAACACAAAAAACGGGCGGTTGGCATGCATGTGCCAACCGCCCGTTTTACGTAGGGTGGACACATTTTTGTGTCCACGAGCAGTGATTACTCCAGCGTGGCAACCACCGGTGCATGATCGGACGGCTGCTCCCATTTACGCGGCACCTTGTCGATCACGCAAGCGGTACACTGCGCCGCCAATGGTGGCGACAGCAAAATATGGTCAATCCGCATGCCGCGATTCAGACGGAAACCCATCTGCCGGTAATCCCACCAGCTGAACAGCTTCTCCGGCTGCTCGAACATCCGGAACGCATCAACCAACTCCAGCCCCAACAAGCGCACGAAGGCGGCACGCTCAGGCGGCGACACCAGATTCTGCCCCACCCATGCAGCCGGATCGTGGACGTCACGATCTTCCGGCGCGATGTTGTAATCACCCATCAAGGCCAGTTTCGCATGCTGCTGGCGCTCGCTCTGCAACCAGTCGTGCAAGGCATCCAGCCACTTCAACTTGTACTCGTACTTCTCCGTATCCGGCGCCTGTCCGTTCGGAATGTATGCGCAGACGATCCGTATACCTTCGATGGTGCCGGCAATGATGCGCTGCTGCGGGTCTTCGTAGAGCGGGTTGTTTTTGACCACATCGGTGATCGGATGGCGTGACAGGATGGCAACCCCGTTATAGGTTTTTTGGCCGCTGAACACCACGTGATAGCCGGCAGCTTCGATTTCCGCGACCGGGAATTTGTCGTCGGTCAGCTTGGTTTCCTGCAGGGCGAGTACGTCAACCGGGTTGTCGGCCAACCATTGCAGCACTTGCGGCAGGCGCACCTTGAGTGAGTTAACGTTCCATGTTGCCAATTTCAGCATAATTTCAAATCCTTGTTTGATGCGGGTTGCTCATGGCGCCTGGCACTTGCTTGCACCTGCTCCGCCATTCGGCGCCCCCGTTTTAACCCAAAGGGTTTCAGAGGTGAGGATGTTACCTCACTCGCCGCGTCGCCGGGACACACATCGGTCTTTGCATTATTTTTTATACCATTTTTCGCCCGATTCGCACCCATTCAGCGCCACAGGCCAAACAGCTGCCACAGCGCAAACCCGATCAGGAACAAGCCGGCCAACTGATTAATCCTGCGCATCGTGCCTTGGTCGATCTTGTGCCGCACGACCGCAATCCCGAGTGCCAACGTCAGCCACCAGAGCGCCGATCCGCAACCGATGCCGAGCACCATGATACCCGCATCGCCACCGCCGACAGCGGCGCTGCCGCTAATCGACGCAAACACCGCGACGAAGGACAGAATGGTCATCGGGTTGGTCAGCGTCAGTGCGAATACCGAAGCAAATGCCCGGTGCGGGCGCATCGTATCTACTGCCACTGCAGCTTCACCCGCCGGACGGGCGAACAACATCCGGATACCCATCCAACTCAAGAAAAAGGCGCCGCAAAGCGCCAGCGGTGTCGCCAATGCGACAAAAAAATGCGTCACCGCGGCCAGTCCAAATGCGCCGATAGCGCCATACACGGCATCCGCCGACGCCGCCCCGAGTCCGCTGACAAACCCAATACGCGGGCCATGCATCAATGTGCGCTGGATGCATAGCAAACCGACCGGCCCCACCGGCGCCGCGATTGACAGGCCGATCAGGAGTGCCTTCAGGAACAATATCTTTTCCACGCTGAATCCCTTGTATGTCTGTTCATGTCGACATCGATTATCTCAAGATGAGGGCGCTTCAAACATGGAGAAAATCAGGCGAAACTGCTAAATTGCAGTAACTATTTCTGAAAATATGGATTTCACCGGTGAATACCATGGATATCGATGCCAAAGGACGGAAAATTCTAGCGGCGATCCAGCGCGACGGCCGCATTTCGCTGAAAGCGCTGGCCGACGAATGCGGGCTTTCACTGCCGGCCACCTCGGAGCGCCTGAAACGTCTCGAAGAATCCGGCGTTGTCACCGGCTATCGCGCCGTGGTGGACGCCGCAGCAGTCGGCCGCGGTGTCATGGCGGTGATTGGGATCACTGCTGCGCAGGCCTATAAAACGCGCCTGATCAAATTATTGCAGTCGATGCCGGAAGTGCTGGAATGCCTGCACGTCACCGGCGCCGACTCATACCTGCTGCGCGTGGCGACGCAAGACATCAGCCACCTGGAGCGCTTCGTCGGCAGCATCAACCATTACGGCGAAACCCGGACTTCAATCATCATGTCGATGCCGATTCCGCTGCGCCCGATTGCACTTCCCGACGCCGACTGACCGTCAGCGCCCTGCTTGACCCAATCTGCCTGACCTAATCTGCCTGTCACCAATCTGCAACAGCATTTCCCTGAGAGCGACATCCAGGGAATGAATTTGCAATTCGCCGGTTGACAGAAGTTTCGCAGCATCTATATTATGCATATACATAGATGCATATGCATAAAAAAGGAAAGCGCATGATGGAAAGCCAATGCAGCTGCTCGACCCTGCGCCAGCTGACCCGCAAGATGACCAATATCTACGACCATCACCTGGCCGCGGATGGACTCACCATCAGCCAGTATTCGCTGTTGGCGCGGATCGGCAAGTATGGGCCGATCGGCGTGATTCCGCTGGCGAACGCCATGGGCATGGATCGCAGCACGATGAGTCGCACCCTCAAACCCCTGATCGGCGCCGGATGGATCGAGAGCATCGACCTGCCGCTGGAAATGCTGACCGACAAGCGTTCGTTCGGCGTCATCCTGAGCAGCGAAGGACAGCGAAAATGGAAAAAATCCATGCCCAACTGGCGCAAGGCGCAAGATGAAATCAACGCGATACTGGGCGATCGCACGCATCAGGAATTGAACCGCCTGGTCGACGACGCCAACGCCAAATTTGAACAATCCGAAAACACCATCTCATGAACAAGACCGTACAAGCCATCATGTCGCGCACACGCTTCAGCTACGTGTGGATTATCGTCGGCATCACTTTCCTGGTGCTGCTGTCAGCCGCCGGCATTCGCGCCACGCCATCGGTGATGATCCTGCCGCTGGAGCATGAATTCGGCTGGAGCGTCACCACCATCTCGTTCGTGATATCGGTCAACATCGCATTGTATGGTTTGATCGGGCCGTTCTCGGCGGCCGCCATGCAACGTTACGGCATCCGTCCGATCGTGCTTGGCGCGCTGGTGCTGTTAGCCGTCGGCACCTTCCTCAGCACCTTCATGACAATGCCATGGCACATGGTGCTGGCCTGGGGCATCCTGGTCGGCGCCGGCAGCGGCGTCGCCGCCAATACGCTGGCGGCAACCATCGTCAGCCGCTGGTTCGAAACCCGGCGCGGCCTGGCGATGGGCTTGCTGACCGCCAGCTCGGCCACCGGCCAGATGGTGTTCCTGCCGCTGATGGCCTACATGGTCGAGCATTACGGCTGGCGCTCGGTGGCGATACTGGTTTCCAGCGTAGCCGCGCTGGCGATCCCGCTGGTAGCGATCTTCCTGCCCGAGCGGCCCCAGGATATCGGCATGAAACGCTACGGCCAGTTCGACGAGCTGCCGCCGGACGCCACCAATAAATCGAAGAATCCGCTCAGCATCGCCTTCGAAGCGTTGGGCAAGGCGGTAAAAATCCGCGATTTCTGGCTACTGTTTTTCAGCTTCTTCATCTGCGGCATGAGCACCAACGGCTACATCGGCTCCCACTTCATCGCGATGTGCGGCGACTACGGCATTTCAGCCGTCGGCGGCGCCAGCATCCTTGCCACCATGGGCCTGCTCGATCTGTTCGGCACCACCATGTCGGGCTGGTTGTCGGATCGTTTCAATGCCCGCGTACTGCTGTTCTGGTATTACGGCCTGCGCGGCGTCGCGCTGATTTTCCTGCCGCATGCGTTCGGCCTGAGCTACTTCGGCCTGCCGATCTTCGCCCTGTTCTACGGCCTCGACTGGATCGCCACGGTGCCGCCTACAGTGCGCCTCGCCAATGATGTATTCGGCCGCCTGGCTGCACCGATCGTATTCGGTTGGATCGTCGCCGGCCACCAGCTCGGCGCCGCCAGCGCCACCATGCTGGCCGGCACGCTGCGCAACAGTCTGGGCAGCTATACCCTGTCGTCAATGCTGATGGGCGCGGCCTGCATGATTGCAGCGGTGATGGTGTTGCGCATCAAGGGGCATCATGCTGGTGGCGACTTGATACCCGTCAGTCCGGCATTGAACCGCTGAACGACGCTTGGCCGACCCGCAGTTTCCGGACGGCCTCACAAGACTGCCGTGTGAACTTGAATATTGCCGTTGTCGTCGATAATCTGAAATCGCAGTTCTGCCTTGCCATGCTGCTGCGATGGCAATCCCTTCAGCATGATCCTTCCGGTATCGCCGGGAGCAACCATGGACAGGCTTTCGGTGTTGATTTCCTGGCCATCGACCCCGACAGCAATGCCGGCGAACGAAACATGGTAAGCACTGGGGTTATGCACTTCCAGCGCATGTCCGGTTTCGTTCGCCATCAACTTCCACTGTAATTTTTCCGCCGCATCCGCAGCGTAGCCGGCCAGGTTTGTGGGCCGGAAAAATAATTTGATTCGCGTCCGGAGCGCGAACCGCAACGCATTTTTTGATGCTGCGTCTTCAGACTTTGGCGGCATGGCTCGCACGTTAATCCAGTATAGCGACTCCTTATCGCCAGACACCACGTTGCCCTCGTCCGGCGCGTAAGCGATGCGCAATATCTGGCTTTTTCCCGCATCGAGACGAAATATCGGCGGCGTGAGCGCAAACGGCACATCCATCGATTCAGGCGCCGTATCAGCATCGCCATCGTCGATCCAGGCCTGCACCAAACGCGCTTCGCTTGCTTCGTTATTGCTCAGCCTGAGCGTGATTTCACGACTCTGCGCGGGATAAATTGCACGCGTCGCGCCGATGATAATCTCGGCATGCGCGGGCCCTGCGAGCAAGGCGATGAGGCAAAAAGCAAGCGCATACAAGGAAAGGGAATGGATTTTCATTATGTCGATTTGCAAGGCAATCAGTTATACGACATGTTAATTTCCGCCACGCCATTCGCAACTCCGGGAACGACGTCAGGCAAGGTTTTCGTATAGCGCGCACGCATTGGGTAACTGCCCCCATTCGGAGCGGGCTCCCAATCCAATGCATTCATGCTGTTGGGCGCTGCAGGACGGCCATCCCGGGCCTGCAGTTCAATCCCGACGCCTCTGGCGCCGCCAGGAGTCAGGGCAAACAGATTGGGATTATCGGCGTTCGCCGTGCCGGCAAAACGCATATGCACTTTGACGACACCTGATTTGCAACCTTGCGATGTGATATTGAAATCTTTCCAAGGTGTGAAGCTGCCGACAGGACCGAAAACGCTCGCGCTATGTTCCTGCAAATCCACCGGGGGAACCGAGATGGAACATGTCGTACGAGGAGCATTAATGGAAAATGAATTAAATGTGATGACATGCAAAATGCCGAAAGCGGGCAAAACAGCCTGAAGCTGCCCCGAAATATTGACAGTACCTGCGCCGGTATCGCCAATTTTGACCAATTCAAAAGTTACCCCACCCCATGAACCACCACAATATCCTCCGGCACGGTTTTGATCCGCATAATAACAAGGCGGAGCTCTATTGATAGCGCGGGGAAGTGTCCCTGTATATTCTCCGCCGATACCTCCTGGCGTCACAATGCGTATTGCCAACCCCGAGATGCCGGTGGCATACAGCACTTCGCCCTCATACACAACCTGGCTTAAATTCTGTTCACTCCATACTGTTTTCATGGTGATGGGCGACACCGGACTGGTGCAGTAAATGAACTCCCCGCGACTTGCCAGTGCAGTTGCCGAAACACTGACTAAAACAGATCCTTCCGGAGTATACGGGTCGACTGTCATATCAGGAAATCGCACCACCTCGCTCGGTGGCGGTCCGCCGTTCTTGTACGTGCACTGCTGAGCCTTGAGCGGCAAGACAAGTCCAGTGGAGGCAAAAAATATTATCGTTAACAATAGCTTATTCATATTAATGGTTCAGTTGTTGGTGACTGCGCAGTACCGCCCGCATTTGCGTTCGTTCCAGCTCCGGCAGTGCGCACGCCTTCTTTAGTCAAGCAGAGTCCCTCCACCAAATCAGCTGCGCTTTGGCGCGTCCCTTTCGCCAGGGACGGCAACTGGTAACTGACGCGGCACTGGCTATCGGCTGTCTCACCCCACTTGACCGTGAATGTGCCACCATCGGCCGCGCCGCGCACAAAAGCCTTGCTGGCCTGCCCTACCACGCCGACCACGTCTCCGGCATCATTGAATACCTGTGCCGCGAACGGCATTGCTGCGCCATTTTCCCTCCTGGCTTTGATGATCACGGCGCGACCGCTGACAGTGGCGTACTTGAGCAACGAAACAGCTCCCAAACTGGGAGCCACAGTACGCGATGCTTCCTTCAACTCCACATCTTCGGCCATGCCTTTCGGGTCGATGCTGACAACATTGCGTTGAAACGGCGTGATCTGCGGCAAGACGGCATAACCGCTGCTGTCGATGCGTACGCCGGCGGCGTTGCTGAGTAGGGCGCCCTCTGCATTCGGTACGTAAACCAGAGCAATGGTGTCCCCCAGGGTTTGCGCAAAAGAGAGACCGCCCCCGTGCAGAATAGCGCCGCCATTAGCGCTAAACGACAGTTGGCCGCCACCGCTTGATTGACTCGCCCCGGCACGTAGATTGACTGCATTGCCGCGGTAGCCGACACTCGCATTGAAATTATCACTGCCGCCGTTGGCGTTGTTGTAACGACTGGCGGAAACGCCATAGCTGACATTGCGCTGCTCCCCCAGATTGCCGTTGATCCCGGCCTGCAGATTGCTACCGCGGCTGCTACCTGTATTGCGCGATAGATAGCTGTTCATGCTGGGAGCGTACGCATTTCTGCCCAATGGAATCGACAAGCTGAGCGTGATGCGATTGTCGATACGGCCTGCGTTAAAGGTGGGACCAAAGAATACGCTATCGCCCCGACGCTGTCGTTCAGCAGTCTGCGACGCAGCCTGGATGCGTGAGCGTTGTAGCGACAGGTTCCAGTTGAAACGCTGACCGTTCTGCCCGTATCCAGCGGTCAGCAAAGTTTGACGTCCCTGGCTATTGCCCCAGTAGTCGATCGAACTACCGGACAACATGATTGCGCCGTTACCAAATTTCTGGCTCAGGGAGATATCCAGGCGATTTTTCTGATGCGAGTAACGCGTGAGATCATAACCATGGCCAAAAAGATCGCGGACATTGATAGCATCTGACAAATTCAGATACCCGCTCGTCGAGAAGCGATACGCGCCCAGTGAAAAATTCGTTCCTGACTCCGGCATGTTCTTATTGTATGCAACGCCGTAGCTTTGTCCGTTCAAACTGGTGCCGCCCGCCATCTTGGTGCGTGCGGTGGTGGCGTCCAGCGAGACAGCGCCGATCCGCGTGGCGAATGCCGTGCCAAGCTTTGCCTGCGCATACCCTTGCGACATGGTCGCACCACCGTAGATACTCACGGCATTACTGACGCCATGCTGGATTGCCGCCTGCATTACAAAGGGTGTGTTATCCCGAACCCTGTATTGCTGCAACTGACCAGCGGCGATGCTGTACCTGGTGGTATCGGCGCGCAACAGTTGCGGTAACGCGGCGTAAGGAACCACGAAGGCATTCCTGCGGCCATCGGACTCAGTCACTGTGACCGTCAAATCACCGCCGTAGCCGGTGGGATAAAGATCATCGATGACGAACGGTCCCGGCGCCACGGTGGTTTCGTAAATGCTGTAACCGTTCTGGCTAATTCTGACGTGTGCATTACTTTCGGCAATGCCGCGCACGACGGGTGCATAACCTCTTTGCGATTGCGGCAGCATGCGCTCATCGGACACCAGGCTGACGCCACGCAGGCGCACGCTATCCATGATCTGGCCGCTGGTGAAATTATCGCCAATGATCAGTTGCGATTTCAATTCGGCAATGCTGCGCTGTAAATATGTTGCTGTGTTTTGATAAGGCGAGCGGCCTCTAGCGGAATTCCAGGCTTGTGCGCCTTGAAGGCGCAACCGCCATTCGCCGACATTGATCCCCCCATTCAATCCCAGATACGCTTGCGTACCGCCATTGTTACCAGTCGCCCTGATGCCGCTGAAATTGTAGCCGAGCAAAGCGGCGTTGATGCCATCGTCCCATTGTGAAGACGGAACATAACCTCGTGCCGAGATATTCATGTATATCTGCGGCACACTGATCGACAATCTTTGTTCGCTCGAATTGAACGACAGCACAGCGCCAGGAATCCAATTGCCCAGGTCTCCGCACAAAGCTCCATCCGGCAGCTCACGGGGAACGGCCACCTCACCGAGGCTAGCCACCCCGCGTGCAACCTTGTCCGGATCAACACCAAACTGCACCAGCTTGGCACGATCAAGACATGCCACAGCGCTTTCTTCGCCAGCCAATACGCTGAACGTGATGTCTTGCCTTCCTAAAGAACTTTGGTTGATCGTCACATCAACACGAGAAGTACCGGCCAATAGAATATTTCCCTTGTCAAAGCGCGACAGATCAACCTGCGAACTTGAGCTAGAGGTGAAGACCCCTGAATCGAACGACATCATTGCATGCGGCGCTGCTGACGCCGGCAGTAGCGTGCTAAAAAACACCCCCGCTATCAGGATGGGCGGACGCAAGGCTGCGCAACTGGCATGGAGCTCATTCAAGTTGTCGGAGGCTTGCATACCCATCAATTCGCTTCAAAAAAATGCAATAAAACAGGTTCTTTCGCACACGGACGCAGCAATTCATTCCCCGGCCTCGCGACCGAAGGCGGGAACCCGGACTGCAATGGCGAAAGGGTGTTGGAATTACAGTAGGAGTGGGGCTCGAATGGGGGCGGAGAACGCGCCAAAATCACTGACGACCGAGAATTCAACCTGAGCTCTGTCGGAAGCGACCCCAACCGCTTCCCTGAGTAGAAACTGCTGAGTTCCGCCAGGGGCAACCATCTCGTACTGATCGCTCTGGATCGTTCGGGCACCGTCCTCGTCCCCGGTGAGCAAAGCCACGCTCTGGAACGAAACGTAATAGGGGGAAGGATTACGCACTTCCAGCAGCCGCCCCTGACTGGCCTTGACCAAAGACCAGATCAACTGTGCAGGCGCATCTTCCGACCTCCCGGCCAGTCCCTCCGGTCGAAAAAACAGTTTCGACCGGATTCGAAAGGCAAAGCGCAGCCGGTTGGTATCCTCGCCACTATGTACGTCGGGCGGCATTTCCAGCACGTTCAACCAGAACAGCGACTCCCTATCGGTCGGCAAAGGCTCTTTGGCGTAAACCACGCGTAGTGACTGGGTTTGATCCGGCTCCATACGAAACACAGGAGGAGTGATTGTAAATGGCACATCGCTCTGCTCCGCTGTCGTATTGCCATCACCATCTGCAAGCCACACTTTCACCAGGCGCGGCAGATTTTTATCAGCATTGGTCAGCTTGATGGTTATTTCCCGACTCTGCGCAGGATAGATCTGACGCGTACCATCGATGACCACTCCTGCATGCGCCGGCATCCGTGTCAGCAACCCAACGAAGCAAATGTAAAACGCAAACAGAGACCGCGCTGCAATCTTTTCCCGTAAATAGTGCATCTTTAGCTCAACCTCATTTAACGCAAAGAGCCGCCCCAAAAGTCGGCAGCAATCACGAACATCAATTCATCACGACGGAATACAAAACAGATGTGATTACCGACCCACCTGTAACGGGGCCGCCGGTAGCGATATATTGTGCTGTAAAGTCCAGCCTGGCCTTATTGCCCACGACGACAACTTCGCGTGAAACAGGATTATTAAACAGATGCATTTGAGAATAACCGCCGTTGAGATCGAAAATCTGCACCTCAACATTTGTCGCCGTCCCGGTATTTTTCAGATTGCCGGTCACCGGATTGATCAATGGGCTAAGTGGATCGAAGCTGATTTGGGTACGTGTGCCGTCGGGGCAGCCTGAGTCGCCAGTCGCACCAATGTCTATGTGAAAGCCAGTACTACCGTCGGTTCTACCAGGAGTCGCCAACGAATCGGCCGAGATACTTGGCAGTTCCTTGTCTATGTCGTGGCTTCCCGATCCTGGAGCGCTGCCGTTAATTTGGCATGTCTTGGAGCTAATTGAGCCAGTGAATGTGATCGTGCCGTCTGCAGCAAGAACTGCGTTGGAGGTGAAACCTGCGGCGAATAACAGGGCGATGATAAGCGCTTTCTTTTTCATGAGATTTTCTTCCAGATATATTGATAATGACAGCATCTCCTGCCTCAAGCAGTCATTGCATTATCAAAAGTTTCCACAAAAAAATATGTCAGGGGAGTACGTTTACTTTGTAGGAACTTTCTCATTTCCGTACTTTTGTACGGATTTCAGATAGCCTGCCAAGTGGGCGCGCAATCGCTTTTTCACTCACAAATGAAGCATTTTCTATCGGACGACAGTACGTCTGAATCCACCCCAATTATTGTTGCCACACAACAACAATTTAATATCAAGACGACAATTTATGATTCCAATGGCCTTGGAATCAATCCGAAACGACTCCAACAAAATGAAGATCATCCTCCTGTCATTGTCCACTATCACATCTTCAAGAATGCAGGCACTAGCCTCGATCTGGCACTCCAACAATACTTCGGAGACCAGTGGACAAGCTACGAAGGCAGCCACTCGCATGATTTAAAAACGAGTGCGGACTTGTATGAATTCCTGAAAAAAAACCAAGCCATAAGATCGCTATCGAGCCATCTTGCGCGGCCTCCTCTGCCTCATGCCAATGCGCTGCCGATTGTTTTCTTGAGAAATCCATTGCTGCGGGCACGGTCGGTATACGAATTTACTCGCAAGGATCCGTCGCAGCCATTCAGGGACGCAACTTCAGGTACTTTTTCTGACTATCTTGAGTGGGCTTTATCTGGCGCTCCCGGCGGTGTCGTGATTCGCGACTACCAGGTCATTCACCTGTCTTCAGCATCCTTTGCCGACGGCGGGATACTTGCAGCGCAAGCCACCGAGGAGAGCTTGCGGGAAGCGCGTGCATTACTGGAAAGCTGGCCGGTGCTTGGCGTAGTCGAAAAATACGCGCAATCTCTCAAGGTTATCGAACGCGCTTATCGCACGTCGTTTCCTCAACTGGCGCTGCAGCCGGAACATGTGAACCGTTCCGAGACCTCCAGCCAGGAAGAAACCATCAGGCAAGAAATTGGCGAGAGCCTGTATCAGGAATTCAATCGACAAAACCAGTTCGACAATCAACTGTATCGATATGCAACAACAAGATTGAGCGACTTATGCAAGACTTACAACGTCGAGACGGCTTGCGAAACTGTCTAGCCGGAACTCTGCTTCACCTGCTTGATTGCTGAGCTTCGTTGCTTGCAACATCGGTATTCAAATCAACTTAATCCCGCATACCGCCAACTTGGCCATTTCGCATCTCTCCCGACCAATCTTGCACTGCTGCCAGCAAATCATCCGTCATCTGCTGCGAATTCATGATGATGGTATGGATGGTCGGCAGCAGTTGCAGCGGGAATGAAGCCAACTGCACTTCACTGACCGACAGGATGCCGTCGTTCGGCTCGTCGCCGAACGGCGTCCAGCTGCCGCGCGGGCCTTTGATGCCGGCGTAGATGCGCAGCGGAACCTGTGGGATCGGCAGAGATTCCATGAACTCCTGATTCGCCAGCAGCTGGCCCATTTCGCCAGTGATCAGCCGGAACAAGCGCCACTGTGACAGTTTGATTGCATAACTGGAGGCACGGGTCGGCGGCGCCAGGAAAAAACACATCTGCGGTGCCTGCGCCAATTGCGGTAATACGGCGCGCGTCAACACGCAGCCCAGCGAATGGCCGACCACGATGAAGCGCGCATCGCCGCTGCGGACTGCGATGAAACGCTGCAGGCGATCAACACAAGGTTGCCAGCGCTCGAATGCCGCCGAATAACCAAACAGATGGGGCTTGATGCCGGCCGCGCGCAAGCGTTTGGCCAGCAACAGCATCGACACCGGTGTGCGCCCCATTCCGTGCACCAGGATCGCATGCAACTGTGCACTACAGGTGGCGGTCTGGTTCATGATGCGAGCTAGTCTTTTTTCTGCAATTGCTTTTCAAACGCGACGTCCAGCTTGCTGATCCGCTTCGGTTTTTGCGGACCGTAGGCATTGACGAAACGTACGAAGTCGTCAAGCTCCAATGCCTCGCTGAGACGGATCGGCGCTGCCATGCCGGCGTTCTGGGTCAGGTAGAACAATTCGTCCGCCGTCCGCACCATCGAATAGCGCAGATCGGTGCTGCGGGCATTGAGGCGCTCGACCGCTGCGGTGGCTCGGGTTGATCTCATTGCGCACTCCTGGTGTTTTTCATTTTTTCCAAAACCTGTGTTCCTGTATGGTGATTGCGGCCGGCGCTGTCACAAGGTGCGAAGACTGGAGAAACGCCGCTCGCGTCCATCCAGCGGATCGATAAAGGCGATCTCGCGCGCCAGCAATTTCAACGGCGCCGAGAAGTCGTCGCCCTTGCAGGGATAGACATCCGGATAAAAGGTGTCGTTGATGATCGGTATCCCCAGCGCTGCCAAATGTACACGCAATTGATGCTTCCTGCCGGTCAGCGGATGCAAGCGGTACAAGCTGCAGGTGGCGCGCCGTTCGATCAGTTCGATGCGCGTTTCCGAATTCGGCTCGCCCTCAACTTCCTGCATCCGGAAGAACGGCGTACCATCCACCATGCGACTGCGATACACCAGCGGCAAGGCGAGCTGCGGCGCAGTCGGCGCCAATGCCTCGTAGGTCTTGTCGACCAGCCGTTGCTGGAACAACGATTGATACGCGCCACGGCTGGCGATGTCGTGCGAAAAGACAATCACGCCGGCGGTTTCCCGATCGAGCCGATGAATCGGCGTCAGGTCGGCCAGACCGGTTTGTTTTTTCAGGCGCACCAGCAGGGTTTCGTGCAGGAAGCGCCCGGTCGGAATCACCGGCAGGAAATGCGGCTTGTCGGCCACCAGTATCCGCTCATCCTGATAAAGAATGGAAGCCTCAAACGGAATCGGCGTTTCCGTCGGCGGCTCGCGATAATAGAAAATGCAGCTGCCGCGTCGATACGGGCTATCCGGCGCCAGCCGCAGGCCGTTGCCGTCAACTACCTCGCCGCGCGCCATGCGCGCCACCCAGGTGGCGCTGTCGATGGCTGGGAAGCGTTGTTCCAGAAAGCTCAGCAGATTCGGCCATTCGCCAACCGGCAGCCACAGATAGCTTGGTGCAACGCCATCGATGATCGGCAACGGCGACGATGCAGCCATCACAAAACCCGTTGCCAATAACCGACGTCAATCCAGCGATCGAATTTCTTGCCGACCTGGGCAAAGTGTGCGACTTTTTCAAATCCCATTTTTTCGTGCAAGGCAATGCTGGCGGCGTTCGGCAACGCTATGCCACCGATCACCGTATGCACCGGCAATTTTTGCAGTTCGGCGATCAGGGCGTGGTACAAGGCGCTGCCCAATCCCTTGCCGCCGGCTGCGCCAGACAAGTACACAGAACTCTCCACCGCATGCTGATAGGCTGCGCGAGCGCGCCACTTGGTGGCGTAGGCATAGCCGAGAATCTGGCCATCTTCGACGCATACCAGCCACGGCAGATGTGCCGTGATATCAGCGATGCGCTGGCTCATCTGTTCAGGTGTCACCGGCTCGGTTTCAAAACTGATGGCGGTGTCCAGAATGTAGGGATTGTAAATCTGGCAAATGGCGGCAGCATCGGCGATGGTTGCCTGGCGGATAGCGTGGGTCATGGCGATAAATAAGGTTGCACGGGTGAGTGTACAATCATACCGTGCAATCGCCTGTGCTTGAACGAATCGGCCAAATCAATGGCATCACCCACTCCACTCTATTAGCGATTACCCACGCAAGGCATCCTTGATCTGCTGCAGCGAAGACGGGTCCTCGATGGTTGTCAGGTCGCCCGGGTCGCGGCCTTCGCAGATCGCCTGGATCGAACGGCGCAGCAACTTGCCGGAGCGGGTTTTCGGCAGCAGGCCGACCACATACACCCGCGCCGGCCGGCCGACGCTACCGATCTGCTTGTCGACCACGCGCATGATCTCTGCCTCCAGGGCGGCCCGTCCCTCTGCCGTGTTGTCTGCGACCTTGGGAATCACGAAAGCAACGGCCACCTGGCCTTTCAACTTATCCTCGACACCGACCACCGCCACCTCGGACACATTCGGATGGCTCGAAATGCTTTCTTCGATTTCACGCGTGCCGAGCCGGTGGCCGGCGACATTGATGACATCGTCGGTGCGACCGAGGATGAAATAATAGCCATCGTCATCGCGAATCCCCCAATCGAATGTCGAGTACATCGGCCGCCCGGTTTCCGGGGACGGGGTCGACCAATAGGTATCGACGCAGCGCCGGTCGTCGCCGTAGATGGTTTGCATGCAGCCCGGCGGCAGCGGCCAATCAATCACCACCACGCCCTTCTCGTTGGCACCGCATAACGCACCGGTCGCCTCGTTCAGCAGGCGCACCTTGTAGCCATACATCGGCACGCCGGGACTGCCCAGCTTGCACGGCTTGTCTTCGATATTCTTGGCGATGGTCATGATCGGCCAGCCGGATTCGGTTTGCCAATAATTATCGACAATCGGCACGCCGAGCGCTTCCGATATCCAGCTGGAAGTCGTTTCATCCAGTGGTTCGCCAGCCAGATACAAGGCCTGCAACGACGACAGATCGTACTTCCTCATCAGTTCAGGCGGCTGCTTTTTCAATACCCGGATCGCCGTCGGCGCCGAAAACATGCGCGTCACCTTGTACTTCTCGACGATGCTCCACCAGATGCCGCCGTCAGGTCGGATCGGCAGGCCTTCATACAGTACCGTCGCCATGCCCGCGATCAGCGGCCCATAGACGATATATGAATGGCCCACCACCCAACCGATGTCGGAAGTGCAGAAATAGGTGCCGCCCGGTTTGCTGCAAAAGATGGCGTCCATCGACGTCGCCAAAGCCACTGCGTAACCGCCGACATCACGCTGCACGCCCTTCGGCTTGCCGGTCGTGCCGGAGGTGTACAGGATATAGGACGCTTCATTCGACTCCAGCCAGACCACCGGCACCTTGGCGTCGATATGCAATTGCCGTTGTTCGGCATAATCGGCATCGCGGCCTGGCACCATTTCCATCGGAGCCAGGCCACGGTTGACCAGCAATACGTGCGCCGGCTTGTGCTGCGCCAATTTGATCGCATCGTCCAGCAAACCCTTGTACGGAACCACCTTGCCGCCGCGCGAACCGGCATCGGCGGAGACGATCAATTTAGGCGTTGCATCATCGATCCGGCTCGCCAGGCTGTTCGAGGCGAAACCGCCGAATACCACCGAATGAATCGCACCGATACGGGCGCAAGCCAGCATCGCAAACATCGCCTCGGCAATCATCGGCATATAGATCAGGACCCGGTCGCCGCGGCCGACGCCAAGCGCTTGCATGATGGCGGCGGTGCGGTTGACCTCGGCATGCAGCTCGCGAAAGGAATAGGTTTTTTCAGTATTGGTTTCGGTGGAGATGGCAATCAGCGCCGGCCGCTCGCCACGCGTCCCGATCCAGCGGTCCACCGCGTTATGGCACAGGTTGGTGGTGCCGTCGACAAACCATTTGGTAAATGGCGGATGGCTATCATCAAGCACCTGCGAGAACGGATGGTGCCAGTCGATCCGCCTGGCTTGCTCGCTCCAGAATGCGGACGGATCATCAATCGACCGTTGGTAAAAAGTAGCAAAACTCATGCTGTCTCCTGGTTTTCTTATAAAGAATCGTAGCTTGGGCGCCTCTGCGGGCGCCTCGTGCAATGATCAAATTACATACAGGTCAACATATTCGTTGACAGCCATATCCTCCAGTTTCTTCTGATCCAAAGAAACGTCCAGTATCGCTTGTTGTTGCTTGGCAGGGAGCTGACGCGCCAGGTTGATCTTGAACTTGGCTTCCAGCAGCGGAATGCCCTCCTTGCGGCGGCGCGCATGGCCGAGCGGATATTCGACCACGATTTCCTTTAGCTTCTTGCCATCCTTGAATTCAACCGTCAGCGCATTGGCAATCGAACGTTTCTTTGGATCGTGGTAATCCTTGGTGAAAGCCGTGTCTTCAACACAGACGATCTTGTCGCGCAAGGCATCGATGCGTCGGTCCGAGGCGATGCCGTCTTCGTAATCACCGGCGTTGAGACGGCCGAAGATCAGCGGCACGGCGACCATGTACTGGATGCAGTGGTCACGGTCGGCGGGATTGCTCAGTGGGCCCTGTTTGTCGATGATGCGGATACACGCTTCGTGGGTGCGGATCGTGATCTTGCTGATGTCGTCGACCGACCTGCCGGCCTTGGCCAGCCCGGCATGCAACGTCATCGCCGCTTCAACCGCGGTTTGCGCGTGAAATTCGGCAGGGAATGCAATCTTGAACAGCACATTTTCCATCACATAGGATGCGTACTTGCGCTGGAATTTGAATGGCTGCCCGTCGAACAGCACATCGTAGAAACCCCAGTTCTTGGCGGTCAGTACCGACGGATAGCCCATCTCGCCGGTCTTGGCGATCAATGCCAGGCGCACCGCGCGCGAAGTCGCATCGCCGGCCGCCCAGGATTTGCGCGACCCGGTGTTCGGCGCATGGCGATAAGTGCGCAGCGCCTGGCCATCGACCCAAGCCAGCGACACGGCGTTCAGGATCTCTTCTCTCGTCAGGCCCATCATCTCGGCCACCACCGCGGTCGACGCCACCTTGACCAGCACCACATGATCCAGGCCGACCTTGTTGAAGGAATTCTCCAGCGCGATGCAACCCTGGATTTCGTGCGCCTTGATCATGCCGGTCAGCACATCTTTCATCTTCAGCGGTTTCTTGCCGGCGGCGATCGCATTGCGCGAAAGCCAGTCCGCAGTCGCCAGGATGCCGCCCAGATTGTCGGACGGATGCCCCCATTCGGCTGCCAGCCAGGTATCGTTGAAATCCAGCCAGCGGATCATGGCGCCGATATTGAATGCCGCTTGCACCGGATCAAGTTGGTGCTGCGTGCCCGGTACTTTGGCGCCGTTGGGCACCACGGTACCCGGGACGAGCGGCCCCAGCAGTTTTTTACAAGCCGGATACTCGAGTGCTTCCAGCCCGCAACCCAGCGTATCGATCAGGCAATTGCGCGCAGTATCGTAGGCCAGCTTGGAGTCAATCTTGTATTTGGTTACGTAGTCGACAATATCGACCAGTACCTTGTCGTATTCAGGGCGAACGTTGGAGACATGAGCGGACATTGCATTCCTTCTCAGACAAACATTTTGCAACTGGATGAATCCGTTATTGCATCATCGCCCCATCAGGACAATCAGGGCAATCAGGACATCAACGCACCTTGCATTCGTTGGCCAATTGCTGTCCCAGTTTGGAATTGAGCAGCATCGACTTGGCCGGAATCTGGATCCATACCAGGCCGCTGGCCTTGTCTTCCAGCCGCACCGCGCCGGTAGTCGTAGTGACCGTGATCATCGAATAGCTGCGCCCTTTCCAGTTCAGCTTGACGTCGCCATTGCTTTCATTGGACAAATCGACACGATTGCCCAGTTCACAATAAAAATTACCAACCACCAAGCTGGCCGTCGGTGTCGGCGCCAGGTTCAAGAGGTTCGATACTGCAGGTTCCGGCTTGGTCTCGGCCAGGGGCACGCTGGATCCGCAGCCAGCCAGCAAGGCCGTGAGTGTCAAAGCAGAAGCAATACGGGTGTTCAAAGCAGTCATGTTGTTCCAGTCCTGTGGCGTTAGGTTGCATACGGCGTCGCCGTAGCGACAATATCGGTGCAACGGGTCGATTGGTTGAGCCAGCGCAGGTATTGCCATTCTGCATACAGACGCTCTTTGCCGTTGCCAATCGAGATAAATTTTAAATCTTTCAGACCGACATCATCGGTTTAAGATTGGTTTAAGAACGAATAATCTCATTATTGGTTCCACGCCTGATGATATGCGTATTCCAGCTGAAACGGGGTGCCCAACCGTAGGGTGGGCAGATTTCTGCCCACGCCGAAATTACTCATCGCGTGTCCGGTCTTCCGCGTGGGCACAAGTGCCCACCCTGCCGGGTCTTGCAAATAAAAAATGCCGTTCAGTCTTCACTGAACGGCATTAAAACTTGCACTCCCCCCTGTTTTATTCTCGCTTCTGGCTAATCATCCTTGGCGCCGTCGATCCCCAGTTCCTGGATCTTGCGTGTGATGGTGTTGCGCCCGATGCCGAGGCGCACCGCGGCATCGTTCTTGCGGCCATGCGTGTGGCGCAAGGCGATCTTGATCAGCGCCGACTCGAACTGACGCCCCAGCACATCCATGACATCGGCATCGCCATTGCTCAGCATGTGAGCCGCTTCGGTTTCGAGCAAGGCAATCCAGCTCTGCTTGTCGATGACCGCTGAGCTCGGTGCTGCGGCAATCTCCTGATACGGCGTCGCTACAGCGGATGTCGCCGGCGCCGCCGAGTAATGCGGATCAAACGCCACCGGCCGATTGGCCGGGCTCTCCAATTGCGAGCCATGTTCCCGGCCGCTGACCAGATCCTGCGGCAGATCCTTGATCTCGACCGTCTGGCCGGGCGCCATCACGGTGATCCAGTTGCACAGGTTTTCCAGCTGGCGCACATTGCCCGGCAGTTCCAGGCCGCTCATGAAACGCATCGCATTGTCGGATACCCGCTTGCTTTCGACGCCGAGTTGCTTGGCGCTCTGGCTGAGGAAATAACGGGTCAGGATCGGGATATCTTCGCGCCGTTCGCGCAGACTCGGCAGGCGCAGGCGGATGACGTTGAGGCGGTGATACAAGTCTTCGCGGAACAAGCCTTCGCGCACCCGGGTTTCCAGGTTCTGGTGAGTGGCGGCGATCACGCGCACGTTGGCTTTCAACGACTGATGGCCGCCAACCCGATAGAAATGGCCGTCGGACAGCACCCGCAACAACCGAGTCTGCAAGTCGAACGGCATGTCGCCGATTTCATCGAGGAACAAGGTGCCGCCTTCGGCCTGTTCGAAGCGTCCGCGGCGCGATGCCTGGGCGCCGGTGAACGCGCCGCGCTCGTGGCCGAACAATTCGGACTCCAGCAGATCTTTCGGAATCGCCGCGGTATTGAGCGCGATGAACGGCTGCGATGCGCGCGGGCTGTGCTTGTGCAATGCGCGCGCCACCAACTCCTTGCCGGTGCCCGACTCGCCGGTGATCAGTACCGTCACATTCGATTGCGACAAGCGCCCGATGGCGCGGAACACGTCCTGCATCGCCGGTGCCTGGCCGAGGATTTCCGGCGTTTCGGCCGAGGCTTGTTCGACATTGGCTTCGCGCAGGCTTTCTTCCAGCGCGCGGCGGATCAGTTCGACCGCCTTGTCGACATCGAACGGCTTGGCGAGGTATTCGAATGCCCCGCCCTGGAATGCGGCAACGGCGGAGTCAAGATCAGAAAAAGCAGTGATGATGATGACCGGAACGCCAGGAAATTTGGCCTTGACGGTTTGCAGCAACTCCAGACCGGATGCGCCCGGCATGCGGATGTCGGACACCAGCACTTGCGGCGTGCTCGTTTGCAATGCTTCGATTGCATCGCGTGCATTGGAAAAACTCTTGGTGCTCAGATTTTCGCGGGCCAGCGCTTTTTCAAGCACCCATCGAATCGATTCGTCGTCGTCAACAATCCAGATTGGTTTCATATCTTTTCTCTTTATGCTGCATCAAGAATCCGCTCACGAACTTGCTTGACTGGTTTGTCATTACCACGACGGCCGGCGGGTAAGCCGACCGCAAGTTCACGGCAGCGGTATCAGAATTCTGAAATCGGTACATCCCGGCCGACTTTCGCATTCGATGACACCCATGTGCTGTTGCACGAAGGTTTGCGCCAACGTTAAACCCAAGCCGCTGCCGCCATCGCGGCCCGATACCAATGGATAGAAAATGCGCTCCTGGATCTCGGCCGGGATGCCGGGTCCATTGTCGATGATATGCAAGTCTAGTGCCAGCCGGTAACGGACCTTGGCCAGCGTCACTTGGCGCACCACCCGGCTCTGGAAAGTCAGCTCGGCATCGCCCGCTTTGATGCGTTCCTGCAGCGCTTGTGCTGCATTGTGGGCGATATTCAGGATGGCCTGGATCAACTGTTCCTTGTCGCCGCGAAACTGCGGGATCGACAAATCGTAATCGCGCTTGATGGTCAGCCCGCTCGGGAATTCAGCGACGATCAGGCTACGCACCCGCTCGCACACTTCATGGATATTGACGTCGCCGACGATCTGCGCCAGCCGGTGCGGCGCCAGCAGCCGGTCGACCAGCGTCTGCAGCCGATCCGCCTCCTTGATGATGACTTGCGTGTACTCGCGCAATTCCTTCAGATGGCGCTCCGGCAGCTCCAACTCCAGCAACTGTGCGGCGCCACGAATGCCGCCCAGCGGATTCTTGATTTCATGCGCGAGATTGCGGATCAACTCTTTGTTGACCTGGCTTTGATCCATCAGCCTTTCCTCGCGCTCCAGCTTGAGCTGCTGCACGTTCTCGCGCAACTCGATCAATACCGGCACATCAGGATTATCGAGCGCGGTGACGATAGTGTCGACCCACAGCGGCTCGCGGCCCATGCGCTCGAGGATCAGGTCCTGGCGCGAATCGTCGAACTGGTGCTCCAGCGCCTGTTGAAAAATCGCCAGCAACTGTTCCGGGTTGAGGAATAAGTCCGACAGCGTTTGCTGCACCAGCAAGCGGCAGGAGCTTTCCAGCAGGTTTTCGGCGGCGGCATTGGCAAATACCAGGCGTCCCTGCCGATCGAGCAACAGCACGGCAGACGCCAGCAGGTCGAGGCTGGCAAGCGCCGATCGTTCAGCGGTTTTTGTGGGCATCCGAGGTTCCTATAAGAAAACGTAGTGCAAGCGCATATCCGGCCGGATTCGACGCCGCCATCAAATCGCATTGGAGATGCTGGAAAACACGATGGCGCTGATGGCACCGGCACGATTCGCTGCATTTGAATGGTGCATTTTCCGAGCATAACAAGCTTTGCGAGCGATGTCGGCATGGAATATACAAGATCGCAACATTATGGTGCGTCCGGCATCGGCCTGGTCCGAAAATCGAACCGATTCCTGCCACGCCCGGCAGGCAAAAATAAAGGCCGCAATAGCGGCCTTATGAGTAAAGCAAGGTTGATACCAAGCAGATGAGTTATTTCAGATTCGCCAACTCGCGGTTGAGCGCCTCGATATTTTTCTCGCTGCGCGAGATGTCTTCTTTCATCGATGCCACACGTTCCTGATACTTGGCGTAGTTTTTCTCATTGCCTTGGCGCTCGGGCGCGCCATCGTTGTAGTCTTTCTTGAGGTCAGCCAGGCGCTGTTGTTCATTTCTCAATTCATCCTGCAAGATCTGACGGCGATCATTGTCGCGCGCTTTTTGCGTGCCGTTATCCACTTTAGGAAAATCCGACGGCGTGCTGGCTGCCGGCTTGCTCGAAGCTGCACCACCGCCACCACCCGTGCTCGGCTTGCTGGATGAACTGACAGTCAGCGGCGGCAGGCTCACGCGTTTGCAGCCTTTGGTGTCGCCGGTGTTCTTGTATTCCTTGACGCCATTCTGGTCAACGCACAGAAACACTTCGCTTTGGGCGTGAACACTGCCAGCAGCGATGCCGACCACGGCCAGCAGCAGAAATTGCCGGGAAAAACGCAACATAGGACGCTTCATAGATTTTCTTCGCAATTCAATGGAGACGCTAGTTTATGCCAAGAAACTGGCAATGACAAACCATCCTGCAGATTCATATCATTGCCGAAAACCAGTCTGAAAAAGCAAAAAGGACAGGAAAACCTTTCCTGTCCTTTTATTTCATCGATCTCGCTGAACTGCCGGCCTTGCATGATGCAAGAGCGGCGGTTCAAACTTGCGAAACGACTTATACCGAGTAGTACATGTCGAATTCGATCGGGTGGGTTGTCATGCGGAAGCGTTGAACTTCCTGCATCTTCAGATCCAGGTAAGCATCGATCATGCTGTCGCTGAATACGCCGCCACGGGTCAGGAACTCGCGATCCTTGTCCAAGGCTTCCAGTGCTTCGTCCAGCGAAGAGCAAACGGTTGGGATCAGCTTGTCTTCTTCTGGTGGCAGATGGTACAGATCCTTCGAAGCTGCCTCGCCTGGATGGATCTTGTTCTGCACGCCGTCCAGACCTGCCATCAGCAATGCCGCGAAGCACAGGTATGGGTTAGCCAGTGGATCAGGGAAACGGGTTTCGATACGACGGCCCTTTGGATTGGCCACGTGTGGAATACGGATCGAAGCCGAACGGTTACGTGCCGAGTAAGCCAGTTTGACCGGTGCTTCGAAACCTGGAACCAGACGCTTGTACGAGTTGGTGCCTGGGTTGGTGATCGCGTTCAGTGCCTTGGCGTGCTTGATGATGCCGCCGATGTAGAACAGTGCGAATTCCGACAGACCGGCATAGCCGTCGCCAGCGAACAGGTTCTTGCCGTCTTTCCATACCGATTGGTGCACGTGCATGCCGGAACCGTTGTCGCCAACGATAGGCTTAGGCATGAAAGTGGCAGTCTTGCCGTAGGTGTGAGCCACGTTCCAGACCACGTACTTCAGGTTCTGGGTCCAGTCGGCTCGCTCAACCAGGGTCGAGAACTTGGTGCCGATTTCGTTTTGACCGGCGCCAGCCACTTCGTGGTGATGCACTTCAACCGGAATGCCCAGCGATTCGAGGATCAGGCACATTTCCGAACGCATGTCCTGGAAGCTGTCGACTGGTGGCACTGGGAAGTAGCCGCCCTTGACGGTTGGACGATGGCCGGTGTTGCCGCCTTCGAGCTTGGCGCCGGTGCTCCACGATGCTTCTTCGGAACCGATCTTGACGAAGCAGCCCGACATGTCGGCGCCCCAACGGACGTCGTCGAAAATGAAGAATTCTGGTTCTGGACCGAAATAGGCTGTGTCGCCCAGGCCGGACGATTTCAGGTAGGCTTCAGCGCGCTTGGCGATGGAGCGTGGGTCACGGTCGTAGCCCTTGCCGTCGGATGGTTCGATGACGTCACATTGCATGAACAATGTGGTTTCTTCCATGAACGGATCGATGTTCGCGGTATTTGGATCTGGCATCAGCAACATGTCGGAAGCTTCAATACCCTTCCAGCCAGCAATAGAAGAACCGTCGAATGCATGACCCGATTCGAACTTGTCGATATCGAAATGGGAGACTGGAACAGTTACGTGCTGCTCTTTGCCCTTGGTGTCAGCGAAGCGAAAATCAACGAATTTGACTTCGTTGTCTTTTGCCATTTTCAAGACTTCTGCGGCCGTCATTGCCATGTGAATCTCCTAAAGATGAAAGTACTTGCATAAAAGTACTGCAGTTTTTAAATTGTTCGCCATGCTCAAGATCTGTTGCGCGCGGCTTGCAGCGTCGCAGTAACATCATGGTCAGGCAGTGAGCAAACTATGACCGGACAGCAATTCAGTACGACCAGAACTCAGTGCAGGATGATAGCAGAATCCATGCCACCATCCGTTTTAAGCGCGAGGCTTATTCGGCCTAGTAATATGCTTGCTTGAAAGGCTTAATATGGCGTTTTTCCTGCATCTGGCATGATGACTGCATCAATTTCGACTTACCACATTGGTGCACTTAATAACGGAAGCACTATTTTCGTGCGTTTACTGAATTTGAATTAAGTTACGCACATAATTGGTGCACTCAAATCCGGCGACATATTAATTTACTAATACAACAAATTTCTGGAGCGATACCATGACAACCCGCGACGAACTTCTCACCACAGCCAGGCAACGCGGCCAGGAAGGCCGTCTGCCCTACGCCGGCGCCGTCACGCCGAACGAAGCCTTTGCCTTGTTGCAGGATGATCCCGCGACGATATTGGTGGATGTCCGCACCAATGCCGAACGCGACTGGGTCGGCCGGGTGGTGATTAGTGAAGTGCAGCATGCAGCGGTGCAGTGGTCGCAATATCCGGGCGGTGTCCAGAATGCGGATTTCCTGGCGCAACTGGCGCAGGTCGCGGAAAAAGGCACACCGTTGCTGTTTCTCTGTCGTTCCGGCGTGCGCTCGCAACATGCCGCCAAACTGGCGACCGAGCATGGCTATACCAACTGTTTCAATATCCTGGAAGGCTTCGAAGGCGACAAGGATAACAACGGCCATCGCAAGAACGTCAACGGCTGGTGCAAGGCAGGCTTGCCTTGGTTAGGCGCTTAAGGGCTTAAGTTTTTTGCAGGGCCAGGATACGGTTCTCGTATTTCTGCTCTTCGAACTCGTGCCAAGTCATGCCGATATCGGCGAAGCCATAGGCCTTGTAAAAACCCAGGGCCTGCGTATTGCCGGCCCAGGCCGTCAGCCACAGCCGCTCGCCGGCATTCCGGATGGCGTGGTCCAGCAGCGCGCGGCCTATGCCGCGGCCATGGAAGTGCTCCTGCACATAAAGCGTATCGACCTCGACGCCGCCATAATTGTTCGTGGCGCATGGCGAATCGAGGTCGAGCAGGATATAACCCAGCAGATTCTCGTCGCTGACGTCGACGAACAGACGGTAATCGGGATCATCGATCAGGTCCTGGAAATACGCCGGCGTAAACGTCAACAATACTTCCCGCGCAAGATCGTCGCTGACGCCTTCGGTCGCGTAGGTGTGCAGCCAGACCTGTATCGACAACGCGGTCAGGCTCATGCAATCAGTTTTTAACGCGTCCCGAATCAAATGCTCTCCTCGTTTATCTAAGCGCGGCGTCAATCTGCAAACGATGCAATCGCCACCCGCGCAGCGGCCAGATCCCAGGCCGCCTGTCCAACGGTTTTATACACCGGCAACAACGGTTGCTGCACAAACCCGTGCGCCAGCACATCCGGCAACTCGCGCACTTTATCCCAATCGATCTTTGCCTGCAGCAGATCGCCAGCCTCATGTTTGGCGCTGGCCAGGCAATCCACCACCACCGTGCGGCTATGCAAAAGTTCGGCTGGAAACTCCACCATGTCGGGCTTGAACGCGCCGACGCCGATCGCCAATGTGTTCGCTGCGATATTCACTGGGATCACCGCGCTGCGTGACGTGGTTAGCGCTATCATGACATCGACAGGGGGTACATCCGAGGCCAGTGCAGCAGCAGCCAGCGGCTTGACCGTAATCTGTGGATGGCGCAGCTGCAGTGCATCGCAAAATGCCTGGGTCTTCTGCAAATCGCGCGCAGATACCCAGAACTCATGGACACCGAAATAATCGATCAAGCCATCAGCATGGGCGATCGCCTGCACGCCGGTGCCGATCAACAATGCCGATTTCGGCTTGACCGGCAACAACGCCTCGATGCCAAGCAGGCTTACCGCAGCGGTGCGCCGCGCGGTGACAGTTGGACCATGCAGCAACGCCAGTCGGCGGCCGCTGGCGGCATCGAACACCACCACTTCACCCTGAATTGCCGGCAGCTGATATTGCGCATTATTGGCGTGCACGGTAATCAGCTTGGTCATGCCGATATCGGCGGCGACAGCCGGCATGCACAGCAGCACGCTGGCCGGATCGATTTCCACCACCATCCGCTCGGGGGCATTGATCTCGCCTTCCCGCAGTTGCTGCGCGACCTTGACCAGCGCTGGCACCAGCTCGGAATAAGGCAAAGCGGCGGCGGTACTTGCGGCGTCAAAAATTTTCATGCTTTTCCTCTATGTGCCGAACCGGATTGAGGCGCCACCGCAGCGTGGCGACGTCCTATCTCCGTTCGACATTACGCTCAATCGGGTAACTGCTCAACGCAAGAAGAAACCTTGCGGGAAGGGATCGCTGTCTTCCAGCACCCACTGATTGAAGCCCATGATATGCGCATTGCCGGTGACTTCGGTAATCGCAGCGTCGAACTCGCCGACCTTCGCGGTCTCGATGACCTTTACCCGGAAACAGCTGCCGACGATGCTCTCGTTCACCAGCGTCTGGTTCAGGGCCAGTTTCCCGCGCAGGAACAATTGCGCAGCACGGCCCGAGGTGCCGGTGCCGGTTGGCGAGCGGTCCACTTCGCGATCGGCAAAGATGCAGACATTGGCCTGGTCCGCCGCCGGATCGTTCGGCGCGCCGTCGACAATGGTGCCGTACAGGCTGTCCAGCCCGGGTTCCAGCGGATGCTGGATCTTCACCTTGGCCTTGACCGCCTGCTTGGTTTCCGCGCCCAGCTGGATCAGGCTGCGCACTTGCTCCGGCTTGATCTGGACATTGGCCTGGTCGGCGTTCATGTAGTAGTAGAAGGCGCCACCGAAAACGATATCGCCGGTTACCTTGCCAAAACTTGCGGTCTCGACTTCAACATCGCGTTGGTAGATGAATGCCGGTACGTTGCGGAAGGTGACATCGCCGGCACGCTGGCCATCCCACTCGACCTGGGCTTCAATGAAACCGGCCGGCGTATCGAAGCCGATGCGCGTCAGCGGTACGGTGCGCTCAACGTGATTCAACTCCACCAGCACTTTGCCCAGCGCGATGATGCCGTGGCCGCACATGTCGCTGTAGCCTTCGTTGTGGATGAAGATCACGCCAAAATCGGCCGCCGCAGTAGTTGGCGGCAGCAAATACGCGCCGTACATGTCGGCATGACCGCGCGGCTCGTTCATCAGGAACTGGCGCAAGTCGTCGCGCTGCTCCTTGAGCCAGCTGCGGCGTTCCAGGATCGTCTTGCCGGGAACTGGCGGCAAACCGGAAATCACGATGCGCAGCGGTTCGCCGCCGGTGTGTGCATCGACCGTATGGATTGTGCGTGTGTAACTTAGCATGGGATTTTTTTGTGAAAAGTAACGAGGTAAATTATCGACCTGCGTTTTGAAATGCATAGGCTGGGCACTGCTGCCCGCGAGGAGCGTGAGTCGCACTGGCTCCGGCTATCACGGTAAGGATAGGCATGGGCAAAAGAACTTGCCCACCCTACTGACTCCATGAAGGAGCCCGGACCGGCCACAGAAAAAGGCCGGCTACGCTGACGCAACCGGCCCAGGTAATGCTTAGTAGCTGGTCAGCGCTTGTGGCGCGCCGTCCTTGAAGCGATACACCGTGACTGGCGATTGCTTCAAATCGTGGTTGGCGTCGAATTCATAAACACCGGCCACGCCCTTGTAGTGGATCTTTTCCATTGCAGGCAGATATTGCTTCGGCTCTACCGAATTGGCTTCCTTCATCGCCTGCGCAATCAGCATCATGCCGTCGTAGAACGATGCGGCATAAGTTTCTGCAGGACGGTTGTAACGCTTCTGGTAGTCAGTCGCGAAGGTTTTGCCGGAAGCCAGCTTGTCCAGCAACGCGCCGCCCTGGGTGCAATACACCTGGTCGGTAATTGCGTCGCCGCCCAGACGGCCCATTTCAGGTGCGCAGATACCGTCGCCGCCCAGCAGCAGAGTATTGACGCCCAGTTGCTTCATCTGACGCGTCATCGGGCCACCTTGTGGCGAGTAGCCGCCGTAGAAAATCGCGTCCGGTTTCTTCGACTTGATGGAGGTCAGGATAGCGGTGAAATCGGTTGCCTTGTCGTTGGTGAAATCGTTGCTGACGACCTGGATGCCGTTAGCCTTGGCGACTTTCGCAAACTCTTCCGCCAGACCTTGGCCGTAGGCTGTACGGTCATCGATGATCGAGACTTTCTTGATCTTCAGTTCCTTGGCTGCGTACAAGGCCATCTTGCCGCCCAGTTGGCTATCGCTGGCCGCTACGCGGAACACCGATTTGAAGCCTTGCAAAGTCACCTTCGGATTGGAAGCAACGGTGCCCATTACGATGCCAGCGTCGTTGTAGACGCGCGATGCAGGGATAGTCACGCCCGAGTTGTAAGGACCGACCACCGCCTTGACGCCCATGTCGACCAGCTTTTGCGCTACGCCGACGCCAGCACGCGGATCGGCCTGGTCATCTTCCATTTGCGCTTCAAACTTGATTTTCTTGCCGCCGATAACCAACCCTTGGCTATTCAGCTTGTCGATCGCCATGGCCAGACCGCCCTGGTTGTCGCGGCCTGCCGAAGCTTGAGGGCCGGTCAGCGGGCTGCTAAAGCCGATCTTTACTACTTGTGTCTCCTGCGCCATTGCGAGCGCTGGGAATGCTGCCAGCATAACCATCATCAGTTTGGTCCGTGCGTACATGGCTTTTCCTTTCGTCTGTCTTTAATAGTGTTTTTTTAATATCGGCACGCATCGTCGGGCGTGCGCGCCGGGAAGTCTCTTGCAGATCGAATCCTAGCAGGGACGCCGCCACATTAAATTCTTTTATGCGACGGCTTCCCCGTAGATTCGATGGCAAAATGATCCGATTCCTAGTTGATTTAAATTTTCCCTCATCTCACAAGAAAACAAACTGTTGGCGCACGGCATGCTGATGACGCAGGCCCCCCAGAGGAACTCTCCTGTATCGGCAAGCCTCATCAAGCGGCTGCTCAACTGCTTATTGACCACTAAGAAATTCATCGATCCCGGCTTGCGCAAAGCTGGCGTCTAGCTCTGGTGTGGCGCCGCTGATGCCAATACCTCCCAGGTGCATGCCCTCTTTAGTGATGATCGGCAGACCGCCTTCAAGCAGCAGGAATCCTGGAATGGAACCGTATGGGTTGCCCGGGAGTTTGGCGCTTCTTTCCGCCAAAGTTTTTGTCGATACGGGGAAGCGGGCTGCAGTCGAAGCCTTCATCTGAGACACCTCGATACTGCCGGCACTCGTATCATCCATGCGGCGGAAGTACTTCAGGTTGCCATGCTGATCAACGATGCTGATGACTATCCGAAAATTTTTTGCCGATGCCGCGGCCTCTGCCGCATTCGCCATCTTTTGCGCCATCTCTAGCGTGATCGTGCTTTTTCCGTCATGACGACGCTGTACCTGATCCTGTTTTTCGGGCAATGGCCTTGATGTATCGCGCGAGCCCTCAGGCACTTGCGCGGCTGCGCTGCTACAAACAAGCAGAAGCCCAATCAGAGGGAAAAGAGATTTCATGTTGCTTCCTGTGAAAAATTATCAGCTCCCGGTGCGCTTCCTTTCTTGCGCCATCGGGCTTTGCTCAATCACGGAAACGCATCTTGCCACAAGCAACCTAGTGTTATCTGCCTATGCCCGATGAGCCAATGCAGTCCGCGAGTGTGGGTAGCAACCCACAACATATTGCAATATACACAATATATGCCGCGAGGATAAAAGATTTACCAAAGCGATCTGCGAAGGTTCAGCAGCGTTACGCAAGACAAATAACGGATTATTAAGAGGTCCTGGTGACCAAGAGGTACTAGTGACAATCCGGAACGTTCTGCTCCAGATAGACTTCGAAGGCGACATCGTTGATCCACCTTTTGCGATTGCCGGCCCAGTAACCGTTGCCGCTCCACTCCCGCGATAGTTGCTGCAGGTAGTCGCCGAGGTCTGTATCTGCGGGCCTGACCGCGAAGGTCAATACGGCCGGATTGGCCTCAAGCGGCAGGCTGGCGGAAAATTTCTTCCACTCAGGCAGCTCGAGCAAGCCGTTCAACACGGCGTCGTCATGGACGGCAGCGTCGCAGGCGCCGGTCCTGAGCGCCAGCAAGGCGTCAGCCGGCGCCTTGTACATTTTCTCGCGCGCGCCATATTGCGCCGCCAGTGTGCCGACATATGCACCACCTGCCGCCACGCACAAGGTGCGCCCCTTGAGTTGCGCCACGCGTTTGATGTCGGTATCGCTGCGCATGATCAGCTTGGGGCGTGATTGATAAGCGGTAGGCAAAAGCCGAGCGGACGAAGCCAACGCATCGGCATCGTCTTTCTTCAAATTCAGCAGCAGCACGTCGACCTTCTGTTGCGCCAACAACTGCTGCCGATTTTTTGCCGTCACCTTGAGCATCACCAGACGGACGCCAAGCCGCTTTGCCAGCTCGGCTGCGACGGTACTGTCAAAATTTTCGGGGGTACGGTACTTCGCGCCAGCCGTGTACTCCGGCACCACATAGCCGACGCCGACCACCAACTTGCCGCGCTGCCTGATCTGCTCCAGCGTGCCAGCGGTAGCGGTCATTTGCAGCGCGCAAGCCAGCAGCAGCAGTGCTACGGCTTGGCGGAAGAATAATGACGGCGCGTTCATGGCAGCGGCTCAGACGTACTGGTAACGCAATACCCGATGCTTCAGGTTTTCCAGGATTACCTGATCGATCAAGGCAGCCAAAATGGCGATGGCGAGAATATTCGTCATCACGCCGACCATGTCGGCGGTTTCCCCGGCATAGGCCAGGGTGCGCCCCAATCCCTTGCCGAAACCAATCAGCATTTCCGCCGAAATCAATGCGCGCCAGGCATTACCGAACGCCAGCTGGGCGCCGGTAATCAGCTCCGGCATCACTGCCGGCAGATAAACCCGCTTCAGCATTTCCCAACGTGAAGCGCCCATCACGCGCGCCGCCGATACGTGCACCTGCTGCACGCTTTCAGTCGCATTCATGACGCTCAGCGCTGCCGGGAAAAATGCCGCGAGCGCCACCACCACCATGATCGGCAGATTGCCGAAGCCCATCAGTATCAGGAACAGCGGCACCCAGGCAATCGACGGAATCGATTGCAGGATGATGATGGCCGACTTCAATACTTCACGGAAGAAAAACAGCACCGCACCGATCAGGCCGAAGCCGATGCCGAACAACATCGCCGCTGCATAACCACCGCCGAGCCGGGTCAGGCTGCCCCACAATGCAGTACGAAATTCCGGCGTCTGCACTTCCTGCCACAAGCGTCCCAGCACCGGCAATACGCCCGGCATCAGGAAGTCAGGCAAGGACCACGCCGCGACCTGCCACAACAGAAAAATCAGCAGGATAGCCAGCAACATGGCGAGTTTTTTGCGGTAACCGACTAGTCGGCTTTGAGTACTCATAGATGAACCAGGACAATTCGTATTGATTGAAAAAATCGCGCTAAACAAGAGCAAAGAGCGCGTAAGTAATTCTGAAATGATGGTCTAGCCAACCCCGTCATTCCCGCGAACGCGGGAATCCATTTTCATGATCCTACTCAGTAACTTGGGTCCCGGCGTTGGCGGGGACGACATGCTCAAAGCTTGCGATCTTTCTGCCAATCCAGATCGATGATCGCATTGACGTTGAACGGCTTGCCGTCGCGCGTTTTCAATGAACCTTGTTCTTGCAGGATGTTGGCCAGTTCCTGCATCCGCGCCAGTTCCTTGGGTGTCAACGCGGCGCTGAAAGTCTGGCTCTTGATGGCATCGCGGATCACGGTTTCGCGCGGCAGGTCGCCCTGCTTCAGCGTCTTCAGGGTTGGATCGGCAATGAAGTAAGCGGCGATCAGCTTGGACGCTGCGCTCGGATCTTTTTGCAGCAGATCGATTGCTTCACGTTGCGCGTCCAGCGACTTCCACACCGCGTCGCGGCGTTTCGCCAACGTTTCGCCGGAGGTAATCACCACCATGCACGGGAAAGGCCAGACTTCGCCGACCTCGTAGATTTGTTTGACCGGCGCCACCAGTTTGGCAATGCTGGCCTGCGGTTCGAACAGGAAGGCCGCGTCGACGCGCTTGCCGACCAGCGACTGCACCGCCACTTGTGGACTGACGCCGAGGATATTGACATCGTCAGCTTTCAGGCCGGCGTTCTTCAGCGTCACGCCCTTGAGCACGGTGTCGGCAGTGCTGCCTTCAGCCTGCGACGCCAGCGTATGTCCCTTCAACCCGGCGACATCCTTGATGCCGCTGTCCTCACGCACCACGATTGCATGGTAACCATGCTGGGCGCCCGCCACCACTTTCAGATCGGCGCCTTTGGAAGCCCACGCTGCAGCATTGGTGAAACCCAGCACGCCACTGTCGAGCTGGCCGCCGACGATGGCCTTGATCAGGTCAGTGCCGGATTTGAATTCGATCAGTTCGACATCCAGCCCGTGCTTCTTGTAGAAGCCGCCTTCATACGCTGCGATCGCCTGCGCATCGTCCATCACGCGCAGATAGCCGATCTTGAATTTTTCATTGGCGGACGCTGTCCCTGTCAGCGACAGCAACAACGCCGGAATCAGTAACAACGGCTTCAAATTGAATTTCATGCTGCAACTCCCTCTAGTTTTTTTGTGAATTCATCCTGCTCGGCATGAATCCCGAGCAGGCAAAGAATTTCCCGGCGAATCGCGGCAAATTCGGAAAGATCGTGGGTCTTTTCGTGGTGATTCAGATTGAATTCGCGCAGCACCTTGGCCGGGCGCGGGCTGAATACCAGGATACGGTCAGCCAGGAACAAGGCTTCGTCGACATCGTGCGTCACCAGCAGCACGGTCGGCCGCTCTTCCCGGATCAGTTGCCGCAACGAGTCTTGCAAGGTCATGCGCGTCAACGCATCGAGCGCGCCGAACGGCTCGTCCAGCAACAGCACTTTCGGCTTGGTGATGAATGCGCGCGCCAGCGCCGCGCGTTGCCGCATGCCGCCGGAAACCTGATGCGGGAAATACGCCTCAAAACCTTGCAGGCTGACCTTGGCCAGCCAGTCGCGCGCCTGCTTGCGCGCATCGGCCTTGCCGACCTTTTGCAGTTCCAGCGCCAACGCCACGTTCGCTTCCAGCGTCAGCCACGGATACAGCGCGTTCTCCTGGAACATCAGCATGCGTTCCGGATGCGGTCCTTTGATTTGCTTGCCATCGGCCAGCACCGCGCCGCTGGTGGGCGAACCCAAACCAGCAGCCAAATGCAACAGCGTCGATTTGCCGCAGCCCGACGGGCCGACCAGTGCGACCAATTCACCCTCTTCAATCTCGCGACTGAAATCGTCGATGACCGGCAGGCCAGAGAATTCCTTATTGATTTGCTTAAAAGATAACTTCATCGGGAGCTGGCGGCCTTTGCAATGTTCTGCGCTGCGATTTTCTGTTGGACAGCCCGCTATCGACGATCTGCAGCGGACATAGTTGGCAAGCGTATATAAAGTGGATTTTTTATTTACTTTTCACTTTATCGGTCAACATTCCGCCTTACAACAACTTATAACTTCTATGCTTATGCGAAAAACAGATATAGAAATGCCGCCTTGTATCATTCCTGACTGGTAGCCAAACCCGCCGCCATCACAGGCAACGCCGTCTGCACATCCGGATAACGCAAACGCACGCCCAGTTCCGACTTGATGCGCAGGTTTTGCAGGCGGCGCGACTCGGACATGAAAGACAGCAGCATCGGCGAAACCTGCTGCGCCAGCTCAGCACGCGGCAGCCGGGGCGGCGGCGGCAACGCGAACGCCTGCGCCACCAGGTCGAAATAATCGGCCATTTTCAACTGCGAATCGTCGCTGGCGTGGTAAATACGCAACGGCGAAGCCCTGAAAATCGCGGCAACAATAATCCGCGCCAGGTCGTCGGCATGGATGTGATTGGTGTACACGTCATCAGCAGCGAGCAAGGCCGGCGTCGCCTTCTGCAGTCGCTCCAGAGGCAAGCGGTCAGGAGCATAAATCCCCGGCACCCGCAGGATCGCCAGGTTGCCGCCACGACGCCGGGCCCAATGCCGCAGCACCTGCTCAGCATCGACACGGCGCTTGGCGCGCGCATTGTGCGGACTCAGCAACCGCGTTTCGTCGATCAGTGCACCGCCGCAGTCGCCATAGACGCCAGTGGTGCTGATGTAAACAAGCGTGGTCCGCTCAGGTAAAATAGCGGCCAGGTTGCGGGTGCGCCGGTCTTTTTCCCCCGCAGACTGCGGCGGCGCCAGATGCACAACAATGTTTGCCAGGCGCGCCAATCGCGCCAATGTTGCCGGTTGATCAAGATCAGCCACCAGCGGAACCGCTCCGGCTGCGCGCAGTTCAGCGCAACGAGCGGGCTGGCTGGTTACCGCGAATATCCGGAAATAGGGTTTCAGCAAAGGCAGCAGGCGTAGTCCAACATCGCCACACCCAAGAATCAACAGGCGCGGCTTGCCAAACCGGGCAAGCCGGACGTCATGGTTTTGTTTAATATTTTTCATTACAGGATTGTATGAGTTTCCAGATAACTGTTCAGCCTAGTGGCCGCCAATTTAGTTGCGACGAAGGCGAAACCATTCTCAACGCCGCAATACGCGCCGGCGTCGGCCTGCCGTACGGCTGCAAGAATGGCGCTTGCAGCTCCTGCAAGGGCAAGCTGGTGGACGGCAGCATTACGCACGGCGCGCATCAGGAAAAAGCCCTGCCAGTGAAGGAAGAGGAACTCGGTTTCGCCCTGTTTTGCTGCGCTACGCCGCATTCAGACGTCACCATCGAAGCGCGCGAAGTGGCCGGCGTCGGCGAATTCCCGGTGCGCAAGATGCCAACCCGCGTCGCCAAGATCGACAAGGTCGCCGACGACGTCATCATACTGTCGCTGCAGCTGCCCGCCAACGAACGCCTGCAATACCTGGCCGGCCAATACGTCGAATTCATGCTGCGCGACGGCAAACGCCGCAGCTACAGCATGGCCAATGCGCCTTACAAGGACGATTTCCTGACCTTGCATATCCGCCATATGCCCGGCGGCCTGTTTACCGACCAGGTGTTCGGCAGCATGAAGGAACGCGACATCCTGCGCCTGGAAGGGCCGCTCGGCACTTTCTTCCTGCGCGAAGATTCTGACAAGCCGATGGTGTTGCTGGCTTCCGGCACCGGCTTCGCGCCGATCAAGGCGCTGGTCGAACAAGTTATCCATACCGAATCGCAGCGGCCGATCACCCTGTACTGGGGCGGCCGCCGCCCGCAAGACCTGTACATGATGGCCTTGTGCGAAGAATGGGCAGCCACGCTGCCGAACTTCAAGTTCGTGCCGGTGATTTCGAATGCCCAGGCCGAAGACCAATGGCAAGGCCGTACCGGCTTTGTGCACCAGGCCGTCATCGACGATCTTCCAGATCTGTCCGCCTACCAGGTCTATGCCTGCGGCGCACCGATCGTGGTGGAATCGGCACAGCGCGATTTCGTCGCCCTGTGCAAACTGCCGGCCGAGGAGTTTTATGCCGATTCGTTTACTTCCGAGGCGGATCTGGCTCAGTAAGGCCCTAGGGCATGCCGCGCGTTCGTACTCCTAAATTAAATGCTAACAGGCCCTAGATGGGAACGTGTGACAACAACGACGCAAATATTTTTTGACGCACCACACAAAAGGTCCTAATATTTGCGTCATGAACATGATCAAGACATTGTTGCGACGCCATAGCCCATTGCCATTGCCAGGTAAGCCGTGCGTGTGACCGCTGTCTGATCACGAAGCCACAGGCGATGCCTGTGGTTTTTTTTTGCCCTTTTTTTGGAGTAACGAATATGGAGCACAGCGTGAAATTCAGCGAATACCCGGTCAACGACCTGATGTACATCACCAACCGCCCACCGCTGGTATTTGTGGAAGGCGACGGCATGTGGATGACGGATCACACTGGCAAGCGTTACCTGGACTATTTGCAGGGCTGGGCCGTCAATGCGCTGGGCCATTCGCCGCAGTGCATCCAGGATGCGCTGGTTGCACAGTCCAAGAAAATCCTCAATCCATCGCCGGCTTTCTTCAATGCGCCGTCGATCGAATTGGCCAACCTGCTGACCGCCAACTCCTGCTTCGACCGCGTATTCTTTGCCAACAGCGGCGCCGAAGCCAACGAAGGCGCGATCAAGCTGGCACGCAAATGGGGCAAGAAGAATCCGAACAAGGCCGGCCAGAACCGCTTTGAAATCATCACCTTCAACCACAGCTTCCACGGCCGGACATTGGCCACCATGTCGGCCAGCGGCAAGCCGGGCTGGGACACCATTTTTGCACCGCAAGTACCGGGCTTCCCGAAAGCGGAACTGAATGACCTGGCCAGCGTCGAAAACCTGATCAACGACAAGACCGTGGCAGTCATGCTGGAACCGGTCCAGGGTGAAAGCGGCGTGGTCCCGGCAACCCGCGAATTCATGCAAGCCTTGCGCGAGTTGACCAAGAAGCACGGCATCCTGCTGATCGTCGATGAAGTGCAATCCGGCATGGGCCGTACCGGCGAGCTGTTCGCTTATCAACTGTCAGGCATCGAGCCGGACATCATGACACTCGGCAAAGGCATTGGCGGCGGCGTACCGCTGGCGGCCTTGCTGGCGCGCGAAGAGATCGCGGTGTTCGAAGCCGGCGACCAGGGCGGCACCTACAACGGCAATCCGCTGATGACTGCGGTTGGCGTGGCCGTCATCAAGACCTTGCTGGAACCGGGCTTCCTGCAATCGGTCAAGGACAAGGGCGCCTACCTGAGCAGCGAATTGTTGAAACTTACTGCCAAGCACGGACTCGAAGGTGAGCGCGGCGAAGGCTTGTTGCGCGCGCTGAAACTGGGCAAGGATATCGGACCGCAAATCGTCGATATCGCGCGCGATCTGAATCCGGTCGGCTTGCTGCTGAACTCGCCGCGTCCAAACCTGCTGCGTTTCATGCCGTCGCTGAATGTAACGACTGCTGAAATCGATCAGATGATTGCAATGCTGTCGGATGTGCTGACCCAGCTGGAAAAATAAGCGGTATCAAGAAAGCGAAGGATGGCCGATGACGATTAGAAATTTCCTGGTTCTCTGCTGCGTGTTGTTGCTGGCCGCCTGCGGCGGCGTCAGTTCGGTTCGTCCCGGCTCGGCTGACAACACGCCAATCAGCGACAAGGGCAACGATATCGTCATCTATTCGCTTGGCCTGATCGACACCAACTACCGCTTCGGCGGCAAGAACCCGGAAGCCGGGCTCGACTGCAGCGGCATGGTCAGTTATGTGTACAAGCAGGCGGCCGGCCTCAAGGTCACCGGCAGCGCGGCCGACATCGCACGTCAAGGCCGTCCGATCACCAAGGCCGAGTTGCGGCCCGGCGACCTGGTTTTCTTCAACACCATGCACCGCGCGTTTTCCCACGTCGGCATCTACATTGGCGACGGCCGCTTCATCAATGCGCCGTCAACCAACGGCAAGGTGCGCATAGACCGTCTCGACAACAGCTATTATGCAGCGCGCTTTGAAGCGGTCCGCAGATACTTCGACTGATTGATTTCCAAAAATAAAAACGCCGCTCCGATGCAAACCGGAGCGGCGTTTTTTTGTATGGTGGGCACCTGTGCCCATGCGGAACACGCAAGCTCCGCAAATGGTTGATGCAGGCAACACGTGGGCACAATGTGCCCACCCTACTTCTTTATTTCTTCTTTGGAATGAACAAGTCGGTGATCGTGCCCAAGCCCATTTCAGCCGCAAACATCGGCGTTTCCGACAACGTCGGGTGAGCATGGATGGTCAGCGCCAGATCTTCCAGATCCGCGCCCATTTCCATCGCCAGCACGGTTTCCGCCAACAACTCGCCGGCATTCACGCCAACGATACCGGCGCCGATGATGCGCTTGGTGCTTGGATCCCACAACAGCTTGGTCATGCCGTCGTCACGACCCATCGCCAATGCACGGCCGCTTGCCGCCCACGGGAAATTGGCTTTTTCAAACGGAATGCCCTTGGCCTTGGCTTCGGTTTCGGTCAGGCCCATCCATGCAATTTCCGGATCGGTGTAAGCCACCGACGGAATTGTCATTGCATCGAATTCCACCTTGTGGCCGGCGATCACTTCCGCCGCCACCTTGGCTTCGTTGGTAGCCTTGTGCGCCAGCATCGGATCGCCGCAGATATCGCCGATCGCGAAGATGTGCGGCACGTTGGTGCGCTGCTGCTTGTTGGCCGGGATGAAGCCGCGTTCGTTGACAATGACGCCAGCCTTCTCGGCGGCGATTTCCTTGCCGTTCGGACGACGGCCCACGGCCACCAGCACCATGTCATACAGTTGCGGTTCCGGTGCTGCCGGCGAGCTGCTGTCGGCGCCTTCAAAGGTTGCGCGCAGGCCTTCTTTCAAGGCTTCCAGCTTGGTGACCTTGGTCTTCAAGTGGATCGCTTCGTAGCGCTTTTCGATGCGCTTCTGCAGCGGCTTGACGACATCGCGGTCGGCGGCAGGAATCAGGCCGTCGGCGAATTCGACCACGGTCACCTTGGAACCCAGCGCGTCATAGACGCAAGCCATTTCGAGGCCGATGATGCCGCCGCCGATGACCAGCAGTTTCTTCGGAATCTGACGCAGTTCCAGCGCGCCGGTGGAATCGATCAGGCGTGGATCGTCGTAAGGGAAACCAGGGATTTTCGCGACCGAAGAACCGGCTGCAATAATCGCGTTCTTGAAGCCGACCACCTTCGGACCATCCGCGGTTGCCACGGTGATCGTGTTGGCCGAGCTGAACTCGCCCTTGCCGGTCAGCACTTGCACTTTGCGCGCCTTGGCCAGGCCGGACAAACCGCCGGTCAGTTTCTTGATGACGCTTTCTTTCCAGCCGCGCAAGGCATCGATATCGATTTCCGGAGCCGACATCTTGACGCCGAAATGCGCCATTTCTTCCGCTTCGGTGATGACCTTGGCTGCATGCAGCAAGGCCTTGGATGGAATACAGCCAACGTTCAGGCAAACCCCGCCCAGGCTAGGATAGCGCTCGATCATGACCACGCTCTGGCCAAGGTCGGCCGCGCGGAAAGCCGCAGTGTAACCGCCAGGACCGGCGCCCAGGACTACGGTATCGCACTCGACATCGACCTTGCCGGCATAGCTGGCGGCAGCAGGTGCCGCAACCGCCGGCGCTGCTGCAGGTGCAGGGGCCGCTGCTGCAGCGGCTGGCGCAGCAGCGCTGGTGGTTTCCAGCAGCACGACCACTGAACCTTCGCTGACCTTGTCGCCAACCTTGACTTTGACTTCCTTGATGACGCCGGCCTGGCTTGATGGAATTTCCATGCTGGCCTTGTCCGACTCAACCGTGATCAACGACTGATCCACCTTGACCGTATCGCCAACCTTGACCATCAGTTCGATGACATCGACTTCCTTGACGTCGCCGATATCCGGCACCTTGATTTCAATCGTGCTGGCGACGCCAGCAGCGGCAGGCGCGGCCGGTGCTGCAGCTGGCGCAGCCGCCGGGGCAGGTGCAGATGCAGATGCAGCCGCCGCAGGCGCAGCAGCCGGAGCCGGAGCCGCAGCGGCGCCCGCTGCTTCCACTACCAGCACCAGCGAACCTTCGCTGACCTTGTCGCCGACCTTGACCTTGATTTCCTTGATGACGCCGGCCTGGCTCGATGGAATCTCCATGCTGGCCTTGTCCGATTCGACCGTGATCAGGGACTGGTCAACCTTGACCGTATCGCCCACCTTGACCATCACTTCAATGACTTCGACTTCCTTGACGTCGCCGATATCCGGGACCTTGACTTCAACCATACTCATAACATTCGCTCCATTCTCAATCTTCCGAGAAATTAATTGGTTTAGTGTGGTGCTAAACGACGTGTGGCGTGCTAGCTACGTTTTCATTTCAAAACTGTGAATGCGCAACGGGGTGGCAGAGCTCTTGTCGAACTCGACGCCTGCATGAATGCCGATCTCGGCAATCCGCTGGGCGCTGATATCCTGCTCGTAGACCGCGTACATCGCACCCAGGGCAAAATTGCGGCCACTGCCGATGCCCCAGAAACGATCGAAACTGAATACTTCGCGATACGAATACACACCGAAAATGCCGTAAGGATTGGCGATCAGCGCGGTGATCTGCGATGACTCGTACGGATCGTCCTCATCTTCCTTGGTATTGAGGAAGTATTGATCCTTGAGGATGGTGTGCACCTTGGAAAAGGTTTCGAATACATCGTCGCGATTATTCAGTTTGCAGTCTTCACCCATGCCGGTCAGCAGTTTGCGCATCACTGGAAAGTGAGCGGCAGTGCCGGCCAGCGTGATGTACGACTCACCAACCTGGAATATCTTGTTGTTGACCTCATAGGCATGCGACAAGCGCGTATCGCCGAACGTCACCAGCGAATCCGATGCAATGGCGATCTGCCCATTTTTTTTGACGACAACGCAAGTAGTCATGGTTGCTCTCCAACGATATGCAAATTGACTTGCAAGGCGGGCACCAAGTGCCCGCCCTACATCACAACAATGTCTTGCGCATGTCGGCCAATACTTCAGCCAGATAGACGCTGAAGCGCGCGCCCATCGCACCGTCGACAACGCGGTGGTCGTAGGACAACGATGTCGGCATCATCAGGCGCGGCACGAACTGCTTGCCGTCCCAGACCGGTTTCATCGATGCTTTCGACAAGCCCAGGATAGCGACTTCAGGTGCATTGATGATTGGCGTAAAGGCCGTACCGCCGATGCCGCCCAAGGACGAAATCGTGAAGGTCGCGCCTTGCATGTCGGCCGGCTTCAACTTGCCGTCGCGCGCTTGTGCGGACAGCTCGCCCATTTCCAGAGCGATCTGGCTGATGCCCTTCTTGTCGGCATCCTTGATCACCGGTACTACCAGGCCATTCGGCGTGTCGGCGGCAAAGCCGATGTTGTAGTACTGCTTGAGGATCAGGTTTTCACCCTTGCCGTCCAGCGAGGAATTGAATGCCGGGAATTTCTTCAGCGCCGCGACGCTGGCTTTGATGACGAACGCCAGCATGGTCAGCTTGACCGGCGACTTGGCCTTGGCGAAGCTGTCGTTGGCTTGCTTGCGGAATTCTTCCAGCTCGGTGATATCGGCTTCGTCGAACTGCGTCACGTGCGGAATCATGACCCAGTTGCGATGCAGGTTCGGGCCGCTGAGTTTCTTGATGCGCGACAGTGGCAGCAACTCGGTCGGACCTTGCTTGCTGAAATCCAGCGATGGCCATGCCAGCAGATCCAGGCCGACACCGCTGCCGCCCTTGCTTGCTGCCGCAGCGCCGTTGGTGTTTGCCGAACCGGCAATCACACCCTTGACGTAGTTCTGCACATCTTCGTGGGTGATGCGGGCCTTGATGCCGGTGCCGGCAACGCGGCTCAGGTCAACGCCCAGCTCACGCGCAAATTTGCGCACCGATGGCGATGCATGCGGGATGCCGCCAGCGCTATTGGCCGCTGCTGCTGGCGCCGCTGCAACGGCTGCAGCAGGTGCCGCTACCGGGGCTGGGGCTGGGGCTGCTGCTACCGGCGCAGGGGCCGGAGCGGCTGCCGCCGGTGCAGGTGCTGCCGCCGCTGGCGCGCTGGCCGGCGCTGCTGCGGCTGCATCGGCTTCCAGTACCAGCACCAATGTGCCTTCCTTGACCTTATCGCCCAGCTTGATCTTCAATTCCTTGATCACGCCCGCGTGGCTCGACGGGATTTCCATGCTGGCCTTGTCGGATTCGACCGTGATCAGCGACTGATCAACTTTTACCGTATCCCCGACTTTTACCATCAATTCAATGACTTCAACTTCACTGACGTCGCCGATATCCGGGACTTTGACTTCCACCATACTCATCGCTTAGCTCCATTCATTCTGCCCGCTGTGAAGTACTACCCCATGCTTCACATTCGTGGAAATATGTTTTGTAGGGTGGGCACACTGTGCCCACACGGCAGCCCCAGCTTGTGCTCCGCGTGGGCATTGCATGCCCACCCTACTCGTCCGGTTATTGCTGTTATTGCGTGACCGGATTCGGCTTCTCCGGATTGATACCATACTTGGTAATCGCATCGGCGACAACTGAGGCCTTGATCTTGCCTTCGTCGGCCAGCGATTTCAATGCAGCCACCGCGACGTAATAGCGATTGACTTCAAAGAACTCACGCAGCTTGGCGCGGGTATCGGAACGGCCGAAACCGTCGGTGCCCAGCACTTTATAGGTACGGCCAGCCGGTACGAACGCGCGTGCCTGCTCGGCGAAAGTACGCATGTAGTCGGTGGAGACGATGATCGGGCCGCTAGTGTCTTTCAGGCATTGGGTGATGTGCGCCACGCGTGGTGTTTCCGTCGGGTGCAACATGTTCCAGCGTTCGACGTCCTGGCCATCGCGAGCCAGCAGCGTGAACGACGGCGCCGACCAGACATCGGCATCAACGCCCCAGTCGCTGGCCAGCAATGCCGCGCCTTCGATGACTTCGCGCAGGATCGTGCCCGAGCCCATCAACTGCACACGCAGCTTGTTCTTCTTGCCGCCTTCCTGCAGCAGGTACAAGCCCTTGATGATGCCCTCTTCCTGGCCTTCCTTCAGACCTGGATGGCTGTAGTTCTCGTTCATCAGGGTCAGGTAGTAGAACACGTCTTCCTGGTTGGTGACCATGCGGCGCAAGCCGTCATGCATGATGACTGCCACTTCGTGCGAGAAGGTCGGATCGTAAGGCACGCAGTTCGGGATGGTCGATGCCAGCACATGGCTGTGGCCATCTTCGTGCTGCAGGCCTTCACCGTTCAATGTGGTACGGCCAGCGGTGCCGCCCAACAGGAAGCCGCGGGCGCGCATGTCGCCGGCTGCCCAAGCCAGGTCGCCGATACGCTGCAGACCGAACATCGAGTAATAAGTGTAGAACGGGATCATGACCCGGTTGTTGGTCGAGTACGAAGTCGCCGCAGCAATCCACGAGCTCATGCCGCCAGCTTCGTTGATGCCTTCCTGCAGGATCTGGCCGGCCTTGTCTTCACGGTAGTACATCACCTGGTCTTTATCGACTGGTTCGTACAGCTGGCCGACCTGGCTGAAAATACCGATCTGGCGGAACAGGCCTTCCATACCGAAAGTACGCGATTCGTCGACCATGATCGGCACCACGCGCTGGCCCAGGCTCGGGTCACGCAGCAGTGTGTTCAGGATACGGACGTAAGCCTGGGTCGTGGAAATTTCACGGCCTTCGGCGGTTGGCTCCAACGCGCCCTTGAATGCCGACAATTCCGGCACGATCAACTCTTCGTCAGCCTTTTGGCGACGTTGTGGCAGGTAACCGCCCAACTCTTTACGACGGGCATGCAGGTACTGCATTTCCGGAGTGTCGTCGGCTGGCTTGAAGAACGGCACGCTTGGCAGCTGCTCATCGGAAATCGGCAACTGGAAGCGGTCGCGCATGGCCTTGATGGCTTCGTCGTCCAGCTTCTTGGTGTTGTGCGCGGTGTTGCGCGCTTCGCCCGATTTGCCGAAGCCGTAGCCCTTGATACTCTTGACCAGCAACACGGTCGGCTGGCCCTTGTGTTCCTGCGCCACTTTGAATGCAGCGTAGATCTTGTGCGGATCGTGGCCGCCACGGGTCAGGTGCCAGATGTCGTCGTCGGACATCTTGCTGACCAGTTCCAGCAACTTTGGATGCTTGCCGAAGAAATGCTTGCGCACGAAAGCGCCATCCTTGGCCTTGTAGTTCTGGTATTCGCCGTCGACGGTTTCCATCATCACGCGCTGCAGGATGCCTTCCTTGTCGCGCGCCAGCAGATCGTCCCAGCCTGCGCCCCAGATGACCTTGACCACGTTCCAGCCAGCGCCGCGGAAATCGCTTTCCAGTTCCTGGATGATCTTGCCGTTGCCGCGCACCGGACCGTCCAGGCGCTGCAGGTTACAGTTGACCACGATCACCAGGTTGTCCAGACGTTCGCGGCCGGCCATGCCGATCGCGCCCATCGATTCCGGTTCATCCATCTCGCCATCGCCGCAGAACGCCCAGACCTTGCGGTTAGCCGTGTCGGCGATGCCGCGTGCATGCAGATACTTCAGGAAACGCGCTTGATAGATCGCCATCAATGGGCCCAGGCCCATGGATACAGTCGGGAATTGCCAGAAATCCGGCATCAGCTTTGGATGCGGATAAGAAGACAGGCCGTTGCCATCGACTTCGCGACGGAAATGCAGCAGTTGTTCTTCAGTCAGGCGGCCTTCGAGGAACGCGCGGGCATAGATGCCTGGCGACGAGTGGCCCTGGATGTACAGCAGGTCGCCACCGTGGTTTTCGGAAGGAGCGTGCCAGAAATGGTTGAAGCCGATGCCGAGCATGTTGGCCAGCGAAGCGAAGCTGGACAGATGGCCGCCGAGGTCGCCGTCGAGGCGATTGGCCTTGACCACCATCGCCATCGCATTCCAGCGCATCCACGAGCGCAGGCGCTCTTCGATTTCCAGATCGCCAGGGCAAGGCTCGCCCATGTGGGCCGGGATGGTGTTAACGTAAGCGGTATTGCTGGAAAACGGGATCTGGGCGCCACGACGACGGGCCAGGTCAACCATTCTTTCCATCAGATAGTGGGCGCGCTCAGGGCCTTCGGTTTCGATGACCGCTTCGAGCGCATCAAGCCACTCTTGCGTTTCAATGACATCTGGATCTTTGGCGGCTTGGGCCAAAACCTGGTCGAGCTGGGCTGACATGCTGAGTCTCCTGAATTTGTGCGCCTGTCCAATTTAGCATCGGACTAGCGGGTTGGGTCGCAAGCATCTACGTCACTTTGTAGACGGGTGCCAAATTCTAACAGGACTTTTTTACACTTCCAAATAGCGATATGTGATTTCACAATGCAAAATTATGCTGCACAGCAAGGTGATTTACGTGAAAAATCTGATGCCTTGAGATTCCTTCATGGACATAGTAAAGAGAATATCTGCAAATCTTCCCATGACGCGCCGCAGCAATAGTTGCAGATAGTTATGACTCGAATATCACTTATATCTGTTTCAATATAAGGAATTACAGAAATCCAAATAAAAAAGCGCTAACCTTTTGTCGGTTAGCGCTTTTTCGATACTTATTGACCAGGCCTCCCGTCGCGCGGACATGGCATGCCAAAGGATTGCGTATCCAGTCTTGTATTCGCCCTTATTTGGCAATCTTGACGAACTCACCCTTGAAGGCGGCGCCGGCCATGATGGCGCCGACATGGCATTCGAATTCGGTAGAACTCGAATATTCGATATTGTCGTAGTTACTGACGATATTGACGACAGCATTCGCGCCCAGATCGATGGCGCGCTTTTGCAGGCGCAGCATCGCCGACAAAAATACCCAATGACAGGCTTTTTCGTCGGATTTGCCGAATGCATTGGTCTTCTGGCTGGTTTTATCGACTCCCAATTTGCTCAAGACCGGAGGCGTCGGCTGATTACCAAAATAAAACTTCACGCTGTCACCCAGACGGCTCTGCGCATCGTTGTCCGCCATCGCCGCCGCCAGCGGCAGCATCACCTTGCGATCTGCAGCTTGCGCCGGCAACGTGTTGATCAGCGCGACGGCCACCACTGCGGCCAGCAAAATCTTTCTTTTCATTTTTTCCCTTTTTTTGACTTCAGATTGACAGAGCGATGGCGCAAACCCGGCTAAACGGCCTTGCCGCCATTCTTCTTGGCGCCGATGCGACTTTCCTTACCAGCCAGCAGGTTGCCGATATTTTTAGCGTGGCGATAAATCAGCAGTGCGCTCATCACGACAATCGCCAGCAGGATCATGTCGGGACCTTCCAGCAAGGTGTAGAAGAACGGCGCGAATACGCTGGCAATCAGCGCCGCCAGCGACGAATAACGGAACGCATAGGCGATGATCAGCCAGGTACCGATGGTCGCCAGCCCCAGCCATGGATTGATGCCGATCAGGATGCCGAGCAGCGTCGCCACGCCTTTGCCACCGGCAAAGCGAAAAAACACCGGCCACAGGTGGCCCAGGAAAACCGCCACCGCAGTCAGCGCCACCGCGCCATCGCCTAGGCCGAATTGCGGCCCGAACTTCTGCGTCAGCCATACCGCCAGCCAGCCCTTGAAGCCATCGCCCAGCAATGTCAGTGCGGCAGCGGTCTTGTTCCCGCTTCTCAGCACATTGGTGGCTCCCGGATTGTTCGATCCGTAGGTACGCGGATCCCCCAGGCCAAACACTTTGCTGGTGAGGATGCCAAACGAAATCGAACCGATCAGGTAGGCTGCAATGATGAATAACAATGTGTACATGCGTGTCTCTTTCTCTTCTTTGTCTTTATGGGTTCAGAGCTGTCACTCTTCCAGTGCGCAGCTGACAGGCTGCGCCTGCAGCAGGTCGAGCGCGATGTGCGGCGCCAAACCGATCAGGTAGCCGCGACGGCCGCCGTTAATATAAATCTTTTGCAGCGCCAGGATGCTCTCTTCTATATAGACAGGCATCGCCTTGCGCGTGGCGAACGGCGATGTGCCGCCGATCAGGTAGCCCGAATGGCGATTCGCCACTTCCGGCTTGCACGGTTCGATCGATTTGCAGCCGATCTGCCGCGCCAGGTTCTTGGTCGACACCTTGCGGTCGCCATGCATCAAGACGATCAGCGGCTTGGCCGCCTCGTTCTGCATCACCAGCGTCTTCACCACATGGTGTTCATCCACGCCTAATGCGCGCGCCGATACCGTGGTGCCGCCATGTTCTTCATACTCATAGGGATGTTCGGAAAAGACCGCACCGTGCTTGCGCAGGAATTGCGTCGCCGGCGTCTCTGAAATGTGTTTTGTCATACTGGGCAAGTTGAATACACCGATCGATACCGGGGCATGCAAATAATGTTGTCGTCAAACCTGATGCGGCGACATTATGCAACGAGACTGCGGATTTGTGACATCGTCGTTGATCCGCGCCCCATCCAGTGCATTGCAGCTGATTTTCAAGCAGGCTTAAGGCTGCTTCGGTTCATCGGGAGCAGGTTCGCCGCTGCCCGGTTCCTCAGGTTCCGCAGTTTCGTCGGATTCGACTTCGGTGGAAGAACCCTTCTCCAGCTTGCGCTTCAGCTTTTCTTCCTTTTTCTTTTTCTTCTCTAATTCTTTTTGCCGTTTTTCATATTGAAAATTTGTTTTTGCCAATTGCGCCCCCTAAATAAGCTCTTTATAGATGATGTACAGGATACAGGAGAAGCCAGCGCATTGCGGAACAGAGTTTACGTACTGCCCTCGCCAGAAAAATTAATCTATCGTCAACTAAACCGTTGCGTGCATTATCCTGCCTTGCGCAGAACTTGTCCAAAAAATCACATCCCCGCGCGTTTTAACCTGACAGCCAGGTCAACGTCCGCGCGGATGATGCTCTTCATGTAATTTTTTCAAGCGTTCGCGCGCCACGTGCGTGTAAATCTGCGTGGTCGATATGTCGGCATGACCCAGCAGCAGCTGCACCACCCGCAAATCGGCGCCGTGGTTGAGCAAATGGGTAGCAAATGCATGGCGCAAGGTATGTGGCGACAGCGGCGCATTGATAGCAGCCCGCAATGCGTATTTCTTGATCAGCGTCCAGAACATCTGGCGCGTCATTGCGCCACCACGCGCTGTCACGAATAAGGCGTCATCCATCTGGCCGCTCAGGATCTGGCCACGCGCGTCGTGCAGGTAGCGCACGATCCAGCTGCGCGCCTCCTCGCCGAACGGCAACAGCCGGGTTTTATTCCCCTTGCCGGTCACCCGCAACACGCCCTCCTTCATGCCGACCTCGATCGTCTTCAGCAACACCAGTTCCGACACCCGCAAACCGCTGGCGTACATCAGTTCCAGCATGGTGCGGTCGCGCAGGCCGAGCGGCGTGTTGACATCGGGCGCCGCCAGCAATGCCTCCACTTGCGCTTCCGACAGCACCTTGGGAAAGCGCGGCGCCTGCTTGGCCGAACGCAAGTGCAGGCAGGGATCGGTACTGATGCGGTTTTGCCGCAAGGCCAGCAGGTAGAAACGCTTCAGCACCGCCAGCCGCCGATTCGCCGAGGTGGCCTTGCTGGTATCGTGCTTGGCAAGGAAATAGGCGTTGAGGTCGCCGGCGTCGATCGCGAACAGCGACTTGCGCTCCGGCTGTTCTTGCAGCCACAGCGCGAACAAGCTCATGTCGCGGCGATACGCTTCCAGCGAATTTTTGGCGAGGCCGTCTTCCAGCCACAGGCTGTCGCAAAACTCGTCGATTGCAGTTTGATTGTCGGCAGTCAGCGTCGGCTTCGGTGGACCATCGGCACGCGGTTTCCTCACAAGCCGACCACGCCTTCGTGTTCCAGCAGCCAGCGCTTGACCCGGATATGGAAACCGTCTTCTTCATCGTGATGAGAAAAGCCGCCGATGCCGCCGGCAGCAGTGACGCGATGGCAAGGGATCACCAATGGAAACCAGTTCGATCCGCAAGCCTGGCCGACAGCGCGCGGCGCCGACTCCACCAGCTTGGCGACCTGGCCGTAAGTGAGTACTTGACCACGCGGGATCGCAGAAATCGCTTTCCAGACCCTATGCTGGAAAGCGGTGCCGAGCGGCGCCAGCGGCAGGTCGAAGCGGAAATCGGGTTGCGCGACATAGCGGCCGATCTGCTTCACGACACGCTCAGCCAGTGCGTCGCTCGCGTCTTTTTCGTGGAATGATGGCGGCAGATAAACCAGCTCGCGCACCAGGCCGGCATCGGTGCGAATGCCGATCGCGCCGAACGGTACGGCCACGACAGCAGAGAAATGCTGCGCAGGCAGTTGGCCGCCGGCGACACGTTTGAGTGGACTATCAGAGATGATATTCATGCTGCAGGGCCTATTCACATATTCACATTTGATTTGGGAGTGCCAAGCCGCGGCCAGCACGCGCTCTGCTTGAAACGTATCCCCCCAATCAAATGCTAACAGACCTGAGCATAAAATAAAAAAGGCGCATCTGACGATGCGCCTCAAATTACTTCTATATGCACTCCCGGCTGTTTCGACAGCTTCATTTGGAATGCACGGTCTCCTCAGTATCCCCGGTATCAATACCGTTCTTATGCACCACCACCTTAAAATATTCAATGTCGCCGGCAAGCGCTCCTGCCGACATGCTCAAAAATCAGAATTCTGTGTCACATACCTGTTACTGCCGGAAACCGAAATCCGGTTCAATTTGCCGCACTCTTTGTAGCAACATTAAGTAGCAATATCAAATTGTGGACGCACTGTAACAGGTGTTGCGTCGACTTAACAAATAATTTATATGAATCATTTTTGTGAAACAACATAGGTTTTCACTAAATCCCTATCAAATAAACATTATTAATTTCCACGTGGAAATTAACGTTAAGTATTTGCTTTAAGACATTCCCATATAAAATGACCGGCCACATGGCGACATCGAAATTTCCGATACAAATTGCGGCCGGACCAGGTTAGCAACAGCTAACAATAATCCGCAGCTGCTATGTAACTCCTCTCACCAATATCCGCCACTCCATGTACATCGTCAACCTGCTGCTCCCCGATTTCACCCTGATTCTGCTGGGGGTCGCCCTGCGCCGCCTGAGTAATTGGAGCAGCGACTTCTGGACCGGCGCGGAAAAGCTGGTGTACTTCCTGTTATTCCCGGCGCTGCTGTTCTACTCCACTGCACGGACGCCGCTGCGCTTCGACACCAGCGGCAAGATGCTGGTGGTCGGCTTGCTGGCGCTGGTCGGCGCCATCATCCTGACCTGGCTGGGCAAGCCGTGGATCAAGGCGGCGCCGATGGATTACGAATCCGGCATGCAAACCAGTTATCGCTTCAATTCCTATATGGCGCTGGCGTTGGCCGCCAGGTTGGGCGGCGAGGAAGCCACCGGCATGATGGCTTTGCTGATCGGTTTCGGCGTACCGCTATGCAACCTGGCTGCGGTGCATGCGCTGGCGCACAAGAATGGCGGCCTGTTCAAGGAGCTGGCGCGCAATCCGCTGCTGATCGCCACCGCCTGTGGCTTACTGTACAGCTTGTTGGGATTGCCGATGCCGGAAGTCGCCGGTGCGGTGTTGTCGCGCCTGGGCAATGCGGCACTGGCGCTGGGATTGCTGCTGGTCGGCGCCGGCTTGCACTTGACCGGAGTCCAACGCGCCAAGGCACTGTCGGTCTATTTCCTGGCAGTGAAACTGCTGGCGTTGCCGACCCTGGCTTTCCTGCTTGGGCAGTATTTCCAGCTGGCGCCGGCGCAATTGCAGATCGTAGTGCTGTTTTCTGCGCTGCCGACCGCGTCCAGCTCGTACATCCTGGCGGCCAGGATGGGTGGCAACGGTCCGTTGGTGGCTTTCCTGGTTTCCGCCGGCACCATGTTGTCGGCCTTGACCCTGCCGTTCTGGCTGTGGATGCTGCAGCATTGAAGAGCCGTCAAGCCGCTCTGTGCAGCCATATGTCGATTGAAACAGGCAAAAAATCTAACGCACGAGGTTATGTTTAATGAAAATTAAAAAATTAAGTAAGTCGAATTTATATCTATGGACAGGGCTAAGAAAACAATTATGGCCAGCCCCCTCTGAAACTGCAAATGAATCAGATGGAGAGGAAATTATTCGGTCTGCTCACCTGGTTTCATTTATAGCTCTAGATGATGACGATAAAGGTCTTGGTTTCGCCGACGCGTCGATCAGAAACGACTATGTAAATGGCTGTAGCGACAGTCCCGTCGCCTTTCTTGAAGGAATTTTTGTTACGCCATCGTGTCGAGGAAGAGGGGTCGCGAAACAACTGATCGACGCAGTGCAATCATGGGGATTGGAAAAGGGCTGTAAAGAACTGGCATCAGATACGGCCCTGGACAACGTTACGTCACAAAAAGTACATAACGCGCTGGGATTTAAGGAGACCGAGAAAGTTGTTTTCTTCAAAAAGGAATTAACAAAATCCTTTTAATATCCCTAAGCATCGTATTTACCACCATCCAGTAAAAGCAGAGGTGCGCTGGGTAGCGACAGCGAATCTCCTCAAGCTGCTCCGTGCTGCAGCAAAGCCCACTCAACATGCTCGCGCACCAGCTCGGATGGATCGTCGATACGCGCACGCAAGGCAGCCACAATCTCGGGCGTACTAACATCGGCTGCGGCGGCGTTACCTAAACCCACCGCCATATTGCGCAACCAGCGCTGATAGCCGATGCGGCGAATCGGGCTGCCTTCCATGCGGCTGTTGAACTGCGCTTCAGTCCAGCCAAACAACTCCACCAGCGTGGCCCGGTCCAAGCCGTTGCGTACATCGAAATCGCCCAGCGTGGACGGCTGTGCGAATTTGTTCCAGGGACAAAACAGCTGGCAATCGTCGCAGCCATACACCCGGTTGCCGATCAACGGCCGCAGCTCAAGCGGGATGCTGCCTTTCAACTCGATCGTCAGATAGGAGATACAACGCCGGGCGTCGAGCCGGTAAGGGCCGACAATCGCCTTGGTCGGACAGACATCGATGCAGGCGCTGCACTGCCCGCAATGCGAACTGATCGGCGCATCCAGTGGCAACGGCAGATCGGTCAGGATTTCACCGAGGAAGAAGAACGATCCGGCCTCGCGGTTGAGCAGCAAGGTATGCTTGCCGCGCCAGCCCAAACCGGCCTTCTGCGCCAACGCCACTTCCATCACCGGCGCCGAATCGGTGAATACCCGATAACCGAATTCGCCGATTTCATCCTTGATGCGGTCGGCCAGTTGTTGCAGGCGCGAGCGCAACACCTTGTGATAATCGCGGCCGCGCGCATACAGCGACACCGTGGCCGTATCCGCCGCGGCCTTTTCCAACCTGGCTTGTTCGCGTTGACGCCATTGACCGTCATCGCCCTGGTACTCGCGCGGCAAATAGTCCATGCGCGCCACGATCGCCCGGATCGTTCCCGGCACCAATTCTGCAGGCCGGGCGCGCTTCATTCCGTGCGCTGCCATATAATCCATCTCACCGTGATAGCCGAGCTCTAGCCACGCCTGAAAACCCGCCTCCTGTTGCGCCAGATCGACGTCGGAAATGCGGATATCGGCAAAGCCAAGCTCCCGCCCCCATGCCTTGATGGTGTTGGCCAGAGCGATTAAATTGTGATCCGTTGCAAGCATCGAGCAGGTATTCCGGGAAGACTTTATATAGAGGACTATGTTACGTGATGCCGCATTTTACTACCCACCTGCATGATGAAGCCGGCACCAACGCCTTGGGCGCGGCATTGGCGCGGGCTTTGCTGCCCGGACTTTCGATCCATCTGCAGGGCGATCTGGGCGCCGGCAAGACTGCCCTGACCCGTGCCTTGCTGCACGCCGCCGGCTACCAGGGCCACGTCAAGAGTCCAACTTACACTCTTGCGGAACCTTATGCCATCCGGATTGACCAACAAACGGTCGAATTGATCCATTTCGACTTGTACAGGATGGCCAGTCCGGACGAATTTCTGGAGGCTGGTTTCCGGGAGCATTTCAACAGCACCAATGTCTGTATCGTCGAGTGGCCGGAAAAAGGAGCTCCAGCGTTGCCAGAGCCCGATATTCGTGTATTACTCAGTGTTTCCGGCAAGGGACGTGATGTAGAATTGCAGGCGTTATCTGATAAGGGTAGTCAATGTCTCGCTCGACTGAAATTTGCACCAAACCTCTGAAATCGAAAATCCGCCGGACTGTCCTCAAGGCCGGCGGCACGCTGCTCATTTCAGTCCTCGCGCCGATATCCGCGCGCGCCGCGCAAATTGTCGCGGTGCGGGTCTGGCCAGCAGAAGACTACACCCGCGTCACGCTGGAAAATGACGCCGAACTGAAGACCTCCCATTTCCTGGTGCAGAATCCGGACCGGATGGTGGTCGACATCGAAGGCATCGAACTCAATCCGACCTTGAAAGAACTGGTCGCCAAGATCCAGCCGAACGATCCCTACATCAAGCAAGTCCGCGTCGGTCAGAACCGCCCGAATGTGGTGCGGCTGGTGTTCGACCTGAAGGAAGAAGTCAAGCCGCAGGTGTTTAGCCTGCCGCCGGTCGGCACTTACCAGCATCGTCTGGTGTTCGACCTGTACCCGGTCAACCCGCCCGACCCGATCGCGGCGATGATCGAAAAAGGCGAATGGCCGAGCGGCTCTACCGTCGATCAGGCGCCGCAGGTGGCGCAAGCGCAGGCGCCGCAGGTGGCGCAAGCGCAGCCGCCGCAGCCACAAGCTCAGCAACCAAAACCGCAGGCGCAAACGCCCCAACCGCAACTGCAGCCGGAGCAGCCGCAAATTGCGCGCATCGATCCGAAACCTGATCGCACTCCGACTCCCGGCCTGACCCGCATGATCACCATCGCCCTCGATCCCGGCCATGGCGGCGAGGATCCTGGCGCCACCGGACGTGGCGGCAACCGTGAAAAAGACGTGGTGCTGTCGATCGCCAAACGCCTCAAGGCCAAGATCGAGCAACAGCCGAACATGCGCGTGATGCTGACCCGCGACGCCGATTTCTTCGTCCCGCTTGGTGTCCGTGTGCAAAAAGCGCGCAAAGTGCAAGCCGACCTGTTCGTCTCGATCCATGCCGACGCCTTCGTCACGCCAACCGCGCGCGGCTCCTCGGTGTTCGCACTATCGGAAAAAGGCGCCACCTCAACTGCTGCGCGCTGGATGGCCAACAAGGAAAATTCGGCCGACCTGATCGGCGGCATCAACATCAAGAGCCATGACAAGCAACTGGCCAGCGTCTTGCTGGATTTGTCGACCACGGCGCAGATCAACGACAGCATGAAACTCGGCAGCGCAGTGTTGAGCGAAATCGGCGGCATCAACAAGCTGCACAAGGGCGCGGTAGAGCAAGCCGGCTTCGCAGTGCTCAAGGCGCCGGATATCCCAAGCATCCTGATCGAAACCGCGTTCATTTCCAATCCGGAAGAAGAAGCCAAGCTGACCGACAATGCTTATCAGGACCAGATGGCCGATGCCGTATTGAAAGGCATCAAGAAGTATTTCTCCCACAACCCGCCGCTGGCCAGAAACCGCCTGACCTGACCCTGCGTTCAGCAAGGTCTAAAACAACAAGGGCCTGATGCATCGATATGCATCAGGCCCTTGTTTCATTCCCAAAGCGTTATTAAAACGCCTGGGAATTTCTTTGAGAAGATTACGCGCCGCGCAGTTTGTGATACAGCTTCCAGACCGCACCCGCCGCCACCGGCACCACCGCAGCACCTACGCCGATCAGCACAATGGTGTTCAGATGATCGCGGATGATAGGGATATTGCCGAAGAAATAGCCCGCAGTCACCAGACCGATCACCCAAAGCAGCGCGCCGGTAATATTGAAGAACTGGAATTTCGAGAACGTCATTTCCGATACGCCAGCCACAAACGGCGCGAAGGTCCGCACGATCGGCACGAAACGCGACAGGATGATGGTCTTGCCGCCGTGGTGTTCATAGAAGGCATGCGTCTTTTGCAACGCTGTCTTGTCCAGCCAGCGGTAATCATGGGTATAGACTTTATGCCCGATCAAGCTGCCGATCCAGTAATTCAAGGTATTGCCGGTGGTTGCCGCAATAATCAGCAAGCCCATCAGGACCCAGATGTTCATGTCGCCGGTCGCACAGAATGCGCCTGCGACAAACAGCAATGTATCGCCAGGCAAAAACGGCAGCACAACCAAACCGGTTTCGCAAAAAACAATCAGGAACAGCACCATGTAGATCAGCGTGCCGTATTCCTTGATCAAGAAGCCAAGGGATTTATCGACGTGCAGGATGACATCGATGAATTGCATAAAGTCCATAAGTGGGGTTTCCTCAGTTAGCGCGGGAATAATACACTACGAAAGACAGCAAAAAGACAGATCGGTTGCCTGATTATGTCTGCACTTGCTAAAAAAGCCTTACAACGAGCCATGCGGCAACTCCCAGCCGGCGCCCCGCGCTTCGGTATAATCGCTGCATGAATGCACCGCTCTCCCCTATCCGCCCGATCCAGCAACTGCCGGACAACCTGATTTCGCAAATCGCCGCCGGCGAAGTGGTCGAACGGCCGTCCGCCGTAGTCAAGGAATTATTGGAAAACGCGCTCGACGCCGGCTCCAGCCAGATTACGGTCCGATTGGAGCAAGGCGGCGTCAAACGCATCGCCATCACCGATAACGGCCGCGGCATCACGCCGGAACAATTGCCTTTGGCGCTGGCGCGCCACGCGACCTCCAAAATCGCCTCGCTGAACGACCTGGAAAACGTTGCCACCCTGGGTTTTCGTGGTGAAGCACTGGCCTCGATCGCCTCGGTATCGCAACTGACGCTGACCTCGCGCACCGCCGACGCCGCGCATGCTTCGGAAATCGATGGCAGTACGCTGGCCGTAACGCCATCGTCCGGCGCCCAAGGCACCACCGTCGATGTGCAGGACCTGTACTTCAATACGCCGGCGCGGCGCAAGTTTTTGAAATCGGAACAGACCGAATTCGGCCATTGCGCGGAAGTGGTGCGACGCATCGCCCTGGCGCGGCCGGATGTGTCTTTTTCGTTGACCCACAACGGCAAGACCATCGATCACTGGAACGTCACCGAAATCGCCAAGCGCAGCGCCAGCATCCTCGGCAACGAGTTCGCCAACGCCCGCCTGGCGCTGGACGAAGCCGCCGGGCCACTGCGCCTGCACGGCTTCGTCGGCTTGCCGACCGCCTCCAAGGCGCGTGCCGATGCCCAGTATTTCTACGTCAACGGCCGCTTCGTGCGCGACAAGCTGCTGGTGCATGCGGTACGCGCCGCCTATCAGGATGTGCTGCACGGCGACCGTTATCCTTCATATGTACTTGGGTTAGACCTGGACCCGGCGCTGGTCGACGTCAATGTCCACCCATCGAAAATCGAAGTGCGCTTCCGCGACAGTCGCGCCGTGCATCAATTCGTATTCCACGCCGTCAGCCGCGCGCTGGCGCAAACCTCGGCCACGTCTTTTGGCGCGACACCGGCGCCGCTGGCCGCGCCTACCGGCGCCATGCCCTGGATTCGCGGTTCGCAGGAACATCTGCAGGCAATTCTGCAACCGGGCGCACAACCGCTGCAGCACCAGACTTCGTTCGGCCCGCAATTTGCGCCGGCGACACATGGCGTCGCCCAAACCGCAGCCAATTATGGTGCGCTATTTGCCGATGGCGACCGTTCAGCAAACAACGCGAATGGCTACACCGCGAGCTATGCGCCAGCAATTCCCGCCGCCAATCAAACCCTGCCGGCCGACGATTTCCCGCTCGGCTTCGCGCTGGCGCAATTGCACGGCATCTACATCCTGGCGCAAAACACCAAGGGCCTGGTGCTGGTCGACATGCACGCGGCGCATGAACGCATTCTGTATGAACAGCTGAAAGGCGCGCTGGATGAAGATGCGATGCAGGTGCAGCCGCTGCTGATTCCGGTGACGTTCTTCGCCGATGCGGTCGAAGTCGGCACCGCCGAAGAAAACCGCGACACCCTGCATGCACTGGGCTTCGACATCGCCGCCATGTCGCCCACCACGCTGGCGGTGCGCTCGGTGCCGGCCCTGCTGAAAAACGCCGATGCGCAAACGCTGGCGCGCGATGTGCTGCGCGATGTGCGCGAATTCGGCGGCTCCCGGGTCCTGGTCGAACGCCGCAATGAACTGCTCGGCACGCTGGCCTGCCACACCGCCGTGCGCGCCAACCGCAGCCTGACCATCCCGGAAATGAACGCCCTGCTGCGCCAGATGGAAGCCACCGAACGCGCCGACCAGTGCAACCACGGCCGTCCAACCTGGAGCCAGCTGGCTCTGTCCGATCTGGATAAACTCTTTTTACGCGGACAGTAAGCAGCATGTCATCCCCTTCCGCATCATCCGCGCGCAAGCCGCTGGTTGTCGCCATCATGGGCCCGACCGCGTCCGGTAAAACCGCCTCCGCCCTGGAAATCGCACGCCACATCCCCTCCGAAATCATCTCGGTCGATTCGGCCCTGGTGTATCGCGGCATGGACATCGGCACCGCCAAACCCAGCCCCGAGGAATTAGCCGCCGTCCCGCACCACCTGATCGACATCATGGAGCCGACCCAGTCCTATTCGGCCATGCAATTCCGCGACGATGCGCTGCGCCTGTTCGCAGAAATCCACGCGCGCGGCAAGCTGGTGCTGATGGTCGGCGGCACCATGCTGTATTTCAAGGCCCTGCGCGACGGCCTCGACGAACTGCCGCAAGCCGATCCGGCGCTGCGCGCCCGGCTCGACGCCGAAGCCGCCAAGATCGGCGTCCCCGGCATGCACGCCAAGCTGGCCCAGCTCGACCCGATCACCGCCGCTCGCCTGAAACCCAACGACAGCCAGCGCATCCAGCGCGCGCTGGAAATCATCGAACTCAGCGGCCAGACCATGTCCTCGCTGCTGACCGACCGCCCTGCCCCCGAACTGCCGTTCGACATCTTGCCGCTGGCTTTGGAACCTTCCGACCGCAGCGTATTGCACCAACGCATCGCCCAGCGTTTCGATTTGATGTTAGGTCAACAACATGACGGTCCGGTGGAGGGGGGATTGACGAAGGGCGGCTTAATACAGGAAGTAGAAACCCTGCGCGCCCGCGGCGACCTGCACCTAGGCTTGCCGTCGATGCGCTGCGTCGGCTATCGCCAGACCTGGGAATACCTGGACGGCCAGTACGGCTACCAGGAGTTACGCGAAAAAGGCATCGCCGCCACCCGCCAGCTGGCCAAGCGCCAACTCACCTGGCTGCGCTCCATGCCGGAACGCATCGTGATCGACTGCATCGGCAACCACGTCGCCGAGACCGTCCTGGAGACAGTCAGCAACGCCCTAAAACGATAATAACGTCACAATTTTTGCCAAAAATTCGGGGCAAAATTCTGTTTTTCTTGACAGCTTTTAACGGAAACCGCATAATTGCGGGCTTGTTTGGTGATATAGCTCAGTTGGTTAGAGCACAGCACTCATAATGCTGGGGTCGGTGGTTCAAGTCCACCTATCACCACCACCGACACGTTTCAAGACGTACATTAACCCGCCTCTAGCCTTGTGCTGATGCGGGTTTTTTGTTTTTTGCGGCACTTTTGAGTTCCTTGCATGCAATTTCTTGTATCCATATAGCGGCCAGTTGTCACGCTTGCACATTGCTCCCAACGTCAAAGCAGATTCTTGACGACGCAGCAAAGCTGCAATCTTTCATCGGCAATCGATTGTTGCAGGGTTTAAAAATCAAGGAAGAGGATCAACTGCTAAATGGGGACAGCAAGCTGGGCAACGTGGCCGGCCTGCTCAAGCCAGGTAACTTCACGGCGTTTAACAATGATCTGCGCCAGAAAGGTGATACAAAAATTGATGTGATCCGCCGCGCGATTCTTCAACTCCAGCTGGCCGAGTGTAACCCTACCGGCGTAGTGCTGAATCCAACGGACTGGGCCGACATCGAGTTATAGAAAGATTCTACAGGTCAGTACATTTGGGTTACGTGACGACTGGAGGCGAATCCAAAGTATGGCGCCTGGCCGTTGTGTCTACCAACGCGATTGCGGCAGGAAATCTTCTTGGTTGGCTGTTTCCCGGCCGCAGCAGTCGTCTACGATCGTCAAGAAGCCACTATTGAGATCAGTCGAGAGCACGGGGGACAACTTCGTGAAGAATATACTCACGATTCTGGTAGAAGAACGGCTAGGTTTGGCAGTTGAAGCACCCGGGGCGCTGGTTTATGGGTCTTTTACTGCACCATAACCCAAGATCAAGACGGGGCGATTTATGCTCATTGATTCAAACACAATCTGGAAGACAGTTCCAAATTTGTTGAATGTCATAAATCGCCCGAAAGCGGTCGTCTCAATTTTTCACAGAACGGGACTTTATAAAAAGCATCTGTTGTATCTGTGCACAAGGATAATCCAGTCTAAGATCGATTACTTTGTGTCCCCAATCTGCTTCCTAAGCAGTGCCGCAAGCTCCGGATGATCTTTCCTTTCCGCCAAGGTCGCGGAATCTGCCCCTCCCTTTTTTGCTTTTATATCCGCACCTTTCGCGAGCAGCATCCTGACGACTTCGGCATTACCGTCATCTGCCGCACTGAGAAGTGGTGTCCAACCGTTCTTGTCTGAAAGGTTGGGATTGGCGTTCAAATCAAGCAAGACCTTAACCATCTTCGTCTGGCCACGATTTGTCGAGATGAGAAGTGCAGTCGATCCGTCCTCGGCTCGCGCATCAACGGAGACGCCCTTCTTAGAGCTAAGCGCCTTTGCCAACTGCTCCCCCATTGCCTCCGACGTCCCATAAGCCATAACTTGATCGAGTTGCGGTTCAATCGCCAAGGCCGTTTGAAAATATTTTTCCGCGCCGGCCCCAGCGCCTTGCGCCACCATGTCAGCCCACTTCCGATAGATGGCAAACGCGAGAATACGCCGCCCCATGCCGTAATCCATAACCTTCAGTGCCGCATTGGCCTGCTCGATTGCCTCGTCATTTCGGCCGAGAGTTGCACTCAAATAGTCCGCGTACTCCCCACGTAGCCAAGCATTGGTTGGGCGAAGTTTGATTTGCTTCTTATAAAGCGCGACAACCTTGCTGGCGTCTCCCGACTGCTTGTAACTCCTGATTAAAAAGCCATACGCTGAAGACAACGCCTTTTTGTTGGAAGTGCCGCTTTTTAGCACGCGCCGCCACCGCTCGGTGGCAGCTGAAAACTCACCTCGGGCAATATTCAGGGAAGCCCAGTTCAGTTGTAGCCATGGGTCGTCGGTTCCAAGTATCTCCGCTTGAGTCAACGACTTCGCAGCGTCATCAAGTTGAGTCTGCTCCATCTGAATATATCCAAGATAAACATAGCCTTCTGCAAAACTTGGGTTGATCCGAATCGACTCACGAGCCAGCGCTTCTGCCGTATCAAGCGTTCCCGGTACGTAATTTCCAATCGTGTAGAAATATGTTCCATTCTTTACATTGCGCGAATTGATGTAGCCAGCCATTATCTGAAGGCGCGCTAGCTCCTTAAACGCAAAATAATTTTGAGGGTCCAACTTTAACGCTTCTGCAAGTTTCTGTTGCGCCTGCTCCAGAAGCTGTCCTTCCCCGTGCCAAGAGTTAAGTAGGTCACCAGCCGCTTTGACGTCCTGTTTGCTTTGCGCCACCGACTCTTTCGTTGCTGCGGTTGAAATCCCCGTCACTATAAAAATCAACAAACACCCCGCAATTGATACGGTGGCCTTGAGAATCTTCGCCATAGATCCGCCATTTTTTTGCATAACTACAATTCCTCACCAAAAGTTAGTTTATTTTCAGCAATATTATCAGTAAGAGCATTAGAAATGTGTATTCCATTGCAACTAGAACTCATTTATCTTCTAACAATGACGAGGTAGTCGAGCATCGGCATTCATTGGATCTAAAGTTCAAATACAAGATGAAGCAATTGAGGCGAGTTTGTGACGGGTACAAATGAAAAGCCTGACGACGACAGCCCGCTTTATTTAAGGCTTGGTCAAGAGACCAATCACGGAAGTTAATGAGATAGATAAAGAATTGTTTTTGCGGGTATCAGTGCGGGTACATTTCATTTAATAGGAATGCAAACCATTTTATTAATTGGGTTTACAAGAACTATTCAACTCCACCTATCTCTATTGATCTTGCGCCAAAGCGTAGTACGACTAATGCCAAGGTGTTTGGCCGCCGCCTCACGATTGCCATTGAAACGTGCCAACACATCCGCAATGCTTTCAGCGTCCTCTGACGCGGCACTTGAAGCAATCGGTGCGCTCGCCAGCGCAGGCGACAATGTCCGCGCAGCAAACTCCGGCGCAACGCTGATAATGAAAGCCGGCGACAGCGCCTGCAGCGGCTCAGCTGCCAAAAACAGCGCCAGCCTTTCCATCAGGTTGCGCACCTCACGCGCATTGCCAGGCCACGCATACGCGCCGAGCAAGGGTGCGCAGGCGACGAGTTCGGCGTGCAGGTTTGGATGTGGCCTAGCGCCTAGCGCGGCCAGCGCTTTTTTCAAACACCATTCGGCCAGAACGATCAGATCTTCGGGACGTTCGCGCAGCGGCGCCAGCGTCAGGCGCAATACGGCGAGGCGGTAGAACAGGTCTGCGCGGAAGCGGCCTTCGCGTACGCGCTGTTCGAGATCGCAATGGGTGGCGCTGATGATGCGGACATCGACCGGGATCGGCCGGGTGCCGCCTACCCTTACCACTTCGCGCTCTTCCAGCACCCGTAGCAAACGGGTTTGCAACGGCAGCGGCATTTCGCCGATTTCATCCAGGAACAATGTGCCGCGATGGGCGGCTTCGAACAGGCCGGCATGGCCGCCGCGACGTGAGCCGGTGAATGCCCCCTCTTCGTAACCGAACAGTTCCGATTCCAATAACGACTCCGCAATTGCGCCGCAGTTGACGGCGACAAACGGCTTGTTGCCGGCTAGTGCGCGCGGGTTTTCGCGGTGGATGGCCTGGGCGACCAGTTCCTTGCCTGTGCCGGTTTCGCCTTGAATCAATACCGTGGCTTGCGATTTCGCATATAGCACGATCGACTGGCGCAGGGTTTCCATCATCGGCGAATCGCCGCGCAGGTCGTTGAGGCCGTGCTTGGCGCGCAGCGTGTCGGCCACCGGCGCATTGCGACCATGGCCTTGGCTGCGATTCGATTCCAGTTGCGTCAGCAGCGCAATTTCCAGCGCGTCGTCGAAGGCCTGGCGGATCGATGTCGCGGAATAGACGAAGACCGCAGCCAGGCCGGCTTCTTCGGCCAGATCGGTGATCAGGCCGGCGCCGACAATCGCCTTGACGCCACTGGCCTTGAGTTCATTTATCTGCGCCCGTGCGTCTTCTTCTGTCGCATAGTCGCGTTGCTGGATGTTGAAACCGAAGGCGTTCTGGAATTCCTTGAGCACCGGCATCGTCGACTGGTAAGTGATGATGCCGATGTCGGGCGTGATCTGGCGCGCGCGCGCCAATGCCTGCAGCACGTCGAAGCCGCTGGCCTTGGCGATCACGACCGGCACCGAGAGCCGGCTTTTCAGGTAGGCGCCGTTGGAGCCGGCGGCAATCACGGCGTCGCAGCGCTCGGTTTCCATCCGCTCGCGAATGTAGCGCGCGGCGTCGTCGAAACCGAGATAGATGGGTTCGATGGTCGCGCGATCGTCGTATTCCAGCGTAATGTCGCGGAACAGGTCTGACAGGCGCGAAACCGAAACGGTCCAGATCACCGGCTTTTGGCTGGCGCTAGCAGGATCATTGGCATCGCCGAGCTTACGGCGGGGAGGAAGTGGATGTTGCATGTTTCAAATATGTGGAACATCAATGTTTCAATACACGTAAATGTAACATCGAATGAAACAAATCAATTGCTCAATTTGGCATCAGATGGATTTTATCCTCAACAAAAAATCATCATAAGCCATTGATTTAATGAAACTATTCAAATCCCTGGCACGTTCCCCCGGGAGTCGTTACTTGCGTGGCATGGCGATTGCTCTATAGCAGGAAGATCCATCGTGCAGACATCTGCATGAAACAACCAGCCATTCATCAGGAGAACACATGAGTCAGCATTCCGCAGGCGCCGCCTTCCGCAAGGCGGTACAGGAAGAATCCCCGTTGCAGGTGATCGGCGCGATCAATGCCAATCACGCCTTGCTGGCCAAGCGTGCTGGTTACAAAGCCATTTACCTGTCCGGCGGCGGCGTCGCGGCCGGTTCGCTGGGCTTGCCTGACCTTGGAATTTCCAATCTGGACGACGTGCTGACCGACGTGCGCCGTATCACCGATGTTTGCGATCTGCCTTTGCTGGTCGATGTCGATACCGGTTTCGGCGCCAGCGCCTTCAATGTAGCGCGCACCGTCAAATCGATGATCAAGTTCGGCGCGGCGGCGATCCACATCGAAGACCAGGTCGGCGCCAAGCGCTGCGGCCATCGTCCGAACAAGGAAATCGTCAGCAAGCAGGAAATGGTTGACCGCATCAAGGCCGCCGTCGATGCCCGCACCGACGACAACTTCGTCATCATGGCGCGTACCGATGCGCTGGCAGTGGAAGGATTGGAATCCGCGCTGGATCGCGCGATTGCCTGCGTTGAAGCCGGCGCCGACATGATTTTTCCGGAAGCGATAACCGAGCTGGCGATGTACAAGCAATTTGCCGCCGCGGCCAAGGTGCCTGTGCTGGCCAACATCACTGAATTCGGCTCGACGCCATTGTTTACTGTGGATGAACTGAAATCGGCCGATGTCGGCCTGGTGCTGTATCCGCTGTCAGCGTTCCGCGCGATGAACAAGGCGGCAGAAAACGTCTACGCCGCGATCCGCCGCGACGGCACGCAAAAGAATGTGATCGACACCATGCAGACCCGCATGGAATTGTATGAGCGGATCAACTATCACGATTTCGAGCGGCATCTGGATGCCCTGTTTGCCGCACAAAAGAAATAACGCCCCGATTTCAAGACACCCCGATTCCCTTCCGTCAGGAGACTAAAAAATGAGTGAAGCACAAGCAACTGCGCAGTCGACCCCCTTTAAGCCAAAAAAATCCGTCGCGCTGTCTGGCGTCACCGCCGGCAATACTGCGCTGTGTTCGGTCGGTAAAACCGGCAACGACCTGCACTACCGTGGTTATGACATCCTGGATATCGCCGACACCTGCGAGTTCGAAGAAATTGCCTATCTGCTGGTGCATGGCAAGTTGCCGACTGCCGCTGAACTCAAGGGCTACAAGACCAAACTGAAATCCTTGCGCGGCCTGCCGGCCAGCGTCAAGGCGGCGCTCGAAGCGTTGCCTGCCGCCTCGCATCCGATGGATGTGATGCGCACTGGTGTTTCGGTGCTGGGCTGCACGCTGCCAGAAAAAGATGACCACAATGCACCAGGCGCACGCGACATCGCCGACCGCCTGATGGCATCATTCGGCTCGATGCTGCTGTACTGGTACCACTTCAGCCACAACGGCAAGCGCATCGAAGTCGAAACCGACGACGAATCCATCGGCGGCCATTTCCTGCACCTGCTGCACGGCGAGAAGCCATCGGCCACATGGGAAAAGGCAATGCACGTGTCGCTGATCCTGTACGCGGAACACGAGTTCAATGCCTCCACCTTCACCAGCCGTGTGATCGCCGGCACAGGTTCCGATTTTTACTCGGCCATCACCGGCGCCATCGGCGCCCTGCGCGGTCCGAAGCACGGCGGTGCGAATGAAGTGGCATTGGAAATCCAGAAGCGTTACGACAATCCAGACGAAGCGGAAGCCGATATCCGCAGCCGCGTAGAGAACAAGGAAGTGGTGATTGGTTTCGGCCATCCGGTCTACACCGTCTCCGATCCGCGCAACAAGGTTATCAAGGAAGTGGCGCGCAAGCTATCGGTGCAAGCCGGATCGACTGCGATGTTCGACATCGCCGAGCGCCTGGAAAGCGTGATGTGGGAAGTCAAGAAAATGTTCCCGAACCTGGATTGGTTCTCGGCCGTTTCGTATCACGTGATGGGCGTACCGACCGCGATGTTTACACCGCTGTTCGTGATTTCCCGCACATCCGGCTGGGCCGCGCACATAATCGAACAGCGCATTGACAACAAGATCATCCGTCCATCGGCCAACTATGTCGGCCCGGACAATCTGGAGTTTGTGCCGATCGCCAAACGCTAACGTTAAAATCTCCGTCATTCCCGCGAACGCGGGAATCCATTTTCCCTTCCATCGTCAGCAATGTGGATTCCCGCGTTCGCGGGAATGACGAAGCAAGGTGATATTTTCCTTTCCCGACTGAGCCATGAACACAGCAAACCGCAAACCCCTGCCCGGCACCAAGCTGGATTTCTTCGACACGCGGGCAGCTGTCGATGCGATCCAGCCTGGCGCCTACGATAAACTGCCGTACACCTCGCGTGTGCTGGCCGAGAACCTGGTGCGCCGTTGCGACCCGGCGACACTGACCGACTCCCTGAAACAGTTCATCGAACGCAAACGCGACCTCGACTTCCCGTGGTTCCCGGCGCGCGTGGTGTGCCACGACATCCTGGGCCAGACTGCACTGGTCGACCTCGCCGGCCTGCGCGATGCGATTGCCTTGCAAGGCGGCGATCCGGCGCTGGTCAACCCGGTGGTGCCGACGCAACTGGTAGTGGACCACTCGCTGGCCGTTGAATGCGGCGGTTTCGATGCCGACGCCTTCGACAAGAACCGCGTCATCGAAGACCGTCGCAACGAAGACCGCTTCGACTTCATCAACTGGACCAAGAAGGCGTTCAAGAACGTCGACGTCATCCCGCCAGGCAACGGCATCCTGCACCAGATCAACCTTGAGCGCATGTCGCCGGTGATCCAGGTGAAAGACGGCGTCGCCTTCCCGGACACGCTGGTCGGCACCGACAGCCACACGCCGATGGTGGATGCGCTGGGCGTGATCGCCATCGGCGTCGGCGGCCTGGAAGCGGAAAGCGTGATGCTGGGCCGCGCCTCGTGGATGCGCCTGCCGGATATCATCGGCGTTGAATTGACGGGCAAGCCACAGCCGGGCATCACCGCGACCGACATCGTGCTGGCGCTGACCGAGTTCCTGCGTGCGCAGAAAGTTGTGTCGTCTTACCTGGAATTCTATGGCGAAGGTGCCTCCCACCTGACGCTGGGCGACCGCGCCACCATTTCCAACATGGCGCCGGAGTTCGGCTCCACTGCCGCGATGTTTTACATCGACGAGCAAACCATCAAATACCTGAAGCTCACCGGTCGCGACGATGCGCTGGTCAAGCTGGTGGAACTGTACGCCAAGGAAACTGGTCTGTGGGCCGACAGCCTGAAGAATGCCGAGTACGAACGTGTGATTCGCTTCGACCTGTCTTCCGTGGTGCGCAATATCGCCGGTCCATCCAATCCGCACAATCGCGTGCCGACTTCGGAACTGGCAGCACGCGGCATCAGCGGCACAGTAGAAAACGAACCCGGCTTGATGCCTGACGGCGCCGTGATCATCGCTGCCATCACCAGCTGCACCAACACCAACAACCCGCGCAACATGATTGCCGCCGGCCTGCTGGCGCGCAATGCGAATGCGCGCGGCCTGCTGCGCAAGCCTTGGGTAAAAAGCTCGCTCGCTCCCGGCTCCAAGACAGTCGCGCTGTATCTGGAAGCAGCAGGATTGCTGCCGGAACTGGAAAAACTGGGCTTCGGCGTCGTGGCATTTGCCTGCACCACCTGCAACGGCATGAGCGGCGCCCTCGATCCGGTGATCCAGAAAGAAGTCGTCGAGCGCGACCTGTACGCCACCGCCGTCCTCTCGGGTAATCGCAACTTCGACGGCCGTATCCATCCTTACGCCAAACAGGCTTTCCTGGCCTCGCCGCCGCTGGTAGTGGCCTATGCGATTGCCGGCACCATCCGTTTCGACATCGAAAAGGATATCCTCGGCATCGACGCCGCCGGTCATCCAGTGACCCTGAAAGACATCTGGCCATCCGATGAAGAAATCGACGCCATTGTCGCTGCCAGCGTCAAGCCTGAGCTGTTCCGCAAGGTCTACGAACCGATGTTTGCCGTGGTCGCCGATAACGGCGAGAAAGTCAGCCCTCTGTACGACTGGCGTCCGCAGACCACCTACATCCGCCGTCCGCCGTACTGGGAAGGCGCACTGGCCGGCGCGCGCACGATGAAGGGCATGCGGCCGCTGGCGGTATTGGGCGACAACATCACCACCGATCACCTGTCGCCATCGAACGCCATCATGCTCGATAGCGCCGCCGGCGAATACCTGGCCAAGATGGGCTTGCCGGAAGAGGATTTCAACTCCTACGCCACGCATCGCGGCGATCACCTCACCGCACAGCGCGCCACCTTCGCCAATCCGACACTGAAGAATGAAATGGTAAAGGAAAACGGCAAGGTCAAAGCCGGCTCGCTGACCCGCGTCGAACCGGAAGGCAAGGTCACGCGCATGTGGGAAGCCATCGAGACTTACATGGAACGCAAGCAGCCACTGATCGTGATCGCCGGCGCCGACTACGGTCAAGGCTCCTCGCGTGACTGGGCCGCCAAAGGCGTGCGCCTGGCTGGTGTGGAAGCCATCGTAGCGGAAGGCTTCGAGCGCATCCACCGCACCAACCTGGTCGGCATGGGCGTGCTGCCGCTGGAGTTCAAGGCGGGTGTGAACCGCAACACCTTGCAAATCGACGGTAGCGAAACCTTCGACGTGCTGGGCGAACGTACGCCGCGCACAACGCTGACGCTGGTTATCAATCGCAAGAATGGCGAACGCGTGGAGGTACCCGTGACCTGCCGTCTTGATACCGCGGAAGAAGTGTCGATCTACGAAGCCGGTGGCGTGCTGCAGCGTTTCGCGCAGGACTTCCTTGAATCGTCGACGGCTGCCTGAGATGCGACAGACGCAATCTGGTTTTCGTCCCGCTTAACACGCGCAGCTAACGTCGGAGTGAGTTAATTGGGGTCGGAGTTTTTTTCGCGGTGTTTTCGAAAAAAACTCTGCCCCCAGATGACTCTGCCCTCACATTACTGGACGCATCCGCGTGGGCACAAGTGCCCACCCTACTTTTGATCGAAGAAAACATCATTAGGACAACATGATATGACCCACGCACCCCAGATCAAGACCGCCGCCACCTACATGCGCGGCGGCACCAGCAAAGGCGTGTTCTTCCGCCTGCAAGATTTACCCGAAGCGGCGCAAACACCAGGCCCGGCGCGCGATGCGCTGTTGTTGCGCGTCATCGGCAGCCCGGACCCTTACGGCAAGCAGATTGACGGCATGGGCGGCGCGACTTCCAGCACCAGCAAGACAGTCATCCTGTCCAAGAGCAGCAAACCAGATCACGATGTCGATTACCTGTTCGGCCAGGTCGCGATCGACAAGGCCTTTGTCGACTGGAGCGGCAATTGCGGCAACCTGTCGGCCGCGGTCGGCCCGTTCGCCATCAGTAGCGGCATGATCGATGCCAGCCGCATTCCGCAAAACGGCATCGCCACGATCCGCATCTGGCAAGCCAACATCGCCAAGACCATCGTCGCGCATGTGCCCATCACCAACGGCGCAGTGCAGGAAACCGGCGATTTCGAGCTCGACGGCGTCACCTTCCCTGCCGCAGAAGTACAACTTGAATTCATCGCTCCGGCTGCCGACGAAGATGGCGCAGGCGGCTCCATGTTCCCCACCGGGAACCTGGTGGACGACCTCGAAGTACCTGGCGTCGGCACGTTCAAGGCCACCATGATCAACGCCGGTATCCCGACCATCTTCCTCAACGCCGAAGCGCTCGGCTACACCGGCACCGAACTACAGGACGCCATCAACGGCGATCCCGCCCCACTGGCAAAATTCGAAACCATACGCGCGCATGGCGCACTGCGCATGGGCCTCATCAAGAAGCTAGAGGAAGCCGCCAACCGCCAGCACACGCCGAAGGTCGCCTTCGTCGCCAAGCCAGCCGGCTACGTTTCCTCCAGCGGCAAGCAAGTCGCCGCCGCCGATATCGATCTGCTGGTGCGCGCGCTATCGATGGGCAAGCTGCATCACGCCATGATGGGCACCGCCGCCGTCGCCATCGGCACCGCTGCCGCGATCCCCGGCACGCTAGTGAATCTCGCCGCCGGCGGTGGTTCGTTGAACGCAGTGCGCTTCGGCCATCCTTCCGGCACCTTGCGTGTGGGAGCAGAGGCCAGCCAGGTCAATGGCGAATGGAGCGTGACTAAAGCGATCATGAGCCGCAGTGCGCGGGTGTTGATGGAGGGATGGGTGCGGGTGCCGGGGGATGTGTTTTGATGTTGACCAAACCATACGGTGGCTACGGGCTGTTCGGAATGACCAACAACACAGCCACACCTGGCCATCGCATCGTTGATTTATAACGATACCGAGATATCCATCACCTCAACCAGGCGGAGGCTTCGGCCGCACATCACGCGGCCCGCTGATGCTTTCAAAATTCTGAGGTACTTGTCCGGAGTTATCAACTGGGTAAGGTTGCGATTTCTCAATCGCGCTGCGTACCGCTTCGTCAAATTCGGGATTACCTGACGTTTTGGTTAGCGTCATCCCGGAGACTGATCCATCGGGGAGCAACGATACTGCGAACACTACGCGTGAATTGCTCTCTCTGTCCGCAGCCGATGTCTCATAGAGCGTGTTCGCAGCGATCATGGCCTTTACGCGCGCCATCCAATCGGCATTGTCTGGCGCCTCTTGTAATTTGGCTGGAGGGCTGTTTGCGGTGCCGACATCCGGATCGGCAACTCTGACGTCCTGATCGGATACAGCGTCATCCGATGCTATTTGTTTATATGAATCGGTAGGCGGCTGCGCCACGACCTGCGTCTGCGCTGGTTCTGTCATTCCTTGATCTGCCTGCGTCGGCATCATCTTTGCTTGCGCCTGACGTTGATTCACTGCTGCATCAGACGGCAGTTGTGGGATCGAAACAACGGGATTTTCGCGCGACAGTTTTGCTACATTTCCATCACCACTAGAGACAGCAGCAATTTGATTATTTTGTGGCTCGATCACGGCATAGGACGTTTCGGGCGAAACCGTTATCGAAGCCATCGCAGGGCGCAAAATTGTCGTGGTCAACTCAGATTGACGGCTTTCAGCAGGCGCATTTTCATCCGGCGCTGAACTCCATATTTCGGCATCGACCGATTCCAGTCTGCTGCTTTTCCAACATACACCGAACCACAAGAGCGCAAGCAGCAGTGCGTGAACCGCCATTGCCAGCACGATCGACGCCCATTCGCCACGCTCTTCAGTAATCAATATTGATGCTGACTTCTCCACCTTTCGCCAACCTAGTTACGTTGAACTCCTATGCAGTTTAATTCGTCTCATGCCAGCTAATTCTCCGGGTATTAGAGGAGGACGGTGGTAGTGGTGGCTGCCCTTCTGTACAAATTCCGTTTGAACCACACACAATGGTATGGATTGTGCCAGACGACACCCCGGTCGACGTTTCGTAGGCAGCCGCATTCGTCGACAAAACATTTCCCTGACTGACCGCTACTACGTTGCCAGCAGAGGAAAGTGGCCCCCCGGTCAGGTAATTGAGAAAATATTCGTAACTGGTGCCACCGGCGGTGCACGCCGAAACACTAGGCACATTGGTGACGAATATCACATCGCCCAATGCGAGAATAGGATCGGTATTATCGCGCTCCCCACTGTTCGGCAAATTGATATACCAGCCGTTATTATTGGCAAAACTCACCGCATTATTCGTGCTGGTAATAACATTTTGACCGGTTGCGCAAACACTGGCCGGCGCGTTGCTTGGACACAAACTGGCTGTCAATATCTGCTGTATGAAATTACTGCCGTTAGTTTGCGGACTTGTTGTGAACAACGCACTTCCGGGTATGCTCGCCAGCGTATCCTTGATTGCATAAAATGACTGCTGGCTGGTATTTGATACGTCACTCACACCAAGATAACGACCTGTACCCACATACACTACTGCAGTACCGTTGATGTTTGCAAGCTCTGGTGCGCTGGTAACTGGCTGTGGATTGCCACTTGCATCCTGAAGAGTTACTAGCAACTGCGGTGCTGTACCACCATTGATATCAAAGCGCCACACATTTCCCAACAAATCCCCGCCGTATGCGCGCAGGGCAGTGTTATCGACCAACGGGTAATTGACCCATGCGGAAATTTTCGCCAAACCGCTAGGGTTTGTAGCGCTGCCTCCGGTAGTTGCAGTGGAGTTGATAATGGCACCAGTCTGCGCATTGAGCACATACAGATGCCCCTGTCCGTCTCCGGTTACATTGTTATAGCCAGAAGCGACCAGCACCGCCCAGGTTCCATTCTGCAGTTTCGTGATGACCGGATTGCCATAAGTTTGCCCAAGATTGGCATTGGTAAATTCCCACAACAATGTCGGCGAGGCCGGATTGGTAACGTCCAGTGCGTAGTAGGCTTGGCCGCCATTATTCAGACCACCGACCAGAATGGTATGCCAGGCGCCTCCATAATAAACGTCACCGGTAACTGGTGAGCCATCGACGAAATATTGATGCAAGGTTGCGTAACTTTTGTCGCTCAACGCATAGAGCTTAGGCATGACAGCGGTAGGGACATAAGCCCACAATTCAGCACCACTGCCGGCGTCGAAAGCGTGCAGCATGCCGTCGTTGGCGCCGACATACACCACCCCCTTACGCGTGCTGTTAGCAGTGACAAAGGCCGTGTATCCAGTGTCAGCATATTGGAACAGCGATGCCCCTACATAAGCCGCCTGGGAATCCACGATATCGCCAAGAACATGAGTGCGAACACGATAGTAGTTGGTATTGGTCAATCCCTCATTGGAGCGGTCTCCAAGTATGAAATTGAGCAATGGCTGGCCAGCTGCTGCAGCCTGGTTGGCGGTGCTAAGACAGCTCGCGCCGGCAGTGCAGAATTGCGACAAGTTAGAAATGTTCGGTGCAGTGAAATATGCTCGTTGCGTGGTCGACAAGTTGGACCATGTCAGGGGAGTAAGGGTGCCGCCGCTATTAAAATAGATAGTGCGCTGCGCGAACGGGACCGCGTCCAACTGGGCTGCTGCGGTCCATGTAGTTGCCGTATTCAGCGCACCGGTCGTGACATTAATCGTGCGTTCATTCAACTCCCCGTCCCAGAGGCCGGAAGTATAGGATGAACTGAAAGCAAAATTACTGGTAGACGTAATGTTTGGACTACTAGTCGTCGCCGCTGCCGACGTACTTAGTGTATTGTTGACCGCGTTCAGCACATTTGACAGTCCAACTGCTAACGTACTTGGATCTGTGGCGCTGAAATAAGAGCCGCGTCCATTAACTGCCGCGTGCCACAAATCGTCGATATTTGCCGGAATGCCGGAGACGTTCGGCGTCGGCCACTCACATGGCATGCCGGCGGCGCCAGATGCCGGCTGATTGAGATAGGGCGCGCCGGACGTGTACCAAGGGCAATGGCAAGTGGGGCCGGTGCAAGGCGTTGAACCGCCCATGTTGCTGGCCAGAATTCCGTTCGCCACATCATAGTAATCGTGAATTGTGCTCGATGCAGTTTCTGTCTGATAATTCGGATCAAAAAGCATGTATCCAGGCGCCCCCAGACCCAGTGTGAACAGAGTCATGTGGTGCCAGGATGCAGTATCCTGCGCAGTGGTCGGCACGTTATCCTGGCAAACATTATTCGACGTAACTCCGCTGATGCAATTGCCCAGAGCAGTTGTTCTCAAGTCGTTCATGTAGTAATACATCGCCACATCCGCCAAAGTATTGGAGGTCCCGCTGCCGGAGGAGGAGTTGCCGCTGCAACTCGATGCGCCGTCACAATAAGGTGGTTTGGCAGTAATAGTAAGGCCACCAGCGCCAACCGCTGTACCACCGTCCTGATTGCCGACCGCTGTGTTCTGTAGGCTAGCGGAATTCGACGCAACGTTCCAATAACCATCCGTGGACAGGATAGTGAAATTTTGCTGGCACGAGTACTCGACCGGATCAATTACCTTGACGTTATTGAGAGTGCTGATCTTGTTGGCATACATTTTCCCCACACTCGCCAAAGCCTGAATCAGACCGGTACCGCCGTTGGCTTGCGCGTTATAAACGGTGCTGTACCACGCTTGCTTTTGACTGGCGTTGAACACAAGCGAATTGACCATGTCGCTGCCACCGTTGTTGTTCATTGTTGCGTAACCAACCTTGTAGCTTGTGCCCAGCGATTGAAATGCTAGTCCAAGGCTGGTTTTCATCATGTTGATACGGGTTCGGTAAAAACTGTACCAATTGGCATAATTCTGCCTTTCATCGGTACCGCCAGGACCCGAGGTGCTGGAAACGTTAATCTGTGTAAACGGCGCCCCCGAAAACGTTCCGGGTGTGGAGATTGTAAGGGCGGATCCGCCGCTAGATGCGATAACCGGGGCATAGTTGCCGGCAACATTCGATGGCCCGGTGATAGTTACCGTGACACTCTTGGTGCTACTGGTGCTGGTGCTACATGTACCTGAACTGCAACTGGCAGAAAATCCACCTTTGTTTATATTATTGACGATTTCTTGACCAAGCACCCCTGGATATTTCGTCGCTGCGGCAGCTGCTCCCATGATCGCTGCGCCGTTGACAGTAATGCCTGATACGCCGGTAGTGCCGCTGCCGCCGCCGGCAGTTTTAATGGTGAAACTGGAAATGATATTACCTGGAGTGGTATTGCACTCCGTATAAAACTTGCTGCTTGTGGCGATGTAATTTTTTTGGTACGGTGAAGTCTGGTTGCCGGTATAAAGATAGTAATAGGCCGGAGCGCCAGATTGCAAATTACCACCGGAATAACCATTGTCGGAACTACCATCGTCGAATATGCCAGCTTGAAAACTCGTACTCAAATTCACCGTGCTGCTAGAGGCAACGCCAAAACCATCCACCGGAGCGCGAGTAAAAGACGGCAGGGCATAAGACGTACCAGTAGAACTCACAGGTACCGTATAAGTGACATTCGGGTTATAAAACACGCCATTGCACTGAGCACTGGCATAGCCGAATGTGCCAAGCGGGAAATATGCGTAGGTATATTGGCCGTTAACATAAACTCCCCCTTGATCCGGCAGGAAATCCCAATTCATGCTGCCAGAGTCGTCCATCATGACAAATATATTCGGCAGTACCAGGGATGACGATGAAGTAAATAACGGTGCGGTGGCAAGGTCTGTGCTTGCAGCGTCGGCAAGCACTGGAATTGTCAGCGTCATGCAGAAAATTACCCAGCCGAGGCATCTGAGCGCAGCGGATCTGATGAACGTGATAGGTATAGTCATAGAATGCTCCCGATTCGGCGTGATTGACATCACATTGCGACCACGGCCTGGGTATAGCTGACCGTATTACGCGGCCCCTCAATACGCGACGTGATCTGATAATAGATTTGGCTGTTCAGGGTGAAATTGGCGGCATTGCCGCCTTTCACACTATTTGGTCCCGCCCCGCTGCCAGTAGGCGACTGCACGCATCCCTGAGTCGTATTAACTGCTGGGCACATCCGGACTATTACATACGATACGGTGTAGCCATTGACTGTCGGTAAAGTCCAGACATTGTTGCTACTCACTCCGCCAGCCTTGGTAACCGGACGTGCAACCGGTGTTGGATCGAGGGAGATATTCCAAAACTGATCCCACGTCTGGCTGCTACTTGGCCCCTGATTCGTGGCGAAATAACCATTGGCAGCGATATTATTTTGCAGAGACGTCCCGGTATTCTGTCCTTGCAACCAGGCAATCGCTGCCTCTGTTCCGAAGTCCCCCTGATGAGTCGCGGCTTGGCGAAACGCCATATTGCCGGCGACCAAGGTGGCGTTGTCCACCGAGCGCATCAGCGCTATGCCGGCAAACATCATCGCAACCAGCACGATCAGCATGACAATCAACACGACGCCACGCTGCCGTGCATTCGCTACGGTTTGGTTTGTAGGTTTTAACATCCGGACACCTGTCCCATCCATGCGACATTGTGCAGCGGCACGACTGTCGAATACATCTGATAACGATAGTTCTGCCAGGTTGCACCGGCAGGCAGACCAGCATTGCCGCTCAGGTTGATCGCAATTGGCGTGCCCGCCCCCCAGACCGGTTCGGACCACTTTGGTGATGCAGTGGTGACGGCCGTTTTTGAAAATTCATTGTTACGGGCCACCAGCGCAACACTGACAGCCGAAGTCCGCACCCAGCCGCAAGTAGTGGATGGAGTTGTTTGATCCCAGAGACTTGCTATGCCGGTCATTGCGCCTGGAGTCGAATTATCATGCCCGTAGAGCGCCCGCAAACTGCTGATGTTGCCGGCGATATCGATCCAGTTGCCGCTAGTGGTGGCGCTGGTGCAATCCTTGGTGGTGTCGTTATAGTTACAGGTGGTCAAATTGCCATTGCGAACCGCATAACCGACGATAGTTGGCGCCGGTCCAAGATCATAAAGAATATAAGTATTCGGATTAACATTCGCCACACCGGTTTTTACCGTGACATTGGTGGTTGGCGTACCGGCGACCGTATCGAGCGCCAACCCGCTGCAGGTTGCAGGATTTGCGGGACTCGCCGGTGGTATCTGTGCAGCGACGACGTAATCGTTCTTGTTGTAACCTATCGTCGACTGGAGCGTATATACCGTTGGGCTGGTGACTTGGTTTGTAATCAGATTCCCTTCAGTGGAACCTGCAGGATTGCCGTACGCTACCAACAAGGTATCGGTATTCGCATCGCCAGCGGGAAGGAGCGTAGTGGCTGGATTGATGGTCACTGGAGCCAGTGCCACCGTCTTGCCGGTTGGCAGTTTCACATTGCAGCCGATCAGCCCGGTGGCATTAATCCCGTAACCTGCCTGACTGATATCGCGCTCCATCTCAAACAAGCCGATCGCGCCCGCCACCTGTGCATCGTCGCCACCGGTGGTAGAGCGCTTGAGTCCTTCTGATGCACTAAAGGTTTGCAAGACCACCAGCATGCTGATCAAACCGATGACCAGCGCCACCATAATTTCAGGCAGGCTGAAGCCCCGAGCGCGCTGCAACGAATAGTATGTATTGGCAACCACAAGTGCCCTCTTCTTTGTTTTCACTTGATTAATACAAACTAATTTGCGCATTCACCGTGTACTGGTGCTGCACGCTGTCGTGCGGGGCAGTCCAGAACATCGTGATGGAAACCTGGCTTGTGCAGGTCATAGGCGTGGTCGAAGCGCAACCCGCTACTTGCGGCTGGAACGTCACTATCGGCGCTTTGGTTCCGGGCAGGATTCCCAAGACTGTGCCCGCAGTATTCGTCGCTCCCAGCCATGCGGTATACGCTGCGCCCGGCGGCGAAGAACTGAATGGTGCTTGCAGCGTCGTCGCAGCCGTGGCGGACGTACGATTGCTCACCCACATCTGATTAATATATTTATCCGCCAATTCAGCCGCCGCGCTACGTAATTTGGCGTCGCCTGACTGCGCAACGGCGGTTGTCTGCAAGCCGACAAGCCCAAGTATGCCGAAAGAAAAAATTACGATGGCGCACAGCACTTCGATCAAAAGAACGCCCTTTTGATGTTTGCGGAAATTGAATCGGCGCAAGAATTTATTCGCTTTCATGTCAGCAACCCTGTGGCGTACCGCTTGCAAGATTGGGATTACACATCCGGATACGTCCGTTGTTCGATACCAGAATCCGCATGCAGGTCATCGGGCCGGAAGCCGAGGCGCAGGCGCCGCCGGTCGGATTTGACAGATCCCATTGAGTCGACGAAGCGGTTGGCCAGACGACCTGCCCCAAGCTGCCGAACACAACCAGCCAATTCGCTGCGCCCCCGTTCGATGCCGCCACCACATTGGGTGAGCCACTAGCGCTGAATGTCTGCAAGATGAAAGGGGCATTCGTGGCAATCCATTGCGACACCGTCGCCGGCATTACCGCGCCGCACTGACCAGTCGGATCATTGGTGGTAGAACTACCCAGATTGACCACCCAGTTAGCCTGCCCCGTCGATATCGCACAGCTATTGGTCACAGAAGTGGTCAACTGGAAGCGCACCGTGGTATTGCGCCGCAAGGCTTCAGTACGGGCTTGCTGCAAGCCGTTCTGTATTGATTCCGCCGCATTGCGAATCTGCATGTTTTGCAACCAGCCGCTGAAAGCCGGTATGGCGAGCGCTAGCAAAAAAGCGAAGATCGCCATGGCGACCAGCAATTCAATCAAGCTGAAACCGCCCCGATTGTTACGCAGCACTAGCACACGCCACCCTGGCGAGTAATCCAGCATGTCGTACCGGCTGGCACGGTCCAGCCTGATGGCGGCGCAGTCAGCGTCGTCGTCTTGTTGCCGGATTGATCAATCGTATAAGCGAAGGCGGCCATAGACCCGGTCCCCTGAGCCTTCAAAGTGTAAGCAGTCGCTGTGGCAACGGTACAGGAAAAAGTGAAATAAGGAGCGTTGCTGGAGTTATTCGAACTGGTACATCCAGGAGCGCCAATATAGGTCTGGTTATCCTGGAAAAACTGCTCCATTTGCACCTGTTCAGTTGCCAGCCCATTAGTGGCAATGGGAATCTTCCCTCTGATGACATAGTTGCTATAGGCCGGAATTGCAACGGCACTGAGAATGGCAACGATGGCCGCGACAATCATGACCTCAATCAGTGTAAAACCGTTTCGTTTCGACAGTTTCAGAGCAAGATGGGGGCGCATGGTCATGGTGATTTCCTGTTAGATCACCGTTACTCTATGGCAAATTATTTTAAATGTCAGATTGTCCGGACGAACGTGAGGATATTGCGGATGAGCGGTTGGCGCACGATTCAATAATACCAAAAAGACAATTATTCAAAGCCAGCGTGCGCATGCGCAGCCGGCTTTGTGGAGAAAGATGGAAATGAAGAGCGACTTGAAGTAAAGGCGCATCTACTACAACTTGATTGCGCCCCAGAGGTGTTTTGGTCAAATGGTCGCCAATAGGCGCAGAAAAATATGATTTTTTACCAGAATACCTTCGGAGAAACTCAACGGCCCGCCCAGCAATCTACGGCAGATGCGGCAGGCGCCTTTCCGCCAGTAGCGCCCCTTTTCCCCGTGTTATCCAGCGAAAAAGTTCCGCATTTATCGTTTGGCGTTGGCGTAGCCGTGAGCTCGAACGTACTGCTGGTCGACGCATTGATCTTGTACGCATATCTTGTGCCGCTGTCGGAAATCACCGGCAACGAGAGAGTCGAACCATCTGGCTGACGATAGCTGCTATTGACCGTGTACTGCTGCTGCATCCAATTGGCGTGCTTCAGCAGTGTCGCCATCGCCTGGGCCCGGTAACCTCTCTGCACATACTGAGTATAGTTCGGTATGGCGACCGCTGCCAGGATGGCGACTACCACCACCACGACCATGAGCTCAATCAAGGTGAAGCCGCGCGGCATCGGCGACGCATTTCTGTATTTCATGAATATCCCCTGGATTCGATTTTCAATTTATTAATTTGGCTTGATCGACAACTGTCTCCAACGCCGCACCGCTACGCCCGTCGCCGAATACTGCAGGCAATGCATTTTTCCATCCGAGCCAATCGTATTGATACAGCCGGGCTGTTGCGGATCCGGATTGGGGATCGGGGTCGCAGAACCTACAGTGCCCGGGATTTCGGCGGAACTCAGGTTCGTATTGACTGGGACGTCGTTGACGAACAAATGAAATTTCTCGGAATAAGAGCCACTGAGGAAATTCGCGCCCAGGACTTGAGACGAGCCGCCGCCGGCGCATGGGTCGGCCGTATTCGGAGTCAGCGATGTGTTCAGCAGGATCACATCGTTCAATATCTGCAATGAGCCAACCGTGCGTTCGCCGCTGGACAGGTAATCGATGTACCAGCCGCGCTTGGTTCCCCATGCCACCGGATTGCTGCTCAAGGTGCGGCCGAGCGACTTGCCTGCTGCCGAATACACGTTGGTCAGCGTTTGCACTTGCAACTGGCTGCGACCAGTAACTGCGCCGGCTGGAGGATTATCCCAAATGCCGTACAGGCTCTGCGTGTTGGTATTGGCGAGATCTGCCGACTCAAAGTATTTGCCGGTGCCAAATATCACCAGATGCCCGCCCAACGGATGCGGGGCGATTACCGGAGTTTGCACGATTGGCTGGGCATTCTGCGGGCTGCTTGTGTCTTTAGCGGTAAACAACGTGCTGCCAGTCCATTGGGACACATCGGTGGTATTGCTCAAATCGAATTTCCACAGATTGCCCTGCAAATCGCCGGCATACGCGGCGACCAGCTGGCGCGATGCATTGAACAGCAAGCCTGGCGCCGACAAGCCGTTCGGCGCCGTAGCGCTGCCGACGCCGGTGTCGATTTTCTTGATCAAGGCGCCGGTCTGCACATCGACCAGATACAGCACTGCATGGCGATTCCCGCTTTCATAGCCATTGCCAAAAATGGCGGCCCATTTGTTATTCGCCAGCAGCACTACCGCTGGTGCGCCCAATACATTGCCCATATCGGCATCGGTGGCTGTACTGTTGTACTCCCACGAAACGCTGCTTGCGCCCAGCGTTTCCGGAGTAGTCACATCTATCGCAAAAACGCTTTGCGCGCCGGCGCCGGTGCTGCCCACCAAAATGTTTTTCCAGCCGCCGTTGATGAAGGCATCGCCCTCCGCCATGGGACCATCGACAAAGTAATGATGGCCGTAATTGAGATCGCTCAATGTTTTCAGGTTCGGATACACGCTGTTTGGTATGAAGGCGAATTTTTCCACGCCGTCGCTATCAAAGCCATGCAGCATGCCGTCATTCGCCCCGACATAGATCATGCCCTTGCGCGCCGCCTTGGTCTTCAGGAATGCACCGTAAGTGCTGCCACCGGAGACGCTAGCCGGTAGCGCCGCGTAACCGAAATCGCTTTTCTGGACATACACAGGTGTCGAATTGACGATATCGCCAAGCTTGTTCTTACGATAGCGAAATACGCCAGCGCCGCTGCCGTCAGCTGCGGTTTCCATGGCAGAACTGCCTTTGAGATAATCCACGACATTGGCCGATACCAGCGCTGTCTGCTGAGCAGTAGTCAAGTTGGCCCAGGTAAATGCCCGCGCACTCTTGCTCGTAGTGTCCCAGGTCACGATGTTGCGTTTTGTGTAGTCTGGCAACAAGGTTGCCGCATCCCATTTCGGCGTTGCACCGAAGCTGCCGTCGGCATTAATCGGATAAGCGACAAGGTGCCCGCCCCAGCTGCCGGAATCAAAACTTGGAACATAGGACACTGCGCCAGCGGCGCCTGGCACCACGCCTCCTGGGACCGCAACGCTGCCACCCGAACCTGTCGCCTTGCCAATTTCCGCCAAAATGCTATTGAGGCCGTCTTGCAGACTCTTGGGATTTTTCGCGCTGAAATAACTGCCGTGGCCATTCACCGCGGCGTGCCACAAATCGTCAATCGCTTCCGCCGAATCTGCTTTCGGCACCGGCCAATTGCGGTTGCCATTTTTAATATCTGCATAATGGCCGCTGGTTGCCGTCTTGTAGTCGGACTGATAGTCGAGCGTGCCGTTTGCACCCAGCCCGATGGTATGCGTCGTCATGTGCTGCCAGGTGGCCGGATCGGTTGAGGTCGCGCTGATCTTTCCGACCGTGCCGCCGTTCCCGCTGCGAATGCCGACGTCGGTGATCCAATACTTCATCGCCGTATCCGCCAACGAATTCGAGTTCGTAGTTTTCCCTTCATAAAATGGCGCCGGGAACTGATCACCCGGAGTCAATGCGGTACCTGATACCGGATCATAAGAAACCGGCGCGGGCAAAGCTGGAACCTTGCTGTCCATATTGCCGATCGTGCTCGGTACGGTGCCATTCCAATAGCCATCGGTTGCAAGAATCGTGTAGTTGGCCTGACATTTCAACTGGATCGGATCGGGGGTGGATTTGGCGGCGCCGGTCATGCCATTGCCCATGTAATATTGTCCGACCTGGTTCAACGCATTAATCAACGGCGTGCCGCCACCTGGATTGATCGCATACAGCTTTGCATACCATGCCGATTTCTGGTTCGCGTTAAAAATCGATAACGGTACAAAGTTGGCCGCGCTGCTATTCGTATTGCTGCTGTTGTCGTTGATGGTTGCGAAGCCAACGCGGAAGCGGTCGTTGATGCCGGAAAAGGCGATCCCGAGCGATGTCTTGGTCAGCAGGATCCGCGTCCGATAATACGAAAACCAATTCGCAAAATTCTGGATTTCTTCTGCGTAAGTACAAGTGGAAGCTGCAGCGCAATCCGTGCGAGACGCTGCTTTAGGATAAGTTGCTGTCGTCGACAGGATATCCACGCGCTTGTAGTAACTGTCGGTATCCTCTTTGGTCACTCCGGTCGGCGTGCCGCTGCCGATCCAGTTGTAGTAAAACGCATATTGCGCCAGCGCGTTCTTGTTGGTTTGACTCTGGGTCTTGCAATTGCTGTTGCTGGCAAAGTAGTTGCTGGCCGTGGTCGATGCCACGAAGAGCGGCAACGTATATGTCGAATCGTAGTAGCAGACCGAGTCTATGCTGTTCGGCAGTGTCTTGTTGACCGCCAGGTAGGGATCAATGATCGTCTTGCCGGTGCTGGCGTTACCCATCGACGTGCCGTTGTCTTTCACCGCCGGGGTATACGTTGTGGCCGGGTTGTAATAAATCTGATTCCAGGCGCTGGAATAGTAGGAACGCTGGCTTCTGGCGGCGTTGAATTCCGCGGTGGCGTCGGTGCCGGTCACCGTGCCCCAGACCATACTGCCGGAATTGTCCAGCATGTACATGATGTTGGGCGGCGGCGGCACCGGCAGGAACAGCGGCGATTGCGCTATTTCAGCCATCGCCACACCAGATACTGCTGCCATCCCCAGGCAGACACAATGCGCGGCAAGCCTGACCAGGCGGCCAGGCGACGACGGTCGCGATACGATTGTTCTCAACATGACATTCCCCTGGAATCAGAATTTTAAATAGCTTTGCAGCATGACTTTTGCATTCGCCGTTGCAAACGCTGTGTCAGCGCCAAAAGCGGTGATCCGATAGACCTTGACGTTCAAATCCCGCTTGGATTGCGTCACCCCAAGCGCGATGGTGTCGCTGACGTCTTCGATGATGCATTGTGCGGCGCCGTTGGATAGCGACAAGGTGACCGTTGTCGCCGCCGTTGCCGGCCATGTGTCCCACACATTGCCGCCGGCGATGCCCGGCGTGACCATGGCGGCGATCGCCTTCTCGACATCGCCGGCCTTCGGGGCGATCTTGTTTTTCTGCGCGCCTATTTCACAATGACGCAAACCCTTTTCGGCAGCCTGGAAGGCCAATTGGTGATTTCGCGAATTGGCCGCCATCTTTTCATCCAGCGTCACATTGCGGATCGCAACCGCGCCAATCAACATCATCAGGATCAGGAAAATCAACACCATCGGTAGCGCAATGCCGGATTGCGGAGGTTTTTTATATGCCATAAATATGTCCGGTAAATAATCGGTTGCCGCTCAGTCGAGCAATCAATTTCTCAATCAGTTGCTCAAACTGGCGGTAGCGTTATTACGCAAGGTAAACACGCGTGTCATCGTGGTGTGCAGCAGCCGGTCGCTGGCAACGGTGGGCGTCGTGGCGTTGCATTTGTAGTAGCTTTGACCGGTGCTTCCCGTCACCACATTGTTTGTGCTGTGCATCTCCAGGCACACCGTCACCGTGACCACGCGATCCCAACCCACCTTGTTGTTGCCGTTGATGGCATCGGCTGCACCGGCCTCCGCCGCGTCCGTCGTCGACTTCGTTGGCGCATAGCGATTCCCGGTGTCGATGCCGTAGGTCACCAGCATGTTGTCGACATTACTCAGGATCGGCTGCGGTGTGCCTGCGCCGGCGTAACCTTTGCAGTACAAGGTTTTGGTTGCGGTGTCGAGATAGAAGCTGTTGATGACAACGCCGCCTTGGGTGCTGGTGGCGTTAAACGCTTGAGTCCCGCTGCAATCCGTCCCGGCGCCGCTGATGTTGGTGGCGTCGGAATAAGGTTCGCTGGTGTAGGCGACCGTGAAAGCCGATGGCCCGCCAATACTCGACTGTGCTGGAACCGGCACTGCCGCACAGGTTGGAAGTTTGGCGAGCGGTGTCGCAAAGCCATAGCTGCATCCCGTCAGCCCCTTCAACTTCGCCAACTCAGTCGGACTCTGCGGCGGAAAGTCGGTGGTGTTACCAGTTTGCATATGGCCGAATCCAGCCTGCATCAGGTTGCGCCCGATCAGCGACAGCGCATAGCGGCCGTCTTCCTGTATCCGCGCATTGTCATCATTCAAGCGCGAACTGGCGCGGCTGTTGAAATACAGGCTGCTGAGGAACAACAACAGGATCAGGCCAATGGTTACCGACACCATCAACTCGATCAGCGTGAAACCTCGTATGTTGCGGCGATAAGCGGCCGTGCGCGATGGGGTCATCATCATGGCATCACTGTCGTTTTGATGCAGCGCATCTGACTCTGGATGACATCAGAAGAAAATACCGAGGAATCGCAATCGGAATCCAGTACGCTGGCAAGCGCTCGATCCGGTTCGTTGTAGTACACGGTCACCGTAACGCCCTGGTTAGGACCCGGTGTCGCATTGTAGGCAGACACGGTGCCCCATCCTCCGGCCAAGGCCCGGCTGAGCGCTACGCGCCATTCATAGAGATCCTTTTTCACGATGTCTTGCGGCGTCGCGCAAGCCGATCCGGAGTTATTGGCGCAAGACGGTACATCCGTCGGCGCTGAAGCCGAGTATTTGTCAGTTGTTACATAGCTGACGGCATCTGTTCCGATAGTCGTGGTGACGGAGGTGGCGTTGGCACGCACCCGGTCAGCCATGTCGGCGCCCAGCTGGCTGGCCAGGGAACGGAAATGCGCCACTTTCTGATACTTCAGGGCGGCCATCTGCAAACCCGCCAGTCCCAGCAAGGCGAAGGCCGTGATGGTGATCGAAATCAGTACTTCAATCATGCCGACGCCGCGCTGCCGATGCCGGGGCTTGGCATGCGGTAATTTCTTGTTGAGAAAAGTCATGCTCTTCATTCCTCCCATATGTTTGAACGAAGTCATGCCGGGCACACCTCGGCGCCAGCCGCCAGCGAGCTGACCCGTCCGCTTGGAGAAAAGCAGACCTTCCGCAGAAAATCGTTATTGAATGTGAACGTGAAGGAACCTGGCGGGGCCGGCCACGGTGCGCCGCTGGCGGCATAGGTGATTGCCGTCGCGCCCGATGCGGCGGCGATGCTGGTTCCCGTCGCGAAAGCGCCCTGGCGCGCCAGGACTTGATGGCCGGCGCTGTTTGGAGAATCAGCTGCGGTGCCGACGTATATCAACCATCCGGTGGACCAGTCGCCATTGGCCTTATTGCAGGAATCCGAACCAGTTTCGGCGCCGGAACTGCGGCATATCGTGACAGCGCCGGCGCGCTGGACGGCCTCTGAACGCGCCAGCATGGTAGCCGCAATGAATTCATTAACGTTACCGGACAAGCGGGTCTTGTTAATGAAACTGCCCATCGACGGTACGGCGATCGCCGCCAATATGGCCGCCACCAGTATGGTGATCATCAACTCGATGGTTGTGATCCCCTTGCTGGCAGGAACAATAAAACGCCCATTTTGCTGTCCAAATGACAACAATCTATCAGAATTACTGCTTTGCACGTGACATCCCCCCCCCGGAAAATGCTGATTCAACGAACTCTTATTATATAGTTCACGTTTCCATATAGAAATGATTCTCAACTCCGCTCATCGCCGTTCTCATACCGCTTATCTGTAACAAATTGTAATAATGCAACATATTTTAATTATTTGTGCGTAAACCCAATTTCCTGACGAATGACAGGCGCGCGCCAAACCATCCTGCCCCACCATGAACACAGCCACCGAAATGCTATAATCCGCGCTTCCCGCAGATGGGCCGACATTCGCCCGGAAAGCGGCCCGGCACTGCTGCTGCAAGCGAACGACGTTTTCGCAGTCCGGCGATATTGGCTTCCCTGAGCCATCCCTATATACAGTCCTTGTTCAATGTCATGCGCGAATGCGCGTGATTTTCATCTGATGGAGTAGTTATGTCGGCAACCATGCGGCCAATCCGCCTGTTAGTGATTTTCCTGCTGGCTACGCTGGCGTTTTCCGCAATGGCGATAGAGCGGACTTTTCCAGCATCGACTTTGCGCGGCAAGCTGACCATCACCAGCTATCCGACCGTGACGATCAATGGCAATACCTTGCGCCTGTCACCCGGCTCGCGGATCTGGAATGCCAGCCAGCTGACGCAGATTCCGAACTCCCTGGGCACAGACACTTATCTGGTGAATTACACGCTGAATGCACAGGGCGATGTCGACCGGGTCTGGATCCTGACGCCGGACGAGGCCAGCCAGAAGATCGAGACGCAGCGCAACAGCAACAAACAGTAATTAAGCAGTAACTAAGCGGTAACTCAGCAGTAACTCAGCGGCAACTAAAGAGCAGTCATGGAAAAAACGATACAAAAGAAAGTATTCATCAAGACCTTCGGTTGTCAGATGAACGAGTACGACTCGGACAAGATGGCCGACGTGCTGAACGCGTCCGACGGACTGGTGAAAACCGACCGTCCGGAAGATGCCGACGTGATCCTGCTGAATACCTGCTCGGTGCGCGAAAAAGCGCAGGAAAAAGTATTCTCCGACCTCGGTCGCCTGCGCGAACTGAAGCGCAACAACCCCGACCTGCTGATCGGCGTCGGCGGCTGCGTGGCGTCGCAGGAAGGTGCTGCCATCGTCAAGCGCGCACCGTATGTCGACATGGTGTTTGGTCCGCAAACGCTGCACCGGCTGCCGGAGATGATCAGCCAGCGCCGGTCCACCGGCAATTCGCAAGTCGACATCAGCTTCCCAGAAATCGAGAAGTTCGATCACATGCCGCCAGCCAAGGTGGAAGGCGCAACCGCCTACGTCTCGATCATGGAAGGCTGCAGCAAATATTGCAGTTACTGCGTGGTGCCGTACACCCGCGGCGAAGAAGTCTCACGCCGCTTTGAGGATGTGCTGACCGAAGTGGCCGGATTGGCCGAGCAAGGCGTCAAGGAAATCACGCTGCTGGGACAGAACGTCAATGCCTTCCGCGGCCAAATGGCGGATGGCGAAATCGCCGACTTTGCGTTGCTGATCGAGTACATCGCCGAGATCCCGGGCATCGAGCGGATCCGCTTTGTCACCAGCCATCCGAAGGAATTCACGCAGCGCCTGATCGATACCTACGCCAAGGTGCCGAAGCTGGTCGATCATCTTTATCTGCCGGCGCAACATGGCTCGGATCGCATCCTGTCGGCCATGAAGCGCGGCTACACGGTGCTGGAATACAAATCGGTGATCCGACGCCTGCGCCAGGTACGCCCGAACATCACGATTTCGAGCGACTTCATCGTCGGCTTCCCAGGCGAGACCGATGCTGATTTCGACGCCTTGATGAAGCTGATCACTGATATTGGCTACGACAACAGCTTCAGTTTCCTGTTCAGCCCGCGCCCCGGCACGCCGGCCGCCAACCTGCAAGATGACACACCGCATGAAGTCAAGCTGAAGCGGCTACAGCATCTGCAGGCCGTTATCGAAGAAAATATCGGCAAGATCAGTGCAGCAATGGTTGGCAGCGTGCAGCGGATCCTGGTGGAAGGACCATCCAAGAAAAACCCGGCTGAACTGCAGGGTCGTACCGAGAACAACCGCGTGGTCAATATCGATGGCGGCCCGAACGGCGCGCGCCTGATCGGCCAACTGATCGACGTCAAGATTACGGAAACCTACACCTATACATTGCGCGGCGAAATCGTGCTGGCGGAATGATGGTCAGCCGACGGCGCCAGATAAATAAACATACAAACTGATAAGCACACCACAGCTTGAAAACCAAAACCCCTACCCAGCCGCATTATTTCATCCCGCAACCGCTCGACAATACGCGGCTGGCGCATCTGTGCGGACCGCTGGATGAAAACCTGCGGCAGATTTCTGCGGCGCTGGATGTCTCGATTTTCCGTCGCGGCGACAAATTCATCGCAGCTGGCAGCAATGCCGAACGCGCAGTGCAAATCCTCGACCAGTTTTACGCGATCGCCAACAAGGTGATTTCGGTCGACGAAATACAGCTGGCGCTGGTCGAACAGCGCGCCAAGCTGGGTGTCGGCAAAAAACCGAAAGCGGCCAAGACCAACGGCAGCGAGCCGGACGACGAATCGGTTATCGATCCGGCCGATGCCGAATTGACCGAGACCGACATCGAAAGCCCGATTCTCAAGACCCGCCGCAGCGACCTGCGCGGCCGCACGCCGCATCAAAGCCAGTACATCCGCTCGATCCTGGAGCATGATGTCACGCTCGGTATCGGCCCAGCCGGCACCGGCAAGACCTACCTGGCCGTGGCTTGCGCGGTTGACGCGCTGGAGCGCGATGCGGTCAAGCGCATCGTACTGACCCGGCCAGCGGTCGAAGCCGGTGAACGCCTGGGCTTTTTGCCGGGCGATCTGGCGCAAAAGGTCGATCCGTACCTGCGCCCTGTGTATGACGCACTGTACGATCTGCTCGGCTTTGACCGTACCCAGAAAATGTTCGAGAAGCAGGCCATCGAAATCGCGCCGCTGGCTTACATGCGCGGCCGCACGCTGAACCATGCGTTCATCATCCTCGACGAAGCGCAGAACACCACGCCGGAACAGATGAAGATGTTCCTGACCCGGATCGGCTTCGGCAGCAAGGCCGTGGTCACCGGCGACGTCACCCAGATCGATCTGCAACGCGGCCAGAAGAGCGGCCTGATCGACGCCATGAATATCCTCAAGGATGTGCGCGGCATCGCCTTCACCCGCTTCAACAGCAGCGACGTGGTGCGCCATCCGCTGGTGGCGCGCATTGTCGACGCCTATGAAACTGCATCGCTGGCAGCGCCGGTGGCATCCACGCATGGCGTGATCGAAGCCGCCACGCCGCCAGCCAAACCCGCCGCCCCGGTCCAGACCGGGATTACCAAGACAGCCCGCAGCCGCCATGCCGCAAAAAAATAAACTCTCGTTGTCAGTGCAATATCCCGACCCGCGCCTGAAAGATATCGTCACGCGCCCGCAATTGCGCCGTTGGGTCCAGGCCGCACTGCTGGCGCCGGCCGAACTGACGCTGCGCTTTGTCGATGCCGACGAAGGCCGCAGCCTGAACCGCGACTATCGCGGCAAGGATTACGCCACCAACGTGCTGACTTTTGCCTATTCGGCAGACCAGGATGATGACTTCGGCGGCGGCGAGGCCGAAGATGACGGCGTCACCCGCGCCGATATCATTTTTTGCACCGACGTGCTGCAGCGCGAAGCCGTAGAACAGCGTAAATCGGTGGAAGAGCACACCGCCCATCTGGTGGTGCACGGCGTGCTGCACGCGCAAGGCTACGACCACGAGGACGATGAAGAAGCCGCCGAGATGGAAAACCTGGAAATTGAAATATTAGGAGCCTTGGGCTGGCCCAATCCCTACGCGGATCGCTAAACGCCCTCTCCCTTCCAATAAAAACGCCGCAATCGCGGCGTTTTTTGTTTTTGGACGGCACTCCTGCGCCTCCACACTTAATCCCGATAAATCAATCACTTACCTAAGAAAAAGAAGTAAGGCAGGAGATCTGAGACATCCAAAGTATTGCCAAATAATAATCACATATCTTCCCTTATCTTTTTAATTAATAAGATTATGATGAATTCATGTAATGAATCGGTTTGGCCTGCGACTAAGCCACATGAAAACGATCATTACTCAGCCATCGGAGCCAATCTTGCAGCAAGCCTCGCTGCTTTTGTTGACCATTTCACTCCTTGCACAGGCGGCCTAAATGTCATCCATCGTCCAAAAGAAAACGATCATCCATCCGATCTGGCTGCGCATCACGCACTGGCTCAACGCCCTGGCCGTGATCGTGATGATCCTGAGCGGCTGGCGCATCTACAATGCATCGCCGATTTTCCCGTTCCGCATTCCCAGCGAATGGACGCTCGGCGGCTGGCTCGGCGGCGCCTTGCAGTGGCATTTTGCGGCGATGTGGCTGCTGTTTTTCAATGGCTTGATTTACCTGTTGTTCAATGCCGGCAGCGGCCGTTTGTGGAAGAAATTTTTCCCGCTACGCCCGACCGATGTGCTGCGCGACATGCTCAAGGCGCTCAGCGGCAAGCTGCAGCATGACTCTCTCGATAAATACAACGCGGTACAAAAACTGGCTTATGTCTCCGTCATCCTGGACCTGATCCTGCTGGTGATATCGGGCCTGGCGATCTGGAAATCGGTGCAGTTCCCGTTGCTGCGCGAATTGATGGGCGGCTTCGACACTGCCCGCATCGTGCACTTCTGCGCGATGGCTTTCCTGGTCGCATTCGTTGTAGTGCATGTCGTCATGGTGGCGCTGGTGCCACGCACGCTGCTGGCCATGCTGCGCGGCCGTTGAGGAAAATATCATGATCAAGAAAAGCCTTCTCATTCCGTCGCAACTCGACACCGAATCGATCCTGAAAGACGCCCGCCGCGAACTGGCGCTGCCATCGCGCCGCCTGTTCGCCAAACGCGCACTCACCTTGGGCGGCCTGTCGTTGCTGACCGGCTGCAACATCACCGACCAGGCCTCGGTCAATCAGATGCTGGAGCGTATCTCGCGCCTGAACGACGGCGTGCAGGGATGGCTGTTCGATCCCAAGCGGCTGGCGCCGACCTACACCCAGGCGGAGATGACCCGGCCGTTTCCTTTCAATGCGTTCTATAGCATCGACGAGGTGCCGGAAATCGACGGTAGCGACTATCAGCTGGAAATCAAAGGACTGGCCACCAACAAGCGCCCGTGGACGCTCGAGCAATTGCACAAGCTGCCGCAGAACGAGCAGATCACGCGCCATATCTGCGTCGAGGGCTGGAGCGCCATCGGTCGCTGGGGCGGTGTGCCGTTTTCCTATTTCCTGAAACAGATCGGCGCCGACCTGAGCGCCAAGTACATCGACTTCCAATGCGGCGACGATTACCACACCAGCATCGACATGCCGACTGCACTGCATCCGCAAACCCAGCTCACGCTGACCTATGACGGCGAGATCCTGCCCGCCAAATACGGCTTCCCGATGAAGCTGCGGATGCCGACCAAGCTCGGCTACAAGAATCCCAAACATATCGTATCGATCGAAGTAACAAACAAGTACCCCGGCGGTTACTGGGAAGACCAGGGGTACAACTGGTTCGGCGGATCCTGAAGGCTGGCTTTGCAACCTACTGCGCAGCCAGCTTGACCGGATTCTGTTGATTTTTAACGGCGCTTTTGCCACTTTTAAACTGGAGATTCAAAATGAAAAAAAGCCTCACAATTCTGTTGGTTACCGGCCTGATGATGACTGCCGGCGGTGCTTTTGCCCAAGACGCCATGTCCAAGGATGCGGCTCCTATGGCCAAGGATGCGATGTCTAAAGACGCAATGAGCAAGGACAGCATGTCGAAGGACGCCATGGCCAAGCCACACAAGAAAATGGCGAAGAAAGACGCCATGGCCAAGGACGCCATGTCGAAAGATGCAATGAGCAAGGACGGCATGGCAAAAGATGAAATGAAGAAATAATTATCTTTATTGCAAATACGGCGGGCGCTGCTTTTGGCATCTCCCGCTTTTTTTGTGGTGAAATGGCCGCCTGGAGGCGCAATATGACACTCAGGACGGGGGCGTTTCGTCGTCCTGTCACATATTTGTTGTATCCTATTGCTTCCTCAACAATGTACCCCCAAGGCTAACGCCATATGCCAGAGCACCCTAGTAGCGTCAAATCATTTGACGCTAAACCCCACCGGTCACTATTCGAACGCCTGACCGCACTGATTTCTCCCGAACCTGAAAATCGCGCCGAGCTGCTCGACGTGCTGCAAGATGCACATGAGCGCAACCTGATCGACGCCGACGCGCTGTCGATGATCGAAGGCGTGTTCCAGGTTTCCGACCTCTCCGCCCGCGACATCATGATCCCGCGCTCGCAAATGGACATGATCGACGTCACCAAACCGATCGAGGACTGGATGCCGGAAGTCCTGTCGACCGCCCACTCGCGCTTCCCCGCTGTCGATGGCGAACGCGACAAGGTGATCGGCATCCTGCTCGCCAAGGATTTGCTGCGCTACTACGCCGAAGATTCGTTCGATGTGCGCGACATGCTGCGCCCTGCGGTCTTCATCCCCGAATCGAAACGCCTCAACGTGCTGCTGCGCGACTTCCGCGCCAACCGCAATCACATGGCGATCGTGGTCGACGAATACGGCGGCGTGGCCGGCCTGATCACGATTGAAGACGTGCTGGAACAGATCGTCGGCGACATCGAAGACGAATACGATTTCGACGAAGAAGAAGACAACATCCTCGCCATCCGCGACGGCGACCACGGCGGCCGCTGGCGCGTCAAGGCGCTGACCGAGATCGAACAGTTCAACGAAACGCTGGACACCGCGCTGGCCGACGAAGATGTCGACACCATCGGCGGCCTGGTCGCCAACCACCTGGGCCGCGTGCCGCGCAAGGGCGACGAATTCACGATCGACAATGTGCGCTTTGAAGTGCTGCGCGCCGACGCTCGTCAGGTGCATGTCCTGCTGGTTGAAAAGCTGCCTGACTCCCCTCGGGAAGAGCCTTAAACCAGCGCCAGGCACGGGAAGGCTAAGGCCTTTCCGGCCTGCCGAAAGAAAAACAATATCCCCCTGCCTATGCACTTTCGCCAGATCACCCTTCCCAGACTCTCCTTGCTGCTACCGCTGGCCGCCCTGACCGGCGCCATTAATGTTTTCGCCTTCGCTCCATACGGCCTGTGGCCGCTGCAACTGCTGACCCTGGCATTGCTGATCTTTTGCGTGAACCGTGCGGAGAGCGTCAAACAAGCTGCACTGGTGGGCTGGGCGTATGGCTTCGGCTGGGTGTCGCATGGGGTTTACTGGTTGTACATCTCGATGCACGATTTTGGCGGCATGCCGGGCTGGCTGGCGGCGCTCGCGGTAGCGCTGCTGGCGCTGGCCATGGGGCTGTACACGGCCTTGGGCACCGGACTCGCGCGGTGGCTGCAACGCCGTTGGGCCGCCTCGCCACTGCTGTTGGCGCTGGCGATCTTCCCGGCGCTGTGGGGCTTGACTGAATGGTTGCGCGGCTGGCTGTTCACCGGTTTTCCCTGGCTGATTTCCGGCTATGCCCACACCGTCAGTCCGCTGGCGGGCTTCGCGCCCCTGGTCGGTGTCTACGGCATCGGTTGTATCTCGGCGCTGATCGCCGGTTGCCTGGCGTTGCTGCCGCAACGTCGATTGCCGGCCGTCGCTGCACTGCTGATCCTGGTTGCCGGCTTCGGCCTGCATCGGATTGACTGGACTGCGCCAAGCGGCCAACCGATCTCGGTGCGCCTGTTGCAAGGCAATGTGCCGCAGGAAGAAAAATTCGACGAAGCCCAGATCGGTAACACACTGCGACTGTATGCCGACATGATCCGTGCCGTGCCAGCCGACTTGATCGCTACACCGGAAACCGCAATACCGATCCTGCAAACCCAGCTGCCGCCGGAGTTCCCGGCCGCGCTGATTGCCTTCTCACAGCAAACCGGCAGCAACATCGCGCTGGGTATTCCGTATATCGACGGCCCCAATCGCTATGCAAACAGCATCATCGGGATTGCTCCGCAAGGCAATAGCCCTGCCCACCCCGGATTCCGCTACGACAAGCAGCATCTGGTGCCGTTTGGCGAATTCGTACCGTTCGGCTTCCGCTGGTTTGTCGACATGATGAACATTCCGCTCGGCGATTTCACCCGCGGCGCGCCAGTGCAGGCGCCGTTCTCGGTAAAGGACCAGTGGGTGCTGCCCAACATCTGCTATGAGGATTTGTTCGGCGAAGAAATCGCCCGGCAACTGGCTGCCACCATGGCCTCCGGCGCGCCTACTGCGACCATGCTGTTGAACATGTCGAATATCGCCTGGTTCGGCAACACCATAGCGTTGCCGCAGCATTTGCAGATTTCGCAAATGCGCAGCCTGGAAACCGGCCGCCCGATGCTGCGCGCAACCAACACCGGCACCACGGCGGTCATCGACCCGCATGGCAATGTCAGCGCACAACTGCCGCGCTACAGTCGCGGCACGCTGGCAGTGTCGGTGCAAGGCTATAGCGGCAGCACGCCGTATATCCTGTTCGGCAACCGCCTGTTGCTGGCCGCCGCGCTGCTGATGCTTGCAGGCAGCTGGTGGTGGAGCCGGCGTCGGCGCCGATAGGCTCCTGGCCCGGCCAAGCTACATAAAGCAAGCAAAACCCGCTAAAATCGTGGCTTTTAGCGCGTTCCCCTTTGCGCCCCATATTCCGCTGCTTAATTGGCTGCGTATTTAGCTATATCAACCGGCATTTGCCGTATAGAAAAGCAACAAACGATGCTGACATTTCAACAAATCATTCTCAAATTACAAGATTATTGGGATGCTCAGGGCTGTGCCCTGCTGCAACCCTACGATATGGAAGTCGGAGCCGGCACGTCGCACACCGCGACCTTCCTGCGCGCCATCGGCCCCGAGCCTTGGCGCGCTGCCTATGTGCAGCCATCGCGCCGGCCGAAAGATGGCCGCTACGGTGAAAACCCGAACCGCCTGCAGCATTATTACCAATACCAGGTGGTGCTCAAGCCGGCGCCGGAAAACATCCTCGACCTGTATCTCGGCTCGCTGGAAGCGCTCGGCCTTGATCTCAAACGCAATGATGTGCGTTTTGTCGAAGACGACTGGGAAAATCCGACCCTCGGCGCCTGGGGCCTGGGCTGGGAAGTCTGGCTAAACGGTATGGAAGTGACCCAGTTCACCTATTTCCAGCAAGTCGGCGGCCTCGATTGCAAGCCGGTGCTGGGTGAGATCACTTACGGTATCGAACGGCTGGCGATGTATTTGCAAGGCGTGGAAAATGTCTACGACCTGGTCTGGACCGAATGGGTTGAGCATGGCGTCAAGAAAACCCTGAGCTACGGCGACGTTTTCCACCAGAACGAAGTCGAACAGTCGACCTACAACTTCGAATACGCCAACACCGAATTCCTGTTCCCGCTGTTCGGCAACTACGAAGCCGAAGCCAAACGCCTGCTGGCGGTGCCGCTGGCGCTGCCGGCCTATGAAATGGTGTTGAAAGCGGCGCACACCTTCAATCTGCTGGATGCACGCGGGGCGATCTCGGTCACCGAACGCGCCGCCTACATGGGCCGCATCCGCAACCTGTCGCGCGCGGTGGCGCAAGCCTATTACGATTCGCGGGCCAAGCTCGGCTTCCCGATGTGGGAAATCACGCCGGACAATGCCGATTTGTTATTGAAAGAATTTGGAGATGAATACATGGCGGCAGTAGCGCAGCGCGCAGGGGAATCAGCATGAAGGAGATGCTTTTGAGTCAGACCCTGTTAATCGAAATCTTCACCGAAGAACTGCCACCGAAAGCGCTGGCAAAACTGGGCGATGCCTTTGCCATGGGCATTTTCAACGGTTTGAAAGCGCGCGACTTCCTGGATGATGGCGCACTCGCCACCGCGTTCGCCACGCCGCGCCGCCTGGCGGTCGCCATCAGCAATGTGCGCGCCACCTCGCTCGACAAGACCATGCGTGAAAAAGTGCTGCCGGTGTCGGTAGCGCTGGACGCCGAAGGCAATGCAACCGCGCCGCTGGTCAAGAAGCTGGCAGCACTTGCATCACAAACCGGCGCCGCAGTCATCACACCAAGCGACCTGGAACGCGCGCCTGACGGCAAGAATGAAAGCCTGTTCTACAGCTACACCGCCAAAGGCGTGGCGCTGCCAACCGGCCTGCAGATAGTGCTGGAAGATACCGTCGCCAAACTGCCGATCCCGAAGGTCATGAGTTACCAGCGTCAACACGGTCACGCGGCCGGCCATACCGTGCGTTTTGTGCGCCCGGCGCACCGCCTGCTGGCGCTGCATGGCGAACAGGTATTGCCACTGACTTTGCTGGGCCTGGATGCGGACCGCCTGACCGAAGGCCATCGCTTCCTGTCGCAAGGCGAAATCGCCATTGCCGACGCCAACAGTTATGCGGCGACGCTGGCTGAAACCGGCAAGGTCATCGCCGGCTTCAACGAGCGCAAGGAAAAGATCCGCAGCGCCCTGCTGGAAACCGCTGCGGCCGATCAAGTACTGATGCCGGAAGCGCTGCTGGACGAAGTCACTGCGCTGGTCGAATGGCCAGTGGTGTACGCCTGCAAATTCGAAGACGAATTCCTGAGCGTACCGCAGGAATGCCTGATCCTGACGATGCAGACCAACCAGAAATACTTCGCGCTGACCGACAACGCCGGCAAGCTGCGCTCGCGCTTCCTGATCGTCTCCAACCTGGCGACCGATGAGCCGCAATACATCATCGAAGGCAACGAGCGCGTGGTGCGTCCACGCCTGTCGGATGCGAAATTCTTCTTTGAGCAAGACAAGAAAAAGAAACTGGCCGAACGCGTGCCGCTGCTGGCCAACGTGGTCTATCACAACAAACTCGGCGACCAATTGCAGCGCACCGAACGCGTCAAGGCATTGGCGGTAGCGATTGCCAAACTGCTCGGCGGCGACGCTTCCCTGGCGGAACGCGGCGCGCTGTTGGCCAAGGCCGACCTGCTGACCGACATGGTCGGCGAATTCCCTGAGCTGCAAGGCATCATGGGTAACTATTACGCGCGTCACGATGGCGAAGCCGACGAAGTCGCGCAAGCCGTCTCGGAACATTACCAGCCACGCTTCGCCGGCGATGCCTTGCCGGCAACCGGCACCGGCACCGCGGTGGCGCTGGCCGACAAACTGGAAACCCTGATCGGCATCTGGGGCATCGGCCTGCAGCCGACCGGCGACAAGGACCCGTTTGCCTTGCGCCGCCATGCACTGGGCATCCTGCGCATGCTGCTGGAAAAACGCCTGCCGGTGGCGCTGTCGCAGTTACTGGCGAACGCCGCCCAGCAATTCGCCGGCAATCCCAACTTCAAGGACCCGGGCAGCGATGTATTGCCGTTCCTGTATGACCGCCTGCGCGGATTGCTGCGCGAGCGCGGTTATGCGCAGAACGAAATCGAAGCGGTGGTTGCACAGCAACCGGACCGTCTCGACAACATCATCGAGCGCCTGGATGCGGTGCAAGCATTTGCCGCCCTGCCGGAAGCCGAAGCGCTGGCGGCCGCCAACAAGCGCATCACCAACATCCTGAAGAAGACTGAAGGCGTCGGCAGCACGGTGCACACCGAACTGCTGCGCGACAACGCCGAGCAAGCATTGTTTGCGGCGATGAATGCGGTCAAGCCGGATGTCGATGCAGCGTTTGCCAAGGGCGATTTCAGCACCGCGTTGAAAGCCTTGGCGCAGCTGCGGCAAAACGTCGACGGCTTCTTCAACGACGTGATGGTGATGGCCGATGACGAGCAATTGCGCAACAACCGCCTGGCATTGCTGTCGAACCTGCATGTGATGCTGAACCAGGTCGCCGACATCTCCAAGCTGGCTGCCTAACCTTCTGGCGAACCACTATGAAACTGATCATCCTCGACCGCGACGGCGTCATCAACCATGACTCCGACGCCTTCATCAAATCTCCCGATGAATGGGTGCCAATCAAGGGTTCGCTGGAAGCCATCGCGCGCCTCAACCAGGCCGGTTACCGGGTGGTGGTGGCAACCAACCAGTCGGGCATTGCGCGTGGCTTGTTCGACATGCCGACGCTGACGGCGATCCATCAAAAGATGCATGATGCCGCCCAACATGTCGGCGCCGAAATCGACGCCATCTTCTTTTGTCCGCATGCCGCCGACGACAATTGCGATTGCCGCAAACCGAAGGCCGGCATGTTCCACGATATCGGCAAACGTTTCGACATCAGCCTGCGTGGCGGCGTAGCGACGGTCGGCGATTCCTTGCGCGATCTGCAGGCCGGCTTTATCGCTGGCTGCGCGCCGTATCTGGTGCTCACCGGGAAAGGCGAAAAGACCCGCGAAAAAGGCGGCTTGCCACCCGGTACGCTGGTCTATCCGGACCTGGCTGCAGTGGTAGATTTTTTGTTGAAGAAACCGGTCGAGTTATCGGTTTGATCGCGCTGGTTTGATCGCCTTGAGCAGATCATGAATCACTCCCGCGGCGTCATTCCCGCGCACGCGGGAATCCATTTTTCATCAGTAACCTGGATCTGCCGCCAACGCGGCGACGATCAGGTTTTGAAATACTTAGAATTATCTGGAGCCTGAATGTCACGCTTTTTCCTGTTTCTGCGTTCGTTGCTGTTTTTCCTGTTGATGACAATCCTGACCGTGGTCTGGTCTTTTGCCTGCGTCCTGTTTGCGCCATTTCCATATGCGCGCCGCTACTACCTGACCTCGCGCTGGAACGTCACCGTAATCTGGATGGCCAAGGTCATCTGCGGCATTCGCTACCAGGTCAAGGGCATGGAAAACTTCCCCGACGCACCGGCGATTGTGCTGAGCAAACACCAGTCGGCTTGGGAAACCATTTTCCTGCTGCCGATGACGCCGCGCCCGCTGGTGTTCGTGTTCAAGAAATCGCTCACCTACATTCCATTTTTCGGCTGGGGCATCGCCCTGCTGCGCATGATCCCGATCGATCGCAACAAGGGTCGCGACGCCTTTGCGCAGGTGGTGGTGCAAGGCCGCAAGCGACTGGCCGATGGCCAATGGATCATCATGTTCCCGGAAGGTACGCGTATCCCGGTCGGCCAGACCGGCAAATACAAGAACGGCGGTACGCGCCTGGCAGTCGAGACCAATACGCCGGTGGTGCCGATCGCGCATAATGCCGGTGAGTGCTGGCCCAAGAATTCCTTCATCAAGCAACCAGGGCTCATCACGGTCTCGATCGGCAAGCCGATTTATCCGGAAAACCTGGATAGCAGCGAATTGATGGCCAAAGTCGAAAATTGGATAGAATCAGAGATGCGGGTTATTTCACCGCATGTTTATAAAAAGTAATAATTACCTGAATCCCGGTCGCCATTGAAACTATTGCATCAAAAGCCTTCGAAACCTCGCCTGGGACCAGATGGTCGGTCCCACGGCAAAACGCAGCAGCAACTGGCGTTGCAACTGGATCTATTTGCCGATGACGCAACGGCAATCACGCCGCAAGTTGATTTACCGTCAACACCGCCTGCCCTGCGCCCGGCACCAACTCTGCAACACCAGCAACCCCAACAACCGGAAGTATCGGCAGCGCCGGCGCCAGGCAAGCGCCGCCTGCGCATTGGCGAGCATGTACTCGATTACACCCTGCTGCGCTCCAAACGACGCTCCATCGGCTTCGTGATCAGTGATGACGGCTTGCGCGTCACGGCGCCCAAGTGGGTCACGCTGAGCGATGTCGAACTCGCCATCCGCGAAAAGAAACGTTGGATCTTTACCAAGCTGAGCGAATACCGGGAGCGTTCGACGCGCCGCATGCAACCGCAAATGCAATGGCGCGACGGCGAAACCTTACCGTACATGGGACGCAGCATCACCCTGCGCATCCACGCCACGCAGAGAGCCGGGATTCACTTTGACGAAGCCGCAGATCAGCTCATCGTGTGCCTGCCTGCCGACGCCGGCGAACAGCAACTGAAAGACCGGGTATTGGGCTGGCTGCAGCTCGAAGCCAAACGCGTCTTCGGCGAACGCCTGCCGCTGTATGCAGAAAAGCTTGGCGTAACCTACCAGTCGTTCGCGCTATCGTCAGCCACTACCCAGTGGGGCTCCTGTACTTCGGAAGGCAAGATCCGACTGAACTGGCGGCTGATGCATTTTGCTTTGCCGTTGATCGATTACGTCATCGCACACGAACTGTCGCACCTGCGCGAAATGAACCACAGCCCGCGCTTCTGGGCCACGGTGCAATCGATCTTCCCGGAATTTGAAACTGCCCGCAAAACCTTGCGCGACAGTGCACAGGAAACGCTACCTGTTTTCTGATAAATGCCGTACGCTTTGGTTTCCTGCTGGCGCAAAACCAATATTTACAACACGCTGTAAGATATCGACTTCAATTCGCTGCGTCGCTTCAGTGCTGTATCACCAACACATCACCCTTCCCAACTTCAGAGAAAAATTATGCGTATCCTCCATACCATGCTGCGCGTCGGCAACCTGCAACGTTCGATCGATTTCTACACCAAAGTGCTGGGCATGAAACTGCTGCGCACCAACGACAATCCAGAATACAAATACACCCTGGCATTCGTCGGCTACGGCAGTAATCCAGATCACGCGGAACTTGAATTGACCTATAACTACGGTGTCGAGAGTTACGAGCAAGGTACCGCGTTCGGGCACCTGGCAGTCGCAGTGGAGGATGCCTATAAAGCCTGCGCCGACGTCAAAGCGCAGGGCGGCAACGTGACGCGCGAAGCCGGCCCGGTCAAGGGCGGCAGCACAGTCATCGCGTTCGTGCAGGATCCGGACGGCTACAAGGTAGAGCTGATTGAGCGCAAAGCCGGCAACGGGGCCAGCGAGCAGTTATAAGCCCATCTCAGCGGCTTATGCGCTGGCGGACAAAGCGTTCGCCAGTGCGACGAAGCTTTCCATCGGCACTGCCTCAGGACGCGCCTGTGGATCGACACCGGCATCGATCAGTTGGCTTTCGCTGAACATGCCGGCCAGGCAATTGCGGATTACCTTGCGGCGTTGGGTGAACGCTTTCAGCACCACCGCTTCCAGTTTTTGCTGATCGCAAACCAGCGGCTGGGCAATCGGTATCATCCGCACAATCGCCGACTCAACCCGCGGTGGCGGATCGAATGCGGTGGGCGGCACGATGAACAGCAATTCCATGTTGTAGCGCCATTGCAGCATCACCGATAACCGGCCGAAAGCTTTGCTGCCGGGTTCTGCCACCATCCGTTCCACAACTTCCTTTTGCAACATGAAGTGCTGGTCTTGTACTTGCGGTGCGATCTCGGTCAGGTGAAACAGCAGCGGGCTGGAGATGTTGTATGGCAGGTTGCCGACCACGCGCAATTTCTTGTCGCCGGTCAGCGGGATGCTGCTGAAATCGAACTTGAGCGCGTCGGCGGAGTGGACGTGCAGGCGTGCCGGGTCGAAGTTTTTTTGCAGGCGTGCGACCAGGTCGCGGTCTAGCTCGACGACGTGCAATTGTTTGAGGGATTCCAGCAACAGGCGTGTCATGGCGGCCAGGCCGGGGCCGATTTCGACCATGTTGTCATCGGCCTGCGGATCGATCGCGCTGATGATGTTGTAGAGGACGGTGTCGTCCGTCAGGAAGTTTTGGCCGAAGCGTTTGCGGGCGATGTGTTTCGTCATGTTTTTCTTTAAAAGCTATTGTCCGAAATCTTGGGTGATAACGTTTTCGGAATCATTGTTTGTTGCATGTCTGGCTGGCAAAGGCGATCGTTGCCTGGCGCCGCTCATTGCACGCACGAATCGGGCATCGCCCACAACGCAGTTAAATGGGGTCAGAGTTTTTTTTCGGCGGTTCTTTGCCGAAAATTACTCTGACCCCATTTAACGGGCCACGGAGTAAGTGCGGCGGCGTATTTACAATGAACGGTTGTCGCTACTCAATAAGGTTGCTGCTCCGTTGATACTTGCCGGGAGCGGCCCGGCAGCCGCTCACTTTTTGCTCCGCCAAAAAGTAAGCAAAAAGGCGGTCGCACAGCCGTTGCCCGCCTTCGGCGGGTTCCCAAATACGGCGCGTGGCAGTCGGATGGGACACAAACTCGCTTCGCTCAAACATGTGTCCCATAATTCCCGACTGCCACGCGCCGTATTTGGCAACGTCAGCATGCGAGAAGTCAAAAGCAACAGCACGTCAAAAACAACCGCAACCCCAACTTCAACTGCAACACCAACTTCAAAATCAACTTCAACAGCCTTGTTGCATTTTACCGCTGACGAATATTCAAATTAAGCCTTGCCCTGCCTGCCCGCTTGCACCATCTGCGCTGCGGCGTCCAGTGCGGCTAGCATGCTGCCGTGGTCGGCGTGTCCCAGGCCGGCGGCGGCGAGGTCTAGCGCGGTGCCGTGGTCGACTGAGGTGCGGATGAATGGCAGGCCTAGCGTGATGTTGATGCCGTGGCCGAAGCTGGCGTATTTCAGTACCGGCAAACCCTGGTCGTGATACATGGCCAGCACGCAGTCGGCTTCGGCCAGGTATTTTTGCTGGAACAGGGTGTCGGCTGGGTACGGGCCGCTGACGGCAATGCCTCTTGCCTTGGCAGCGTCCAGTACCGGCGTGATGATGTCGATTTCTTCGCGGCCCAGGTAACCACCCTCGCCTGCATGCGGGTTCAAGCCAGTTACCAGGATGCGCGGCTGTTTCAAGCCAAATTTTTTCTGCAGATCTGCATGCAGGATATCGATGGTGCGACTCAGGCTATCAAAATTGATGGCTGCGGCTACATCCTTCAATGCCAGATGCGTAGTCGCCAGTGCAACGCGTAGCGGCGGCGTGGTCCTGTCCGTTGCCAGCATCATCACGACCTGTCGCGTGGCGCTGCGTTCCGCCAGGTATTCGGTATGGCCGGTGAACGGCACGCCGGCGTCGTTGATCGTGCTTTTCTGCAGCGGTGCAGTAACGATGCCGTCGAAGATTCCTTGCAGGGCGCCGTCGATGGCGAGATCGAGCGTGCGTAATACGGGCCGGCCATTACGTGCATCCAGTTTTCCGGGCTGCACATGTGCTTCCAGCTGACAATCAATCACCGCCACCTGGTCCGGGCCGAAGTTGGGCAAGCCATTGTTGCGCAGCGCTTGCTGCGACAATGCCACCAGGCGGATTTTCGGATCTATTTCGGCGGCGATCATGGCCAGGAAGGCCGCATCGCCAATCAGTACGCTATTGATTTCGGCGCGGCGCTCCCAGGCGGCCCGGATCGATACTTCCGGACCGATCCCGGCCGGCTCGCCGCATGTGACCGCCAGTATCGGCCGACGCCGCACAACGGCGGCATTGGCATTACTTGCAAACTGCTCAGACATTGTTCGTCCTCGATACTGACTTAGTCACGACCCGCTATCAATGGTCGTCGTTGCGATATTCCACGTATGTGCTATCGCGCAACTGACGCAGCCAGTCGTTGGTGGCTTCTTCGGTTTTACGTTCGCGGATCGCCATGCGTGCAGCAAGGCGTTGGCGTTCTTTCGACACATCGTTGGTCTTGCGCTCCAGCACTTGAATCAGGTGATAGCCGAATGGCGATTCGATAGGCTCGCTGATCTGGCCTGGTTTCAATGCATCCATCGCGCGCTCGAACTCAGGTACGGTATCGCCGGCATAAACCCAACCGAGATCGCCGCCTTTTGATGCCGACAGATCATTCGAATATTGTTTGGCCAGGTCTTCAAATTTCGCAGCGTTGTTGTCGATGCGCTCTTTCAAGTCGAGCAGGCGGCGGCGTGCTTCAGCCGCTGTCACGGTTGGCGTCACCTTGATCAGGATATGGCGCACGTGCGTCTGCTGAATCGCGGCGGCGGCCGTATCGGTCGGCGTTGCAGCAGCTGCACGCTTGTTGACCAGCTTGATGATATGAAAACCGTTGGCACTCTTGATAATTGGCGATACCTGGCCAGGATTCAGATTGGCCACTGCTTCCACAAACAGCGATGGCAAGCGATCTTGCGCGCGCCAGCCCATGTCGCCACCGGTCAGCGCGTCGCTGGAATCGGAATAGGCGGCAGCAATCGCAGCGAAATTTCCGCCCGATTTAATTTGCTGCATGGCTTCTTCAGCACGTTTGGCGCGCTGGGCGATTTGCGCGGCGCTTGCATTTTCCGGTACCTGGATCAGGATTTGCGCCAGGTCGAGTTCCTGGGCGGCTTGCTTGTTGGTGGCATCTGCCGCCAGGTAGTTGTCAACTTCAGAGTCCGAAATCTGGATCTTGTTGTCGACTTCGCGTTCACGCAGGCGCTGCAACAATATTTCCTGACGAATTTCTTCGCGGAAAGCCGGGTAAGGAATCTTGTCGTGTTCCAGCTGACGCTGGAAATCCGGCATCGACATCTTGTTCTGTTCGGCAATCCGGCTGATCGCGCGATCCAGCATGACGTCGTCTACAACGATGCCATTCTCTTTCGCCAATTGCACTTCGGCGCGTTCCAGAATCATGCGTTCCAGCAATTGCTTCTGCAACTCAGCCATCGGCGGCACTTCAATGTTCTGCGCTTTCATCCGCAGCACCACGTCATTGACGCGCGACGCCAGCTCTTGCTGGGTAATCACGTCGGTATTCACCACCGCGACGATCGCATCCACAGTCTGCGGAGTCACTGCTGCCTTGGCAGCCTGCTGAACCGGCGCGGCGGCGCTGGTCGGCGCAGGCGCTGCTACAGGCGGTGTCGGCTGAGGCGCCGCACCTTGCGCCCAGGCGCCGGTAGCGGTAGCAGACAACAACGAAAAAACGATTGCCGCGAGTTGGGTTTGATTGGTTTTACGCATAATTGGAAAAACGTTCATAAGTGAAAATGACTGGTTCAACGGCTAATGAAAGAGTCGGGTTGGTTGACATTCTGATAACCTGGGACACTACTACGCAGGGCTTGCATCGGATTGGAGCCGATACTCGACAAACCATTCAACTCAAGTTGCAGAAATATACCCGTAGTCGTGCGAGTTGACGATGTTGGCGTACGTTGGCCCACTACACGGAAAACCCAGCAATCGGCCTTGTATTCGAGTCCAAGCAGGGCTTGCCCGACTGTTTTTTCCTGCAAGGAATAGCTGACGCGGCCAACCCCGTACCAGCGACGAGCCAGCGGCCACTGACCCGATATATCAAACTGCTTCAGATATCGATTCAAAGGATCAAGCGGATCCGTGTTCGTATGATCCAGCTGATAAGAAAAATTGATGACTTTTTTCGGGCCCGGCTGCCACTTGACGGTAGAACTAGCGCGTACCCATTGGTTGTTGCTTTGGCTGTACTGGATGGTATTGTCCAGGTCGAGCGATTGCGAAACCTGGCCGCCCGCCGACAACAGCAAGTCGGAACGGCTGGTGGTGATCGTATCGGTAGGGCCGAGCGCCACACGTGGCTGGGTAAAGTAAATACGCTGGCCGATACCGAGGCGTAAGCGCTCCTGGCCGGATTCCTCGATAAACCGTGAAATCAGCGCAACCGTCAGTTGGTTGGCGTCGCTGATCCGGTCATGGCCGGTGTAGCGGTTTTCAGTAAAAATCTGGGCAAAATTGAAATCCGCGGCGCCACTATCGAATAACGGATACTCGCTCTGGTTATGGTACGGCGTACGCACATAGAACAGGCGCGGCTCCAAGGTCTGGGTTACCGGATTGCCCCAGAACTTCGCATCGCGCTCAAATGTCAGGCCGGTATCCAGCGAGAATGTCGGCAATACCCGGCTGAATTCATTACCCAATACCGTATCGCCCGCGACAGTCGGCGCATTTGGCACGCCCAGTTTATTTGGCGTGATGTTGTAGGCGGTCGCATCCAGCTGGATCTTTGGCGTGATGAAATATCCAGGGCGGATGATCGGATAGGACAATTGCGGATTGATATAGATCCGCTCGCCGCCCAGCGGCATCAAAGTGCTGCTGGCTTGCGAGACGCCGGTAGCTGTCGGGAAATCGTACTGGCTGTTCCAGAAACGCGCATATTGCGCATTCACGGTCCAGTCAAAACCATAGATATCCGGCTTACCGGCAGTCAGTGTGACTTGCGGCATCCGGTCATACGGCCGGCTGATGGTCGGCTGCCCGCTGTCATTGAAATCCTGCAGCACCTGATAGCGCGAGGCCAAAGCCGCCACGCTCCAGAAAGAGCCGCTGTAATTCAGGTCGAACTCGCGATTCAGCAATCGTGCCGCGCTTTGCGTGATGGAATGCGAAAAGTCGTCGGGATAATTATTATCCGAGGCAAAATTGACGTTCCAGCCCATCGTCAGACCTGGCATCAGCGTCTGCGAATGAATCGACTGCACCGCATAGCGGTTGGTCTTGGTCAGCATGTCATCCGGCAGGAACTCGACCTTGGTTTGACCGCTGTAACCAGTACCCATGTAGCGCGCATCGGCGCCCATCTGCAGGCCACGCTGCGTGATGATGTTCGGGTATAGCGTCAAATCGCGATTCGGCGCGATATTGAAATAATAAGGGAGGTTGAACTCCATGCCGCCATTGTTGGTGCTACCCAGGATCGGTGGCAACACGCCGGACTGACGATCATTCGACAACGGGAACGACATGCTCGGCGCGCCCAGGATCGGCACGCTCTTGAAATACAGGACGCCGTTGTGGGCCACCCCTTCACCGATGCCGCTATCGATATCCAGCGTGCTCGACTTGATGTACCAGTCCGGCTTGGTGCTCGGGCAAGTTGTGTAAGTGCCCTTGATGACTGTGGCCTTGTCTTCATCGATGAAATCGATGCGGTCGGCGCTGCCGTGACCATCATTGGCCAGGAAATGGTAAGTCGGATTGGTCAGGAAACCCTGCCCCGAGTCCATGTTCAGACGCAAATCATCGCCGGTGTACTTGTCGCCATAGCGGTTCATGCGCACACAGCCGTGCGCCTCGACTTCATTCTCGACAATCCGGTAAGTTGCCTTGTTGGACTGGACTTCCGTCTGGCCCCGGGTCAAGTCGACATCGTTGTCAAGGTTGATCAGCCGGTCCGGACGGCCGGTCATTTGCTCGGCTTCAACATTGGTCGGCGCATCGCTGTCATTGACGCGCGGCGGCTTGATGTTGGTTTTCGTGGCGGGGACTGGCGTGGTTGACGTCGTCGGCAATGTCGCATCGGTCGCCTGCGCCCAGGCCCACATGGGCATTGACGCCGTCGCCACGATGGACGCCACCAGGACGGTCAGGCGCCGTAATGCCGGCAATTGAGGCGTGGCAGGGCCTGACACAGCCCGACCTGAACGTGACTGGAATTGCTTGGGGAGCGCTGAGGAGGACCGGGTCATGAAATGAATTTGGCAAACACCATAGCAGGCGATTTTTTGAAATTAATCCCTTATTATATGGGAACTCACCACCAACAGCCGTTTTACTGGATTGCTTAATGTCTTTATCACCGTCTGCCCCTGTTTTACCTGATCTGCGCCAGACTCAAATTGTCGAATGGCTAACTACGCTCAGCGACACTCCCACCTTGACCGCAACCTTGCGGCCAGCCTCCGCCGATGCCAGTTTCCGCCGTTATTTCAGGATTGATACGCCGGCCGGCGGCACCTTGATCGTGATGGACGCCCCACCGCCGCAGGAAGATGTGCGGCCTTTCATCGAAATCGGCGCTCTGTTTGGCGGCATCGGCCTGTCCGTGCCGGCTGTGTTGGCACAAGACGTCGAACGCGGTTTCCTGCTGTTGAGCGACCTCGGCAACACCACCTACCTGCAGCAACTCACCAGTGAAGGCAGCAGCGTCGAGAGCGCGCACAAGCTGTACATGGATGCCATCGATGCGCTGGTGCTACTGCAAAGCAAGAGCCAGCCGGATGTACTGCCGGAATATGACCGCGCCTTCCTGTTGCGAGAATTGCAAATATTCCCGGAATGGTATCTGGGCAAGCACCTCAAGGCGACCCTGAGCGACCAGCAAAGCGCCGATCTCAACAAGGTATTCGACGCCATCCTCGCCAACAACCTGGCGCAGCCGCAAGTGTTCATCCACCGCGATTACCATTCGCGCAACCTGATGCTGCTCCCCGAGGGCAATCCCGGCGTGCTCGATTTCCAGGGCGCCCTGTACGGTCCGATCAGCTACGATATCGTCTCGCTGCTGCGCGACGTCTACATCCAATGGGACGAAGCGCAGGTGCTGGACTGGATGATCCGCTATTGGGAGCGCGCCAAGCGCGCCGGCCTGCCGGTCGCCCCGGATATCGACAGCTTCTACCGCGATTTCGAATACATGGGATTGCAGCGCCACCTGAAGATACTCGGCCTGTTCGCGCGCCTGTATCACCGCGACGGCAAGGAAGCCTATCTCAACGATATCCCTGTGGTCATGGATTACGTCCGCAAGACAGCATTGCGCTATCGTGAACTGATACCGCTGGTGCGCATGCTGGACAAGCTGGAAGATAAGACGGTGCAAGTCGGCTATACCTTCTAACCGGAACAGGGTCCCATGAAAGCAATGATATTTGCCGCCGGTCGCGGCGAGCGCATGCGTCCGCTGACCGACACCATCCCCAAGCCTTTGCTCAAGGTCCGCGGTCGGCCGCTGATCGTCTGGCACATCGTCAACCTGGTGCGTGCCGGCATTACCGAGATCGTCATCAACCACGCCCATCTTGGGCACATGATTGAAGAGGCGCTCGGTGACGGTAGTAAATACGGCGCCACCATCCGCTATTCGCCTGAAAGCGTGGCACTGGAAACGGCAGGCGGCATCGCCAACGCCCGCCACCTGCTCGGAGAAGAACCGTTCGTGGCGATAGCCGGCGATGTCTATTGCCCGCATTTCGATTTCGAGCAAGTCAAGAATACGCTGGAAGACAACGACTTGTGGGGCCAGCCCTACCCGCTCGACAAGCGCGACGTGGCCTGGCTGTACCTGGTGAAAAACCCGGCGCACCACCCAGAGGGTGATTTTGGCCTGCACAGCTTTTCAGTCAGCAACGAGCGTGAACCCGGCCATACTTATACCTACTCGGGCATCGGCGTCTATCGTCCCTCGATGTTCGACGCGATCACTCCTGGCCAGCCGGAAAAACTGGTCACGCTGATGCGTGAATACGCAGCGCGCGGCCAGCTTGGCGGCGAAGTGTATCGCGGCGCCTGGACTGACGTCGGCACCATCGAACGCCTGGATCAACTCAACGCGCCGCTGTAAAAACGGCGCACGACAACCTGTCACAACAATTAGGAATGAGCGCCAGCATGACTCCTTACAGCACACGCCGCAGCAAACTGATCGCGCAAATGCAAGCCATGGGAGGCGGCGTCGCCGTCATCTCGACCGCACCGGAAGCAGCCCGCAATGCCGATTCCGATTTCCCATACCGCCACGACAGCAGCTTCTACTACCTGACCGGCTTTACCGAGCCGGACGCGGTGCTGGTGCTGGTTGCCGGCAAGGAGTCGAAATCGATCCTGTTCTGCCGCGAGAAAAACCTGGAGCGTGAAATCTGGGACGGCTATCGTTTCGGACCTGAGGCGGCGCGTGCGGAGCTCGGCTTTGATGCCGCGTTCGCCATCGATGCAATCGACAGCGAAATGCCGAAGCTGTTGGCCGACATGCCGGCGATTTTTTATACGCTGGGCAAGCAAGCCAACCGCGACGCCCAATTGCAAGGCTGGCTCAACAAGCTCGGTGGACAAGCCCGCATCGGCGTCAGCGCACCGGCCGCGATCCACAGCCTGGAGCCGCTGCTGGCCGAGATGCGCCTGTTCAAGGATGCCAGCGAACACGCGATCATGCAGCGTTCGGGACAGATTGCCGCCGGCGCACATCGCCGTGCCATGCGTATCGCGCGGCCCGGTTTGCGCGAATACCATCTGGAAGCGGAAATCCTGCACGAGTTTCGCAGCAATGGCGCTGAATCACCGGCCTATACCTCGATTGTCGCCACCGGCTCGAATGCCTGCGTGCTGCACTATCGCGCCGGCAATGCCGAACTGAAGGACGGTGACCTGGTGTTGATCGACGCCGGCTGCGAATTCGAAAGCTACGCCTCCGACATCACCCGCACCTTCCCTGCCAACGGCGTTTTCTCCGGACCGCAAAAGACCCTGTACGAAATCGTACTGGCGGCGCAACATGCGGCGATTGCCGCCACCCGTCCCGGCCAGCGCTTCATCGATGGCCACAACGCCGCGCTGCGCATACTGGCACAAGGCATGCTCGATACCGGCCTGCTCAACAAGAACAAGGTCGGCACGCTGGATGACGTGATTGCCAATGGCGATTACCGCCAGTTCTACATGCACAGCACCGGTCATTGGATCGGACTCGATGTGCATGACGTCGGCGCCTATCGCGAGCCCGGCGAGAGCGCAGCCGAAGGCGAACCGAAACCGTGGCGCAAGCTGCAGCCCGGCATGGTCACCACGGTCGAGCCGGGCATCTATGTGCGCCCGGGCGAAGGCGTGCCGGAGCAATTCTGGCATATCGGCATCCGCATCGAAGACGACATCTTGGTCACCGCGGATGGCAATATCAACCTGACCAGCGACGTGCCGACAGCGGTCGCCGAGATTGAAGCACTGATGCGCAAATGACCGGCAACCCGTTGCTGGAAAGCCAGGTCCGGTGCGCGCTGGTATCATGACGACCATGAAAACCGCAACTCCCACCATCGTCGTATTCGATCTCGGCGGCGTGCTCATCGACTGGAACCCGGATTACCTGTTCCGCAAGCTGATCGCCGACGAAACCGAACGCAAATGGTTCCTCGCCAACGTCTGCAACAGCGCGTGGAATCTCCAGCAGGATGGCGGCCGGCCATTCAGCGAAGCGATCGCCACCCTCAGTGCCGAACACCCCGAACATGCGCATCTGATTGCGGCATTCCATGCGCGCTGGACCGAAATGATCAACGGCACGCTGGCCGAAGGCATCGCGATTTTCGAGGCACTGGAAACCGCCGGCGTGCCGCTCTTTGCATTGACCAACTGGTCGGCAGAAACCTTTCCTTACGCGTGGGACAACTACCCGTTCCTGCATCGCTTCAAGGATGTGCTGGTGTCTGGGCGCGAACAACTGATCAAGCCGGATGCGCGCATTTATGAACGCATGCTGGAACGCATCCGCCTGCACTATCCTGACGCCGAACCGGGGCAACTCGTGTTTATCGACGATGTCAGAAAAAATGCCGATGCCGCGCGCGAACTCGGATGGCACGCCATCCACCACACGGCTCCTACCGACACCGCGGCGCGGTTGCGCAGCTGGGGCTTGCTGACATGAGCGACTTGATGAATAACACAGGCAGCATCGGCAATCCACATCATCAGACGGATGCCGACATCGCCATCTGCGGCGCCGGCCCGGTTGGGCTGAGCCTGGCCGCATTACTGATAAAGCGCGGCGTTGCCGCAGAACGCATCGCACTGATCGACGCCAAGACCGTAGAACTGGCAAGGCAAGATCCACGCTCGCTGGCCCTCTCGTACGGCAGCCGCCAGATTCTGCAAGAGATACAAGCCTGGCCGATCGCCGCCACCGCGATCCACGAAATCCATGTGTCGCGCCGTGGCCACTTCGGCCGTACCCTGATTGAACGCAATGAATTCCAGCTGCCGGCGCTCGGCTACGTGACCCGCTACGGCACCTTGGTAACCGCCTTGGCGGCTTTGCCCGCACTAGCCAATGTGCAATTGCTGCGGCCGGTGCAAGTCAGCTCCAGCAGCGAGCATGACGACCATGTGGCGCTGCAATTGTCGGATGGCCGCACCCTGCGCAGCAAACTGCTGGTGCAAGCCGAAGGCGGCCTGTTCGGCGCCCAGGATGGCAAATCATTGCAGCGCGACTATCAGCAGATCGGCATCGTCGCCCATGTCCAGGCCAGCGCGCCAGTGGCGCACCGCGCGTTTGAACGTTTCACCGACGAAGGTCCGCTGGCGCTGCTGCCACAAGACGACGGCCACGGTAACAACTACGCGTTGGTATGGTGCGTGCGGCCTGAAACTGCCAGCCGGTTGCTGGCGCTCGACGATGCCGCGTTCCTGGCAGCATTGGCGCAAGCCTTCGGCGGCCGACTTGGACGCTTCATCAAGACATCGAAACGCAACAGCTTTCCGCTCGGCCTGAATGCCCGCCCTGCCGCATCGCCGCGGACCGTAGCGATAGGCAATGCTGCGCAAACCCTGCACCCGGTGGCCGGACAAGGTTTGAACCTGGGCCTGCGCGATGCCGTCATCCTGGCGCGCTTGCTGGCAACCGACATCTCGCCCGACGCGCTGCTTCAGTTCGTCGCCGGCAGAAAAGCCGACCGCAGCATCACCATCCATTTGACCGACGTCATGGCGCGCATTTTCGCCAGTGCGCCGGACGGCGCCATCTCACAAACCCTGCTCGGCCTGTCGCTGGGCCTGGTTGACGTCGTCAAGCCGGCGCGCCGCTTGCTGGCACGGCAAATGATGTTCGGTCAGCGCTAAATTGGACGTCAAAAAATGTTGCGTGGGCACCCCGTGCCCACGCGTAACTGCCATCACTCGTACCGAACATCCACCTCGACATCCCCTGCCCAGTCGGCGGCCATCCAACCTTGTTTGACGTAACGATGGAAGGTCGAATACGGCCAATCGATCACGCGTTGAACATAACCGTGTTTAACCGGGTTCATGTGAATATAGTCGAGATGGCGGGCAAAATCCTTGTCGTCCCGGATTTGATGCTCCCAAAATCGCCTCTGCCAGAGAGTTGATTCTCGATGCGAGTGCTTGCTTCGATTTAGCCATTCAGGCCGCCGATATGCATCGCGACAGGTAGTCGATACTGCATGTTTTATCATCCTCCAGCGCGTCGAAAAATCAGAATCGCCCTCAGGCAATGTCCAAACGCAATGCAGATGATCCGGTAACAATACCCATGCATCGATCGTGAACGGACGTTTTTTTCGTACCGCGTTAACACTGTCCCGCAAAGCAACGCGTATGAGTTCGTCACACAGAATCGCTTGTCTACGGTAACTCACCACCGTGAAGTAAAATGTACTGCCTGCTGCTTTTGAACGGCGGTAGCGGGACATGGGCCTAGATGATTTTAGTGGTCCGCGTGGGCAGAAAAACCTGCCCACCCTACGTTGTGAGGAAACCACGTAGGGTGGGCACGTGTGCCCACGCGAAAGTTGAAGGTCGCTCAACTGTACGTCAAACCAATCCATAGCCGTTACTTGACGTTTCTTTTTAAGAGATTCTTTAGCATTAACACATCCAGAAAAACTCTCAAAAAAAGCCGCGCCGGTTTTACCCGGCGCGGCTTTTTTGCAAACGCAATCGATGTTATTCGACTGCCTTCACCATATCTTCAATCACTTTCTTGGCATCGCCAAACACCATCATGGTCTTGTCCATGTAGAACAACTCGTTGTCGAGACCGGCATAACCGGCGGCCATCGAGCGTTTGTTGACGATCACGGTCTTGGCTTTATAGACTTCCAGGATAGGCATGCCGGCGATCGACGATTTCGGATCCTTCGCTGCCGGGTTGACGACGTCGTTGGCGCCTAGCACCAGCACCACGTCGGCCTGGCCGAATTCACCGTTGATGTCTTCCATTTCGAACACCTGATCGTACGGCACTTCGGCTTCCGCCAGCAGCACGTTCATGTGGCCCGGCATGCGGCCTGCCACCGGATGGATCGCGTACTTGACGATCACGCCCTTGTGGGTCAGTTTCTCGGTCAACTCCTTCAGTGCATGCTGCGCGCGCGCCACAGCCAGACCGTAGCCTGGAACAATGATCACGGTTTCGGCATTACCCATCAGGAAGGCAGCATCGTCGGCAGAGCCCGATTTCACAGGGCGCTGAGCTTGTGCGCCGCCGCTGGAGGCCGCCGCGGCATCGCCGCCGAAGCCACCCAGGATCACGTTGAAGAACGAGCGGTTCATCGCCTTGCACATGATATAAGAGAGAATCGCACCGCTCGAACCGACCAGCGAACCGGCGATGATCAGCATCGAATTATTCAGCGAAAAACCGATGCCGGCAGCAGCCCAACCGGAGTAGCTGTTCAGCATCGACACCACCACCGGCATATCGGCGCCGCCGATCGGGATGATGATCAGCACGCCCAGGATGAAGGCGATCAATGCCATCAGGATGAACGGCAGCCAGGATTGGGTCAGCACGAAAATGATGCCGAGGCCGATCATCGCCACTGCCAGCAGCAGGTTGATGAAATGCTGGCCGCGGAAACTCACCGGCGCGCCTTGGAACAGGCGGAATTTGTATTTGCCCGACAGCTTGCCGAATGCGATCACCGAACCGGAGAAGGTGATGGCGCCGACGAAGGTGCCGATGAACAGTTCGATGCGGTTACCGGTCGGCAGCGCTTCGCCGTGTGCAGCAATGCCGAAAGCCCAAGGCTCCGACACCGCAGCAACGGCAATACACACCGCCGCCAGGCCGATCAGCGAGTGCATCGCCGCCACCAGTTCCGGCATCTTGGTCATTTCGACGCGCTTGGCCAGGAAGGCGCCGATGCCGCCGCCCACTACCACGCCGCCGGCCACCAGCCAGAAGCCCAGGCCGCTGCCCTGCGATTCCGCTTTCAGCTTGACGATCAACGCAATCGTCGTGACCACCGCGATCGCCATGCCGGTCATGCCGAACGCATTGCCGCGCCGCGCCGAGGACGGATGCGACAGCCCCTTGAGCGCCTGGATGAAACAGACCGAGGCGATCAGGTACAGCAGGGTTACCAGGTTCATGCTCATTGCTGGGCTCCCTGGTTTGCCGCCGCTTTCACCTTCGGCTCTTTTTTCTTGAACATTTCCAGCATGCGCTGGGTGACCAGGAAGCCGCCGAATACATTGACCGCTGCCAGCGCCACAGCCAAGGTGCCGGCAATCTGGCCGACCAGACCTTCAGTCAGGCCGGCAGCCAGCATTGCGCCGATGATGATGATCGCAGAGATGGCGTTGGTGACCGCCATCAGGGGCGTATGCAACGCCGGTGTAACGGTCCAGACCACGTGGTAGCCGACGTAGATTGCCAGTACGAAGATGATCAGGTTAGTGATGGTGTGCGTGACTTCCATAGTTTCCCCTTAAAGCGAGCTTGAATGACTTCCGCTACATAATTACCGCAACACCCATCCCGCGAAAGCGGAAATCCATCTTAGTTGCAACGCTATGCGGCAATTTGGATCCCCGCGTGCGCGGGGATGACGAATTTTTAGATCTTTTTCAAACCGGTAATCTTGTTGTTGTCGTCGACAAACACCACTTTCGGCACATAGCTGCGCGCTTCTTCGTCGGAAAGTGGAGCGTAAGTACAGATGATCAGCAAGTCGCCCAGGTGAGCGCAGCGCGCGGCGGCGCCGTTCAGCGAGATTTCGCCGCTGCCGCGCTTGCCGCGGATAGCGTAGGTCGAAAAGCGTTGGCCGTTGTTGACGTTGTACAGTTCGATCTTTTCAAATTCGCGGATATCGGCTGCTTCCAGCAGATCCTCATCGATTCCACACGAGCCCTCGTAGTGCAGGTCGGCTTGGGTAACGGTTGCGCGATGAATTTTGGCGCGCAGCATGATGCGTTGCATATCTTCTTTCTCCGGTCTACGAAATCTCCGGCCGCAGCCGGATGCTTCTTTTACAGCTATTAATTAAATCGGTATTCAGCTACTTGCTGAGTCGGCTTTTCGGGCCACTTATTTGCGCAGGACTTCGCCGCCGCTGCACAACAGCGTCGCGGCGACGATGTCGTCTTCGCGGTTGATCACCAGGCCGCCTTCGGCGTTGATGATCAGCTTGAGGAAATCAAGCAGGTTGCGCGCATACAACGCCGAAGCATCGGCGGCGACCAGCGCTGCCAGATTGCCTTCGCCGATGATATGGACGCCGTGCTTGATGACGGTCTTGCCGCTTTCCGACAGCGGACAGTTGCCGCCCTGATCGACCGCCATGTCGAGGATCACCGAACCCGGCTTCATGGCCTTGACGGTTTCCTCGCTGATCAGCACCGGCGCCTTGCGGCCCGGAATCAGTGCGGTCGTGATGATGATATCGGCCTGCTTGGCGCGTTCATGCACCAGTTCGGCCTGGCGCCGCATCCAGTCGGCCGGCATCGGCCGCGCATAACCGCCGACGCCTTGGGCGATTTCCTTTTCTTCATCGGTGATGAATGGCACATCCAGGAATTTCGCGCCGAGCGATTCGATCTGTTCCTTGACCGCAGGCCGTACATCGGATGCTTCGATCACTGCGCCAAGGCGCTTGGCAGTCGCAATCGCCTGCAAACCGGCGACGCCTGCACCCATGATCAACATGCGCGCGGCCTTGACGGTGCCGGCGGCGGTCATCAGCATCGGCATGAAGCGCTGATAGGTATTGGCCGCCATCAGCACCGCCTTGTAGCCGGCGATGTTGGCTTGCGACGACAACACGTCCATCGATTGCGCCCGTGAAGTACGCGGCGCCGCCTCCAGCGAAAACGCGGTCAGGCCATGACTTGCCATAACAGCAATATTGTCGGCATCAAAAGGGTTCAGCATGCCCACCACCACCGTGCCGCTTTTCAGCAGGGGCAGTTCCTCGGCACTCGGAGCACGCACTTTCAGCACGGTTTCCACGCCGAATGCCGCCGCCGCATCAACCACTTGGGCGCCAGCCGCAGCATAGGCTTCATCGGTAATGCTCGATGAAATGCCTGCGCCAGACTGCACCAGCACCTGGTGCTTGGCCGCCACCAGCTTCTTTACTGTCTCCGGAGTCGCAGCAACCCGGGTTTCGCCAGGCCGCGTCTCGGCGGGGATGCCGATTTTCATGTACTTCTCCCATTGGTTTAAGAATTCTTACCGGAATCTTACACGGAAAAATTGCGCGCAAACAACCTGAGTCTTGATGTAGGTTATTTAATGCGAAATTAATTCCTCAGCCTGATCCTTATTAGAATGCCATGCCACTCCAGCCTCCCCTGTGAAACTGTGCAGCATCGGGAATTGGCCAAGCACGTTAAAATGTCGGATTATCCGAGGAATTTATGACTGACGTTTGGAAACCTTCTGTCACGGTTGCAGCGATCATAGAACACGAGGGCCGCTTCTTGCTCATAGAGGAAGCGACCAGTGACGGCATACGCATCAATCAGCCGGCCGGCCATCTCGACCCCAACGAGTCGCTGGTGCAGGCGGTCGTGCGCGAAACGCTGGAAGAGGCAGCCTACGACTTTACCCCGACCGCACTGGTCGGCATGTACATGGCACGCTATGTATCGGCGCGCACCGGAGAAGCGGTCACTTACTTGCGTTTTGCCTTCTGCGGCGATCTCGGCCAGCAGCACGACCAGCCGCTGGATCACGGCATCCTGCGCAGGCTGTGGATGTCGCGCGACGAATTGGCCGCATGCCAGGAGCGCCACCGCAGTCCGCAAGTGCTGTTATGTATTGACGATTACCTGCGCGGCCAGCGCGCACCGCTGGCGATGCTCAATACGCATCCCAGCGCTTATGGAGTAGAAAATGTCTCATAAAAAACGTGTTGTGATCGGCATGTCCGGCGGCGTCGATTCGTCGGTGTCGGCATGGCTGCTGAAACAACAAGGCTACGAAGTGATCGGCCTGTTCATGAAGAACTGGGAAGATGACGACGATTCCGAATACTGCTCGACCCGCCAGGACTGGATCGATGCGGTCAGCGTGGCCGACGTGATCGGCGTCGATATCGAAGCCGTGAATTTCGCGGCCGAATACAAGGACCGCGTGTTCGCCGAATTCCTGCGCGAGTACCAGGCTGGACGTACCCCCAATCCGGATGTGCTGTGCAATGCCGAAATCAAGTTCAAGGCCTTCCTCGACCACGCGATGAAGCTGGGCGCGGACCTGATCGCCACCGGCCATTACGCCCGCGTACGGCAAGCCGATTCCGGCCGTTTCGAGTTATTGAAGGCGGTCGACGCTACCAAGGACCAAAGCTATTTCCTGCATCGCCTGAACCAGGCGCAATTGTCGCGCACGCTGTTTCCGCTTGGCGAAATCCCGAAAACCGAGGTGCGCAAGATCGCCGAACAGATCCAGCTGCCGAACGCCAAGAAGAAGGATTCGACCGGCATCTGCTTCATCGGCGAACGACCGTTCCGCGAATTCCTGAACCGCTACCTGTCGTACAAGCCGGGCCCGATGAAAACGCCAGACGGCGACACCGTCGGCGAGCATGTCGGCCTCAGTTTCTACACGCTGGGCCAGCGCAAGGGTATCGGCCTGGGTGGCATGAAGAGCCACAAGAACGCCGGCGGTGACAGCGATCCCTGGTATGTCGCCCGCAAGGATGTGGAAAACAACACCTTGTATATCGTGCAAGGGCATGACCACCCCTGGCTGCTGTCGTCAACGCTGCAAGCTGGCCAACTCAGCTGGGTAGCGGGTGAAGCGCCGGCCATCGACAGCCTGTCGGCCAAGACGCGCTATCGGCAGGCAGACATGGCTTGCCGCTTTGACAGCCTGGAAGTCGCGGGCGTGGAAAACTTCACCCTGCGCTTCGACGAACCACAATGGGCTGTTACCCCAGGCCAATCCGCCGTGCTCTACGATGGTGATGTCTGCCTTGGTGGCGGCATCATCGAGTCGTCCGGCAATATTGTCTAAAACGCCCCGGCTGGCTGAGCTGCACTCAGCGGCGAACCAGCCGGCCCGCATTACCTCGATCCAACCCGTTTTCCCCAACCTTGTTTTTGGTATGACTCACAGGCAATTAGTTCCTTTTTATTATTTCCAATATAGAAATAGTAAATTGCCATTACTCCTATTTATTGTTGATCTTGAAGTCTCTACACTGAGCTTCATCGATGGGCGCAACACACAAGCAATCCGAAAAGTAGCAAGTGCGCCGCTCACCGAGGCAGGACCCGACGGGCTGCTCAACGCCTGTTCCGCCGAGCCCGGTGCCATCTATCAACTTATTGGAGAAAAACATGAACGCCAAACAACTTATCGCTGGTCTCGCCGTATTAGCCGCAGCCGGCAGCGCCTTTGCAGTTACCCCATATCCTCCTGAAACACCTTTCGTCTCGACCAAATCCCGCGCTGACGTGCAGGCTGAAGTTGCGCAAGCCCAGAAGGATGGTTCGTTGAACCAGGCGCGCAATGCCTATCCAGCTGTGGCAGCTGCAGGCAAGCCAGTCAGCCGTGCTGAAGTAGTGAGCCAGATCGCCAAGACAGAGCCAGCTATTTACAACGGCAACTGATTTGCCAAGGCATCTGATGCGACACTAACCCTGCGATTTTTTGGGTTAATCAAAACGCCAGCAATGCTGGCGTTTTGCTATTATTTCATCATATTGTCGTACGCCGCGCAGACCAGGCAACTTACAGTGCCTACTCATCACCGTTCAGACCTATTTCCTTCGTTATAATTTTTGGGGCACCATGCGGCTCACCACCCTCTCCAAGCGTCACTCCTCAGTCAGCCTGTTGCTGGCTTGCTCGCTCACACTCCTGCTCGGCGCCTGCGCCGACTTCTCGGGCATCGATCCGCAATCGAAGCTGAACGACGGCAGCAAACTCGCTGCCGGCAAGGCATTGAGCGCCAGCAGCCAGATCGCCTGGCCGACAACCGCATGGTGGCAGGTGTATCGTGATCCGCAGCTTGACGCGCTGGTACAACAGGCCGTCGCCGGCAGCCCCAACCTGAAGATGGCCCAGGCGCGCATCCGCCAGGCCACTGCGCTGGCCGGTTCAGCCCGCTCCGCCACCTTGCCCAAGGTCGGCATGGAAGCCTCCACCACACGCGGCCTGTACTCTTCCGAATATATCTTCCCGCCGCCACTCGGCGGCAGCTGGAACTGGGACAATGAATTCGCCGTCAAGGCCAGCTACGACCTCGACCTGTGGGACAAGGATCGCAGCGCCCTCGAATCGGCGCTCGACACCGTTCAGGTCAGCGCCGCTGAAGCGCGCAGCGCCCAGCTCAACCTGGAAGTCGCAGTCGTACGCGGCTACCTGCAATTGGCCACCCAATACGCATTGCGCGACATCGCCGCCTCAACATTAGCGCAACAAACCGCGCTGGCCGATATCGCCCGGCGCCGCCTGGGTGCTGGCCTCGGCACCCGACTGGAAGTCAGCCAGGCCGAAACCGCGCTGCCGGACGCCCAGGCCAACATCGAAAAAATCGACGAAAACATTGCGCTGCTGCGCAACCAGATCGCCGCCTTGAGCGGCAAAGGTCCGGGCAGCGGCGACAGCATCCAGCGGCCGGCGCTGGCCGCCAACATGATCGGCGCTGACCATAGCAGCGCCCTGCCGATCGGCTTGCCCGACAATGTGCCGGCGCACCTGATCGGCCGCCGCCCCGACGTCATCGCCCAGCGCTGGCGCGTGGAAGCGATGAGCAAGAATATCGACGTCGCCAAGGCATCGTTCTATCCGGATATCAACATCTCCGCCTTCATCGGCCTGCAAGCGCTCGGCTTCACCAATTTCCTCAGCGCCGCCTCCGGCGTGCGCGGCGCCGGGCCGGCGATTTCGTTGCCGATCTTCGACGGCGGCCGCCTGCGCGCCAATCTCGGCGCCCAGACCGCAGCGCTCGACGGCGCGATCGAAAGCTACAACAACACGCTGGTGCAAGCCCTGCAAAGCGTGGCCGACCAGATCGTCAAACTGAAATCGGAACAACAACAGCGGCTGCAATCGGAACAGGCGTTGGCGTTAGCGGGAAAATCCTATGACCTGGCCAAGCGCGGCTACCAGGCCGGCCTGACTGCCTACATCAACGTGATCCAGACCCAGCTGACAATGCTGCAACAGCAACAGCGGGTGGCGCAAACCCGCGCCTCCTATCTGGATAGCTGGGCGCAGCTGATGCAGGCGCTCGGCGGTGGACTGGGCGACGATCTGCCACAGCCAGGCACGGCAGATGTCAGCGCCGTCGATGCCAAGAAATGATCGGCGCCGACCATGAGTGACCTTGCAAGCAGCCGTGAAAACTGGCTCAACCACCTGAAACAAGCCGCCGTTATCTGGATCGACAACCACGGCCAGAACCTGCTGTATGTCAGCAAGATCTTGCTGGCGACCTTGATGGCGCTTGGCCTGTCGCTATTGTTCAACCTATCCAAACCCGGCACGGCGATGGTTACGGTGATCATCGTGCTGCAGCCGCGCAGCGGCCTGGTGCTGGCCAAGGGTTTCTACCGTTTCATCGGCACCACAGTCGGGGTCATCATGTCCGTGATACTGGCCGCCGCGTTCTCGCAGCAGCCGGTGTTGTTCCTGGCGGCAGGCGCCTGCTGGCTGGCGTTCTGCACCGCCGGCTCGACCATATTCCGCAATTTCCAATCCTATGCGTTCGTGTTGGCCGGCTACACGCTGGTCATCGTCGGCCTGCCTGCTGCGCTGCAGCCGGACCAGGCCTTCGATATCGCCACCACCCGCCTGAGCGAAGTGATGCTGGGCCTGTTGTGCGCCGGCGTGGTCAGCGACGTGCTGTTTCCCAAGCACCTGTCCGACGCGCTACTGCTGACGGTGCGCAAACGTTTCGCCGATTTCAAGACCTTCATCGCGCTGGATAACCTGGATGCCTCGGCGCGGCCGGCGCGCGAGCGGATGGTGCTGCGCTTCATCGGCGAAGTGATCTCGCTGGAAGCGCTACGCACCTCATCGGTATTCGAAAGCACCACCGGACATCTGCAAAGTCTGCAGCTGCGGCAATTGAACAATGCGTTCATGACCGCCTCCACCACCTTTCACTCGCTAGATCAACTGTTCGGCCGTCTGCAATCCAGCGGCAAGCACAGCACGCTGAATGCGCTGATGATGGAATACAAGGCAATCGTGCATGCGCTCTCCGACCAGGATCGCAATGTGCTGACACAGGTGCGCAGCGCTTTGCCGCAGCGGCTGCAGGCATTGCGACGCGGCCTGTCCGCCAGCCATGAAGGCGATCGCAGCAATCTGCTCGACTTCGATTCTGCCGCCGAGCTGCTGATCAGGTTCGCCGGCGAGCTGCAGGTCTATGCCCGCATCCACGCGGTGGTGATCCAGGCCGAGATGCACATGCCGGACGATGTCCAGCTTCCTGCGCATTACGTCACCCGCACCGATCCGACATTGATCGTCACCTCGGCGTTGCGCGCTGCTATCGGCTTCATCATTTCGTCGCTGTTCTGGATTCAGTCCGGCTGGGTTTCCGGCACCGATGCAGTAGTCATGGCGACTGTTGTCAGCGCCCTGTTCGCTGCCGCGCCGTCGCCGAACAAAGTTGTGCGGCAATTCCTGATCGGCGCGGCCATCGGCGGCTTTTTCGGCTTTCTGTCGGCTTATTATCTGCAATCGCAAGCCGAAAATTTCACCATGCTTTGCATCGCGCTGGCGCCGTTCATCCTGGCCGGCGCCTGGCTCACCACCACCCAGAAATATTCCGGCATCGGCACCGGCATCCTGCTGTTTTTCTTTTCTTACGCCAGCATCGGCAGCAACTACCAGTTCGACATGCTGGAGCTGCTCAACGGCATGAGCGGCGGCCTGATCGGTGTCGCGGTGGCGTCGGTCATGTATCAGATCATTGATCCGTCCGACAGCCGCTGGATCAAGCGCCGCCTGGCGCGGGCGCTGCGACGCCAGGTCGAGGAAGCCTGCAGCCGACCGCTGCAGGGATTGGCGGGACGTTTTGAAAGTGGCACCCGCGATTTGCTGTCGCGCTTTGCGATTACCCACTCGCTGGATAATCCCGACGACCGCGACATCATGACCTGGCTGTTGTCGGTACTGGAAATCGGCCGTGCCGTGATCCAGCTGCGCCAGGAAATGCTGGAGGTCACAGATTCGCTGGCGCATGAAAAAATCGAGCAAACCATACGCAACATCGGCGCTCTGTTCGCCCGCCCCAATCAGGCCCGTCTGCGCACGACACTGGATTCCGTGCTGGCCGCGATTGCAGTATGCGATGGCCTGCCGGCGGTGCTGGCCAACCTGCACCAGATGCGCGGCGCCATGCTGGAACGCGTTACGGTGCTGACGCCGGCCGAAACTTCACCTATTACTTCCGGAAATTGATCATGCCGCGTGAAATTGCAATATTCGATGCGCTCATTCCAACCTTGCTGCTGATCTTTATCGGCTGCCTGTTCTTGCAGATGGCCATCGATTGGGTCTTCAGCCGCTTGGGCCTGTTTCGCTATGTCTGGCATCCCAGCCTGTTCCGGATCGCCCTGTTCTTTTGTATTTTCGGCGCTGCCGGACTACTGCTGCACGCCATTTAACTTGCCACAAAAAATTGCTCTAAGGTCGACATGAAATCATCCACCATTTTAAAAACCCTGCTGCAGGTCGCCATCACGCTGATCGTCGTGCTGATCGCCTTTTTGCTGACGCGTGCGCTGTGGGAGCGTTACATGAACACGCCCTGGACCCGCGACGGCCGCGTGCGCGCCGATGTCATCAGCGTCGCCGCCGATGTTTCCGGCATCGTGGTGTCGGTGCCAGTCGCCGACAACAGCTACGTGCACAAGGGCGACCTGCTGATGAAAATCGATCCGGCGCGCTACACGCTGGCGCTGGCGCAAGCTGAAGCGGTGGTAACCGAACGCCGGGTCGGCCTGACCACCAAGCAGCGCGACGCCGCCCGCCGCGCCAAGCTCGACGGCGATGTCATCTCCAACGAAAACCGCGAGAACTCCAGCGCCGATGCCTCTGCCGCCCAAGCCATGTACCAAGCCGCGCTGGCTGCACGCGACAGCGCCAAGCTGAATCTGGAGCGCACCGAGGTACGCGCCCCGGCCGACGGCTGGATCACCAACCTCAACGTCCACGCCGGCGACTTCGCCCAGGCCGGCACGCCGAAGCTGTCGGTGATCGACGCCAATTCGTTCTGGGTTTACGGCTATTTTGAAGAAAACAAACTGCCGCTGATGAAGGTAGGCGACGCAGTCGACATGCGCCTGCTGGGCAGCGAACAACTCATCACCGGCCACGTCGACAGCATCTCACGTGGCATTACCGACCGCGACAACGCCCTCGGCACCTACGGCCTCGCCAACGTCAACCCCAGCTTCAACTGGGTCCGCCTGGCGCAACGCGTACCAGTACGCATCCACATCGACAAAGTCCCCGATGGCATCACGCTGGCAGCCGGCATGACCTGCACCGTCATCGTCAAGCCAGGGCAGCGAGTGGCGGAGAAAAAATAGATGGTAATCGAGTGCGAGGGTATGCACTCCGTGGTTCGTTAAATGGGGTCAGAGTAATTTTCGCAAAAAGCCGCGAAAAAAAACTCTGACCCCATTTAACTGCGCAGGGTTGATTTTGACGTTGTTGTTGTTTTTGACGTTGCTTTTGAATTGGCTTTTGCCGTTGCAGTTGCTTTTGACTTTTCGCATGCTGACGTTGCCAAATGGGACGGGTGACAGTCGGGAATTATGGGACACATGTTTGAGCGAAGCGAGTTTGTGTCCCATCCGACTGGCGCACGGCTCATTTGGGGACCCGCCGCAGGCGGGCAACGGCTGTGCGATCGCCTTTTTGCTTACTTTTTGGCGAAGCAAAAAGTAAGCGGCTGCCGGGCCGCCCCCGGCAAGTCTCCACGGAGTAGCAACCGTTTTAATTAGAATCAGACGAACAAAGCTGATACACCACCGCACTCACTCCGAGGCCCGTTAAAAGGGGTCAGAGTAATTTTCGCAAAGAACCGCGAAAAAAAACTCCGACCCCATTTAACTGCGTGGGGGTGGTTTTGACGTTGCCGTTGCTTTTGATGTTGCCGTTGCTTTTGATGTTGCCGTTGCTTTTGACTTTTCGCATGCTGACGTTGCCAAATGAGCCGGGTGACAGTCGGGAATTATGGGACACATGTTTGAGCGTAGCGAGTTTGTGTCCCATCCGACTGGCGCACGGCTCATTTGGGGACCCGCCAACGGCGGGCAACGGCTGTGCGATCGCCTTCTTTTGGTTACTTTTCTTGGCGAAGCAAGAAAAGTGACTAGCTGCCGGGCTACCCCCGGCAAGCTTCTACGGAGCGGTGACCGTACTAAATAACGACGACCGTACATCGTGGATGCACCACCACACTTACTCCGTGGCCCGTTAAAAGGGGTCAGAGTAATTTTCGCAAAAGGCCGCGAAAAAAAACTCCGACCCCATTTAACTGCGTGGGGTTGGTTTTGAAGTTGCTGTTGGTTTTGACGTTGCCGTTGCTTTTGACGTTGCCGCTGTTTTTGACTTTTCGCATGCTGACGTTGCCAAATGAGCCGTGCGACAGTCGGGAATTATGGGACACATGTTTGAGCGCAGCGAGTTTGTGTCCCATCCGACTGGCGCACGGCTCATTTGGGGACCCGCCAACGGCGGGCAACGGCTGTGCGATCGCCTTTTTGCTTACTTTTTGGCGAAGCAAAAAGTGAGCGGCTGCCGGGCCGCTCCCGGCTAGTGTCCACGAAGTGGTAACCGTTTTAAGTAGCACCGGACGAACACCACTGATGCACCGCAGCACTTACTCCGTGGCCCGTTAAAAGGGGTCAGAGTAATTTTCGGCAAAACCCCGCCGAAAAAAAACTCCGACCCCATTTAACTAGGCTGGGTTAGTTTTGATGTTGCCGTTGTTTTTGACTTTTCGCATGCCGACCTTCCCGCTAGTCGTCAACCGCAACTACTTGACCTCCATCGACAACGCCAGCGTCTCCTTGATCTCCTCCATCACCACATAACTCTTCGATTGCGCCGCCCCCGGCAACTGCAGCAACATGTCCCCCAACAGCTTGCGATACTCCGCCATCTCCCGGATACGCGCCTTGATCAGGTAATCGAAATCACCCGACACCAGATGACATTCCAGCACTTCCGGAATACGCAACACTTCACGCCGAAACTGTTCGAAGGCATTCGCCGATTTCTGGTTCAGCGTAATCTCGACAAACACCAGCAGCTTGGCGCCGACCGCCGCCGGATTAATGCGCGCGTAATAGCCATCAATGACGCCGTCGCGCTCCATGCGTTTGACGCGCTCGATACAGGGCGTGATCGACAAGCCGACCTGCTCGCCCAGGTCCTTCATCGACATGCGGCCATCCTGCTGCAACAAACGCAGGATATGGCGGTCCAGCTTGTCCAGCGCGCGGCTCGATTCCTTGTAAATTCTCATGATGGGATACGGGCAGGTTTTTGATCAAATTTTCAGGCACATTTTCAGCATTAATTCCTGAATTAGTGAATTTATACAGTAACAAATGCTACCGAATAGCTAATAGCATAGCGCTTATTACTGTAAATCAAAAACAATTCATTTGCTGGCGTCCGGCATCCTGGAACAAGCAAATCTTGAGCGTGCAGTAGCATATCAACCAAGCAGGTGTGACGGAGATTCCAGATGCGAGTTCTTATCCTTGGCAGTGGCGTAGTTGGCGTCACCAGCGCCTATTACCTGGCGCGCGCCGGCCATGAAGTGACCGTCATCGACCGCCTGCCCGGACCCGCGCAGGAAACCAGTTTCGCCAACGCCGGCCAGATTTCCCCTGGCTACGCCTCGCCTTGGGCCGCACCCGGCATCCCGCTGAAAGCCATGAAGTGGATGCTGCAGGAACACGCGCCACTCTCCATCACCCCCGACGGCACGCTGTTCCAGCTACGTTGGATGTGGCAAATGCTGCGCAATTGCAGCTCGGCACGCTACGCAGTCAACAAGGAACGTATGGTGCGCCTGGCCGAATATAGCCGCGACTGCTTCAAGGTCTTGCGCGCCGATACCGGCATCACCTACGAAGGCCGCCAGCTCGGCACCATGCAGGTGTTCCGCAGCCAGCAGCAACTCGACGATGCGGCCAAGGATATCGATGTATTGAAAGAAACCGGCGTGCCGTTCGAACTGCTGACGCCGGACCAGCTGGCGCAAGCCGAGCCGGCGCTGGAAGCGGTCAAGCACAAACTCAGCGGCGCCCTGCGCCTGCCGAACGATGAAACCGGCGATTGCCAGATGTTCACGACCAAACTGGCAAAGATGGCCGAAGATCTGGGCGTGCGTTTCCGCTATAACGTGCAGATCGATGCTCTGACCTTGTCCAACGGCGAAATCGCCGGCGTCCAATGTGGCTCCGAGCATCTGCAGGCCGACAATTATGTGGTGGCGCTAGGCGCTTATTCGACCGGCTTCCTCGGCTCGCTGCTGGATATCCCGGTGTATCCGCTGAAGGGTTATTCGATCACGGTGCCGATTGTCGATGCGGAAGCAGCGCCGGTCTCCACCATCCTCGACGAAACCTACAAGATCGCCATCACCCGTTTCGACGACCGCATCCGCGTCGGCGGCATGGCGGAGATCGTCGGCTTCAACAAGACGCTCAAACCGAAACGCCGCGCCACGCTGGAAATGGTGGTCAACGACCTGTTCCCGGGCGCCGGCAACACTGCCGCCGCCAGCTTCTGGACCGGCTTGCGGCCGATGACGCCGGACGGTACGCCGATCGTCGGCGCCACCCATATCCGCAACCTGTTCCTCAACACCGGCCACGGCACGCTCGGCTGGACCATGTCTTGCGGCTCGGCGCAATTGCTGTCGGACCTGATTTCCGGCCGGCGGCCGGCGATTGCTTCGGACGATTTGTCTGTCAGCCGCTACAGCAAGGATTTCGGGCAAGCGGCGCATCCTGCCTATGCCTGAAACGCCATCGGCCGGCGCGCAGCAAGTGTGAAATGTGATCCACCCGTTTTTGAGCGATATTTGAGCGATATTTGAGCGACCCAAGATGAACCCACAAGCAGCACACGCCGGTGCAATCCTCACGGTCGACCTGGATGCCATCCGCAGCAACTATCGCCTGCTCAGGCAGCAGGCTGGCAAGGCCAGCGTTGCCGCCGCCGTCAAGGCCAATGCCTACGGCCTCGGCGCCGACCAGGTCGGGCCGGCGCTGGCAGCGGAAGGTTGCCGTCACTTTTTCGTAGCGCATCTGGATGAAGGCATCGCGCTGCGTCCGCACCTGCCGGCCACCGCCGAGATTTTCGTGCTGCATGGCGCGCCACCCGGCACCGAGCGCGAACTGATCGCCCATGGCCTGACGCCGGTGCTCAACAGCCTGCAACAAATCGAAGCCTGGCACGCATTGGCGCAAACCCTTGAACGTCCGTTGCCGGCGATTTTCCAGGTCGATACCGGCATGTCGCGCATGGGTCTGCCGGCGACCGAAGCAGAAGCATGGCTGGCCAATCCGGCTTTCATGAAAAGCATTCCGCCGCTGTTCCTGATGAGCCACTTGGCTTGCGCCGAGCACCAGGGCCATCCGATGAACGCCAGCCAGCTGGCGCGTTTCCAAAGCTGGCGTCAGCGCTTGCCGCATATCGCTGCCAGCCTGGCCAATTCCTCCGGCATCTTTCTCGGCGCCGATTTCCAGTTCGACCTGGTGCGTCCCGGCGCAGCGCTGTACGGCATCGCACCGGTGGCCGGCGCCGCCAATCCCTTGCAGCCGGTAGTGGCGCTGCACGGCCGCATCATCCAGTGCCGCACCATCCAGCGCGGCGACCATGTCGGCTACGGCATCAGCTATAGCGCCACCGAAGAACGGCGCATCGCCACTGTCGGCGTCGGCTATGCCGATGGCTGGCTGCGCAGCATGAGCAACCGTGGCGTCGCCTTCATCGACGGCCAGCCAACACCGATGGTTGGCACGGTATCGATGGATTCGATCACGATCGATGTCACCGGCATCGCCGCAGATCGCGTGCAAGCCGGCGCGACGGTGGAGCTGATCGGTCCGCATCGCAGCGTTGACGACGTGGCGCAACTGGCCGGCAGCATCGGCTATGAAATCCTGACCGACCTCGGACGCCGCTATCACCGCGAATATATCGGCGGCTAATATCGCTGTAGGGTGGGCACTGGTGCCCACGCTGAATGCTTGAGAAAATAAATGAGGGCATTCCGCGTGGGCAGAAAATCTGCCCACCCTACGTTTCCCCCTTCACGGCGTCAAAGTCGTAGAATCAAGCACTTCTGTCACTCTTTCCTTCGCCACCATGACCAACACCGCGTTATCCGCACAGCTCGCCAGCTGGATCGACAACCACTTTGACGAAGAAGTCGAGTTCCTGCAAAAAATCGTCCGTATTCCTACCGATACCCCGCCCGGCAACAACGCGCCGCACGCCGATGCGGTGGCCGAACTGATGAGCGCCTGGGGTTGGCAATCCGAGAAGCACCCGGTGCCAGCCGCCATGGTCAAGGATTACGGCATGGAGAGCATCACCAACCTGATCGTCCGTCGCAAGTATGCAGGCGACGGCCCGACGCTGGCGCTTAATGCCCATGGCGACGTGGTGCCGCCGGGCGAAGGCTGGAGCAAGCAACCGTATGGCGGCGAAATTGAAAACGGCCGCATCTACGGCCGCGCCACCACCGTATCCAAAGGCGATTTCGCTACCTATATTTTTGCGGTGCGCGCGCTGGAAGCGCTGGGCGTGCCGCTCAAGGGCGCGCTCGAATTGCACTTCACCTACGATGAAGAATTCGGCGGCTTGCTGGGCCCTGCCTGGCTGCTGGAAAATCAGTTGACCAAGCCGGACCTGGTGATCGGCCCCGGCTTCAGCTACAACGTCGTCACCGCGCATAACGCCTGCCTGCAGTTTGAGGTCACGGTGCATGGCAAGGCCACCCACGGCTCGATGCCGGAAACCGGCCACGACGCGTTGCAGGCAGCCACCAAGGTGTTGCAAGCGATCTACGCCAAACTGCCGGACCTGAAAAAAATCAGTTCGGCGATTCCCGGCATTACCCACCCGACCATGATCGTCGGCCGCATCGATGGCGGCACCAACACCAATGTGGTGCCTGGCAAGGTCGTGTTGAAAATGGATCGCCGCATGATTCCGGAAGAAGATCCGGTCGCGGTGGAAGCTGACGTGCGGGCCATGATCGAAGCTGCGGTCGATGGCTTGCCCGGCATTCGCGTCGAAATCAAACGCCTGCTGCTTGCGCGCGCGTTGCGTCCGTTGCCAGGTCACGAAAAACTGCTGGCCAGTGTGCAGGCGAACGCGCTGGCGGTTCTCGGCGAAGCGATTCCAGCCAACGGCTCAGCGCTCTACACCGATGCCCGCTTGTACGGTGAACACGGGATTCCGGTGGTGCTGTACGGCGCCGGTCCACGCACGCTGATGGAATCCAACGCCAAGCAAGCTGATGAAAACCTGGCACTGGACGATTTGCGCAAGGCGACCAAGGTCATCGCAATGACCTTGCTGGATTTTCTGGCAGCCTAAGATTTGCGCGGGAATCGTCCCGCGCCAGTCGCATATGGCCGTGGCGGCAAAACCACCGTAACGGCCTGTCCCCTCTCATCTCCCCTGCCTTCCCTGCTCTGCTGCGCCACCTGCTGAAACGTTGCAGCCGACGCCCTTCCACGCAATAAATTTACCCCGACTAAGACGTTGTCTGATAGACATGTATTTAAACGTTTGATAACTTTCGCTTCCTCTACTTTTAAGAGGAATCCATTTCCCGGGGACTGTGTCACTTCCCCGTCAAACGCTCATGCCAGGCCCCATTCTGCAAATTGTTGCCCAACTGACGATTTCACCGGTCTGGCGCCATGAGAACGATCGAGCTGCGGCTATCCGAGCACTGTCCCGAATCTTTTTCGGAGATCGAACAAGCCCGCTCCCACATCCCTTTACCCAACCAGAAAAATTATGGCTTTATCCAAACGATGGCAGCTGTCGGCTTTTGAATACCATGTCGATTTTATTACCGTGCCTGCGCTGTTCGCTCTCGCGATGTGGCTCGGCCCGATTTCAATCTGGCAGATTGTTGCCGGCGCACTGTTATGGTCGCTGATGGAATACGGCATACACCGCTTTTTATTCCACAAATATTTCCGCCGCGATCACTGGGCCCACCACGTCAATCCGAGCGAATACATCGGCATTTCAGGACTTCAGGTTGCACTCGCCTACCTGGTCGCGCTGCTGCCGGCATACTGGCTCGGACTGACTTCGTTGTATGCCGGCATCTTGATTGGTTACATGGCTTACATCACGATCCACTATGTGATGCATCGCCCGCAATCATGGTTGTATCGTTGCATCGGCATGCTGATCAAAAACCACGACATGCATCACCAGAAAGGCATCGAGAAAAATTTCGGTGTCACCTCGCCGCTGTGGGACTGGATATTTTTCAGCTATGCGGCGCCTTCAAGCGCAAGCGCCGGCAAGAATCCTGCCAACGACAAACAGAAATGAGATGCGGGCCGCGTGGTTCAATCCGCTAACGCCCGACACGCGACACGACCCGGCCTGCACCAATTCCACTACCCTGCATGGGGGCGGCGACTTCCCTTTCCCGCCCCCACATCCTTCCCGCTCCCGGCAAGCTCCGCGATGTTCGTGTAACATGATCGCTTGTTGCCATACGCAAAATACGCAAGCAAACCCTGCGTTTGCACGCGTCCAGCTATTCCTGCCAGCGCACTCCTCGTAGTAAATATTTAACCAAGATTTAACCACGCACTGCACCTTGTGCAACCTGAGTAACCAATGACAAACACACCTGCAACTTCAGCGCCGGAGAAATTGCTCCCGGGCTGGCTCCTATTGCTTGGCGCATTGACCGCCATCGGCTCGCTGTCGATCGACATGTATCTGCCGAGCTTCCCTACCATCGCCCAGCAGTTCGGCGTCGGCAGCAATCTGGTGCAGCTGACGCTGGCCAGCTTCCTGGTCGGGCTGGCGGTGGGCCAGATGTTCTACGGTCCGCTGAGCGATCGCTTCGGCCGCAAGCCGCCGTTGTATGTCGGCATGACGCTGTATGTGCTGGGTTCGCTGGCCTGCATGCTGTCGCACGACGTGACGGCGCTGATCGTATTCCGTTTCCTGCAAGGCCTGGGCGGTTGCGCCGGCATGGTGATTGCCCGCGCGGTGATCCGTGATCGGCTCGGCACCACCGGCGCCGCCAAGGCGTTTTCATTGATGATGCTGGTGATGGGGCTGGCGCCGATCCTGGCGCCGCTGATCGGCGGCGCAGTGCTCAAGCTGTGGGGCTGGCGTGTGATTTTCGGCGGCCTGACCGGCTTCGGTTTGTTCTGCCTGATCGCGATCCATTACACGATGCAGGAAACACTCGATCGCCACAAAGCCGAACCGCTGCATCTGGGCCGCACCATCAAACAATACGGCCGGCTGCTGCTGGACCGCCAGTTCGTCGCCTACAGCCTGGTTGGCGGCCTGATCCAGGGCGGCATGTTCGCCTACATTACCGGCTCTTCGTTCGTGCTGATCGAACTGCATGGCATCAAGCCGGAAAATTTCGGCTTCGTATTCGGCACCAATGCGATCGGCCTGATTGCTGCCTCGCAGATCAATGCACGCCTGGTCGGCAAATTTACACTCGACACCATTCTCGGCCGTGCGCTGTGGATACCTGCGATGCTGAGCCTGTTGGTGGCGCTGCTGGTCGCCTGCGGCGTCAACAACCTGCCGATCCTGTTGATCGGCTTCTTCGGCTTCCTCGCCAGCTACGGTTTCATCAGCCCGAATGCGTCGGCGATTGCCTTGTCGCAGCAGGGCAAGCAAGCCGGCACCGCATCGGCCTTGATGGGCACCTTGCAATTCGGTATCGGCATCACGTCCGGCGTGGCGATGAGCCTGTGGCACGACGGCACGGCGCTGCCGCTGATGGTGGTGATGGCAACTTGCGGCCTGGCTGGATTGCTGCTGCATCGCTTCGTCGCGCGGCCGGAACATCAGCGCCTGCTGCAAACGGCAACACCGGCATGAACATGCCAACCGCGGATGCGCTGGTGTCATGGAGCGGCGGCAAGGATTCCTGCCTGGCACTGTGGCGAGCGCAACAAAGCGGCATGCGCATCGCGCGCCTGATTACCGCACTCGATGAAAGCGGTCAGCGCGCCCGCTCGCATGGTGTACCGCCGGCATTGCTGCAGGCGCAGGCGGATGCGCTCGGAGTGCCACTGGCGTTCTACAGCGCCAGCTGGCAGCAATATGAAGAGAAATTCATTGCCACCTTGCGCACTGCCCATGACGACGGCATCCGCAACGCCGTATTCGGCGACATCGATTTGCAAGCACATCGCGACTGGGAAGAAAAGGTCTGCGCCACCGCCGGACTGCAGGCCTGCCTGCCGTTATGGGACCAGCCGCGCCAGCTGCTGGTGGAGGAATTCCTGACGCTCGGTTTCAAGGCGGTGGTGGTTTGCGTCAACGGCAATTATCTGTCCGAGGATTTTTGCGGACGCGAATTCGATGCGGCATTCCTCGCCGATTTGCCGGCCAATGTCGATGCTTGCGGCGAGAATGGCGAGTTCCATACTTTCGTCTATGACGGGCCGGCCTTCGCACAGGCAGTACCGTTCCGCCGCGATTGCATCAGCCATTATCAATCGCCGCCTGAGCTGGGTTCGACGGTCTTTTATTTCCAGGAGTTGCTGACGTCCTCATAACTGCCATTTGTTGCGTAGAATGCGGATTGCCACCTGTCATTTTTTCTTCCGGTTGTTTTCCTTTGCCATTTAACCGTTTCATCTAATCAGTTGAGGACAGAGTAATTCGCCACGCTGCGGTGGCTCTTAAACTCTGTCCCGCAAATTAAGAATATGCAAGCAGGAATGCTCTACGCCATCGCCTCCTACGTTCTATGGGGCCTGTTCCCGATTTACTTCAAGGCGCTTGAAGCAGAGGTTCCGCCGGTCGATATCGTCGCCCACCGGATCGTCTGGTCCTTCCTGTTCCTGCTGATCGTACTGACAGTGCGCAAGCAATGGGCCTGGGTCGGGCCGATGCTGCGCCAGCCGCGCGTGATCGGCGGCTTCGTCGCCAGCGCGCTGCTGCTGACCGCCAACTGGACCACTTACATCTGGGCGGTCAACAACAACCACATCGTCGAAGCCAGCCTCGGCTACTTCATCAACCCGATGGTCAGCGTCGCGCTCGGCCTGGTGTTCCTGCGGGAACGGCCACGACCGCTGCAATGGCTGGCGATCGCCATCGCTGCCGGCGCCGTGCTGTGGCTGACCTGGCAAGCCGGTCATCCGCCCTGGATCGCCCTGACGCTGGCCGTCACTTTCGGCGGCTACGGCTTGCTGCGCAAGACCGCCAGCCTCGGCGCGCTGCCCGGCCTGGCGCTGGAAACCGCGCTGGTGCTGCCGCTGGCGCTGGCCTTCCTGGCGTACACATCGCTGCAGGATCACAACACCTTCAGCAGCGCCTCGACCTCCACCAAATGGCTGCTGGTTGCAGCCGGGCCGATCACTTCGATCCCCTTGCTGATGTTCGCCGCCGGCGCGCGCCGCATTCCACTGTCGCTGGTGGGGGTGCTGCAATACATCACGCCATCGCTGCAATTGCTGTTCGGTGTCTGGCTGTACGGCGAAGAGCTGGATGGCAACCGCCTCAACGGTTTTATCCTCATCTGGTGCGCTTTGGCGCTGTATTCCGCCGAGGGACTGTGGCGAACGTTTAAAATACGTCCAGGCGCGTCGGCATGAAATGCCGGCATTAACAATTCGTCAATCTTGTGCGCATAGGTTATTCTTGGCTGTTCCGGTCCGCTAGCAAGGACCGCTCTATTCACCGCATTACTTTTTATTATCACTGCTCCTCATGGCCCAATACGTCTACACAATGAACAAGGTCGGCAAGATCGTGCCGCCCAAACGCCAGATCCTGAAAGATATTTCGCTGTCGTTCTTCCCCGGCGCCAAGATCGGCGTGCTGGGCCTGAACGGCTCCGGCAAATCGACCCTGCTGAAAATCATGGCTGGCATCGACAAGGATATCCAGGGCGAAGCCGTGCCGATGCCGGGCCTGAACATCGGTTACCTGCCGCAGGAACCGCAACTCGATCCGGAACAGACGGTGCGCCAGGCCGTTGAAGGTGGACTGGGCGAAGCGTTTGAAGCGCAAGCCAAGCTGGACGCTGTGTATGCCGCGTATGCAGAGGAAGATGCCGACTTCGACGCGCTGGCGGCCGAACAGGCGCGCCTGGAAGACATCCTGGCCACTGCCGGCGATGGCAATCTCGATCTACAACTGGAAATGGCCGCCGACGCCCTGCGCCTGCCGCCATGGGACGCCAAGATCGGCGTGTTATCCGGCGGGGAAAAACGCCGCGTGGCGCTGTGCCGCCTGCTGCTGTCGAAGCCGGACATGCTGTTGCTGGACGAGCCGACCAACCATCTGGACGCCGAATCGGTCGACTGGCTGGAACAGTTCCTGCAACGCTTCCCTGGCACCGTGGTCGGCATCACCCATGATCGCTACTTCCTCGACAACGCTGCCGAGTGGATCCTGGAACTGGACCGCGGCCACGGCATCCCGTGGAAGGGCAACTACAGCTCATGGCTGGAGCAAAAGGGCGACCGCCTGAAGCAGGAAGAGGCGACCGAATCGTCGCGCCAGAAAACCATCGCCAAGGAACTGGAATGGGTACGGCAAAATCCGAAGGGTCGTCAGGCCAAGAGCAAGGCTCGTCTGGCGCGCTTCAATGAATTGAGCGAGCACGAATACCAGAAGCGCAACGAAACCCAGGAAATCTTCATCCCGGTCGCCGAACGCCTCGGTAATGAAGTGATCGAATTCAAGAACGTCTCGAAGTCATTCGGCGACCGCATGCTGATCGACAACCTGAGCTTCCGCATCCCGGCCGGCGCCATCGTCGGCATCATCGGCCCGAACGGCGCCGGTAAATCGACGCTGTTCAAGATGATCACCGGCAAGGAACAGCCGGACAGCGGCGAAGTGGTGCTCGGCACCACCGCCAAGGTGTCGATCGTCGACCAGTCGCGCGATACGCTATCGGACCAGAAGACCGTGTTCGAAGACGTCTCGGGCGGCGCCGACATCCTCACCGTCGGCCGCTTCGAAATGCCATCGCGCGCCTACCTGGGACGCTTCAACTTCAAGGGCGGCGACCAGCAAAAAATCGTCGGCAACCTGTCCGGCGGTGAACGCGGCCGCCTGCATCTGGCCAAGACCTTGCTGCAAGGCGGCAACGTACTGCTGCTGGATGAGCCGTCCAATGACCTCGACGTCGAAACCCTGCGCGCGCTGGAAGACGCCTTGCTGGAATTCGCCGGCAGCGTGATGGTGATCAGCCATGACCGCTGGTTCCTGGACCGCATCGCGACGCACATCCTGGCCTTCGAAGGCGAATCGCAAGTGTCGTTCTTCGACGGTAACTACCAGGAATACGAAGCCGACAAGCGCAAGCGTTTGGGTGAAGAAGGCGCCAAACCGAAGCGTATCCGCTACAAGCCTGTGACACGTTAATCAGTGAGCAATCTGGGTGGGCACGAATACGTGCCCACCGTGCTTAAGCTACCGCTTGCACACTACTGCTCTAGACGATGCACCCCTACAAAGATTTTAGTATCTCTTGTTTTTTTGTGGAATATTCACTATCGGTGATCACCCCATTTTTATGAAGAGCATCTAATTCGTTCAATCTGTCCGTAACTGAAGGTTTGCTGCCGGAAGTTGATGTTGAATTGGAATTGCCTTTTGAGGAAGCACGAGGCGGACAAGCTCTTACACATGCCTCAACCTCGGGGTTGCAATTAGCCTGCAATATCAATGGGAAGCCAGCGTATCTTGAAGAACACGCTTGATCATTCATTTGGCACTGCATTCCACATTCTTGTTCAATTTTTGAATAATCAATGCTGGGGCGAACTGCACATGACGATAAAAAAAGAATAGCAAGCACCGGTAAGTTTGAAATTTCCCATCTCATGATGATTCTCCTTGATTAGCAAGCAACAAGTACAAAATCAAAATCATCAAAGTTCGTGTTTAGCATGAGTGTTAAAACATGTCTGAGCGGCTCTTTAAACATGCAACGCAGCCAACACACCTAACACTACACCTATCCCAGCCGCACCATACGACACTTTTTTTAACCACTCTTTACGCGTCAATAAAGTAATCGCTGCCATCGCAATCGCGATCTGGATCGCCGTCATCGCCTGCGCCCAACGATGGTGTTGGTGCAATACCTGCTCAGACTTCTCATCCCAGGCGCTGGTTTCTTCTTCCAGTGCTTGCGCCTTCTTCTGCACGACTTCCTTTTCGCTCTTGTAGCGCTGCGCCTCGGCTGCGTAGTGCGCCGCATCGACGCCAGGAATGTGCGTCGCCAGTTCGGCCAGGTTCTGGCGGCTGGATTTGGCCTGGTAGTAATTCCACTGGTTGGAGGCTTCGGTTTTCTTGATGGCGGCGTTGTTCTTGTTCATCGCCGCTTCGCTTTCGGTGGAACCGGCCTGGTAACTGAACAGGGCGCCGATGGTGGCCATGATGGCGGTCATCACCGCGATTTTCCCGGCGAAATTGTCGCCGCTGGCATGCGCGTGTTCGGTCACGTGTTCCAGGTGATGCTCGTGCGGGCTGGGGACTTCGAATTCTTCTGACATGGAAATTAAGTAGTGGATATGAATAAAATCGTTACGGTTAATGGATGACCATCGAAACAGTGCCCAACCCCAGCGCCCGGCTATCTTTTTTGATCATCAACTGCATCGGCGATACTGGATCGGCAATTGTCATCAAGATGTACAGATTGCCATGGCTGTTGGCCACCACGTCGGCGGGAATGCGGAAACTGCTGCTGCCTTCGTGGTTCTGTTCGGTAAAACGCAGCTCTCCCAATGCGCGTCCGTTCACGGAGACCGGAATGACCTGCAGCGGGTGCTGCCTCGTGACCAGCGCATGGCCGGATATCTCCAGCGTCAGCTCGCCACGGGTCGGTTCCGGCACCGATAACCATACGGCAGCGGCATTGCCATCGGTCCAGCGGCCCCAGGCTTCGGGAACTGACCAATTGCCGATACGGTACAGGTCGGCGTTGCCGTTGAGGCGGAAATCGATCGGCGTACCGAGCGTATATGCCGGCGCCGGTTTGACGGCGGCCTGGACCGAAGCGAATTGCAATTGACTGCATTCGCCGCAACGACGCCAACCCGGCGCCAGCACCTGATAGCCGTCGACCTCGCCCATGAAATCGTCCGGACCGGCATTCAGTTTTGCCTGTTCCCAAAGCGCGTTCGAAAGCGGATCGTGGAAGAAAATATACAAGGTCTGCGGATCGTAACGGCCTGCAAAAACACCCTCTGCAGTTTGCCGTTGCACCGTACCCAGCTCATTCAGATCAATACGGGCGAAGTAGCCATTGTTGATCGACATCCGGTTGTTCGATGTAAACAAGGCTAGCGGAAAATATTCCCATGGAAAGGTCTGCGGCTGCGCGACAGCAATCCGTCGATAATTTTTCGGAACCTGCTGCCAGAAAACGGATTGCAAGGGCTGCGTCCAATGATATCCCCCGATTTCCTTGCGCACCGTCTGCGCGGCGCCATTGCTGTCGACCAGCTGGAAAGCCAGCAACCCGGCCAGCAGACACACTAGCCACTTCTTGCCGATCAGCTTGAAAGCAGCGTAGAACGCAGCGACATAAATCAGGTAGAACACCGGCCAGAACATGCGGCCCGACGCCCGGAAGACAGCACTAGACCATTGCAACCAGCGCGGCAGATGATAGGTAAACAAGTCGTAGTCGCCCCAGCCGATGTAACTGGTCAACGCAATCGCCGTCAGGACCGCAGCGCTCGCAAGCAGTGGCGTCAGCGTCGCCCAACGCCAGCCGAGCGCGGCGCGGCGCTTGCCGGCGACCAGCAGCGTCAGCGCCGCTATAGCCAGCAACGCCAGCACGCCTATACCCAGAAAATTGAAACCCTCATATTGGCCTCCGGTCCTCGGCAGTTCCGGCAGGACGCGCGACCATCCCGCCAGCGGATCGAACAGCGCCAACAGGCTCATGCGGTAATAGCCCAATCCAACCGGGGTGCTCAATCCGCCACGCAGCATGAAATAGCCGGTAACCCACATGACCAGCGCCAGGCAAGCGGCGACCGACAAGCCGTAGACAACCGCCATCCGCAACGATATCTGTTTTTTCAGCCAGCGCTGCAGCGTGTCGGCGCCCCAGATCGCCAGTACCATGGCGAGCAGGTAAGCGTGCGTCAATGTCGCTAGGCATAACAATCCGATCCAGTCGCGCTGGCGGAAATTTTCCCTGAAATACAGATACAGCCCGGCCAGGATCAGCCAATGCGCTGCCAGTGCGTCGCATTCGATATTGATGCGCCACCAAAACGGCGGGGCCAGGACAAAGAACGCCGTGCCCAACAACACGACGATACGATCGGTTGAAAACAGCGACAGCAGCTTGTAGGCGAATACCCCCTGCAGCATCGCGCAAAGCGCCAGCCACAGGCCGATATATTGAAACGGCTCCGGCAGGAGCGCGGCAAAAGGCTTGAGAAGAAAAGCGAAGATCGGCGTCGAATCGGTGAACACGATCGAACTGCCCAGTACCTCGCCATAGCTGCCATTGGCGCCCAGCGGGAATTGCAGCAACGGCGTGTGCCGGAAAAAATTCCAGCCCAGGAAATGCTGGCCGAAATCGCCCCGCATCAGCCATTCGGTGTAGGTCGGCCAGACAATGGCGCCGCCGGTATAAAACACAAACGCAACAAGGCCGATCAGGGCAGCCCAGAATACCGGGGAAATTTTTCTTATCATGGTGTCGGGAATCGTGGGTACGGCATCATTGCGCAATGAACGTCTCGATCGGAACGTCCAGAATGGATTCCCCCAATGAGTCTGCATCAGCGCCACTGTGCGGCCTAATCTTAGCATTATTGTCACCGGGAAATTAGAGGAAATCTGCAGCCGGCGGTCGCCCAGGAACAGCGGCCACAAATGCAAAAGCCGGCTGGATCAAAGACTTGATCGAGCCGGCTTCCGTTGTTGCCTCTATCCAGACGTAGGGCGCTACTCGCCGCCCTAGGTCATGCACACACCATGAATAATCAATAGGTGTAGAACATGCGCTGGATTTCCTTGGTGTCGTTGGTCTTGGTCAAGGCCAGCATCAGCAGGATGCGGGCTTTTTGCGCGTTCAGCGTATCGGAAACCACGAAGTCCAGTTCGTCGTCGTTGGCTTCGCCGTTACGGGCGACGATGCCTTGGCCAACGCGGCTGGCGCGGACGATGATCACGCCCTTCTTGCGAGCTTCAACCAACGGCGTTTTCATCTGCGCGGCAATGCTGCCGTCGCCGACGCCGGCCTGGATGATGCCCTTGGCGCCGGAAGCGACTTGCGCGTCAAGTGCGGCGCGGGTCATGTTGGCGTAGCCGTAGATGATGTCGACTTGCGGCAGCACGTCCAGCTTGCTGACGTCGAACTCGGTATCGACCGTGTTCTTGCGGGTCGACTGACGATAGAAGTAAGCCTTGTTACCCTGGATGTAGCCCAGCATGCCCAGCTCGGTCGACTTGAAGGTGTCTGTGGTCGAGGTGTTGGTCTTGGTGACTTCACGCGCGGCATTGATCTGATCGTTCAGCGACACCAGCACGCCCTTGCCGATCGCATCCTTGCTGCCGGCCAGCAGGACCGCGTTGTACAGGTTGATCGGGCCGTCGGCTGAAATCGCGGTCGAAGGACGCATGGCGCCGACGATTACCACCGGCTTGCGGCTCTTGACGGTGAGGTCGAGGAAGTAAGCGGTTTCTTCGATGGTGTCGGTGCCGTGGGTGATGACGATGCCGTCAACATCCGGTTGCGCCAGCAGCGCGTTGACGCGCTTGGCCAGCTTCAGCCAGTGGTCGTTGGTCATGCTTTCGCTGGCGATCTGGAATACTTGCTCGCCCTTGACGTTGGCGATTTTCTTCAGCTCTGGGACCGCAGCGATCAGCTTCTCGACGCCGACTGTCGCTGAGGTATAGCCGACGGTGGTAGTGCTGTCAGCGCCGGTGCCGGCAATCGTGCCGCCGGTGGCCAGGATCATCACGTTAGGCAGTTTGGCCTGGGTATCTTGCGCGTGCGCCACGGAAGTGGACAGCAACAACGCGCCGAACATCATCAGCGCATAGGAATTGAGGTTGCGCAGTGTAAGTTTGCGGGTAAGCATAAATCTCCTGATTTGTTAGTAATTTGCAATGATCGGTTCCGATCACGCGACGCCGACATTCTTCGATGCGTCTTCGCGCAGCGGAACTGTAGCGGAAAGTCGGCATGCTATTCATGCCATCTATGCATAGGTTCATGCATAAATGTTATATCTATGGTCGCAACCGGCATTGCAAAAACGTCATTACATACGATGAAAAAGCGGCGATTTCAACCGTGTTGCTTCGGGTTGAAACCGCCGTTATCAAGTATGCAAAATCCGCACCACCTGCTGCGGGGATTGCGCTTAGGCCTGATCCGCGACGCTCTTGGCGCCAACTTCGTGCGTGATATGCACTTCGCGCACCGGATAGGGGATCGAGCAGTTGACCGCCGCCAGCGTCGACTTCAGCTGCTGCGCCAGCGACCAGCGCACCGCCCAGTAGTCGGAAGTGCTGGCCCAGGCGCGGATATTCAGCATGACCGCACTTTCAGCATGATCGGTAACCACCACGAACGGCGCCGGCGTCGACAATATGCGGCTATCGGCCAGCAGCAGTTTTTGCAGCGCATTGATCGCCACCACCGGATCATCGTAGTAGCTGATGCCAACCGGGATATCCATGCGACGCGTGGCGTGGCGGCTGTAATTGGTCAGCGCGCTGTTCCACAGCTGGTTGTTCGGCACGAACAGGCAGATGCCGTCGGCCTTGGTCAGCTTGGTGGCGAACAGGCCGATTTCATCGACAGTCCCTTCGACCGTGCCGTTGCCGACATATTCGCCAACCTGGAACGGCCGCAGGAACAGCAGCATCATGCCGGCTGCGATGTTCTGCAAGGTGCCCTGCAAGGCCAGGCCGATGGCCAGGCCGGCAGCACCGAGGATAGCGACGATACTGGCCGTCTGCACCCCGAACTGGCCGAGCACGGCAACCAGTGTAACCAGCCGCACCAGCCACAGCACCACGCTGCGCAGCACCGGACGCAAGGTCGCATCCAGGTTGGCGCGGACCATTCCCCGATCGAGGGCGTTAGCCAGCCGCGACGACAGCCACCAGCCGACCAGCAGCGTGAAAATCGCCAGCACGGCGTTGAGGCCATAGTGCAGCGAAGATTCGAGCAGGACGTTCCAGATCGAGGAAAGTTGATTGACGGCGAGTAAATTCAAGGGCGGGCTCCTTTTGCTTGTGTGAAATAACGCGGACCTGGTCCGCGTATTAAACCGCTATGTTACCAGCCCCAAAAGAATGTCATTAAGTCAATCTTTCACCTTTCTTAAGCCGTCATTGGCGAACGCAGCAATGACGCATGCTCGCACCGGGCTCAGAAACGGTAGCCGACACCCACACCGATCAACCATGGATCGATCTTCACCCTGCTGATCTGCTCGCCACCGGCGTAGACATCGCTGCGGATCTGCACCTTCTTCACATCAAAGTTAAGCGACCAGTTCTTGTCCAGCTTGTAGTCAACGCCGGCCTGCAGCGCTAGGCCCCAGCTGCTGTTATCCAGGCTACCGGCGCCATTCAACAGATCCACGCTGGAAATGCGGGTGTAGTTCACGCCGGCGCCAACATAGGGACTGAACAGCGCGTCAGGCAGGAAGTGATATTGCAACGTCAGCGTCGGCGGCAGATGCTTGAACGTGCCGATCTTCTGGCCGTCGAGCGTGACATCCTGCTTTTGCGGATAAGTCAGCACCAGCTCCGCCGCCCAGTTGGGCGTAAAGAAATAGGAAATATCGACTTCCGGAATGGTCTTGTCGTTGATCTGCAAACGATCCGATGCGCCGATGCCACCGACCGCATCCGATTTGTTCGCCGGTTTCAGGTAGTCGGCGCGCACCCGCACCTGCCACGGGCTTTCCTGCGCGGTGGCGTTGCCCGCTGCAAAACCCAATGCCAATACCATCATCGCCAGTACAGTCTTTTTCATTTTTCGCTCCTGTGTATATCCGTGTCGACCGCACTTTAGCGGCTCACGCAATAAATTAATTTGATATAAATCAAACGATTCCCAGAGCCCGGTCGCCGCAACAACAACAGCACTGGCAGCCAGATAACGCCGGGTTTGCTACCATATGGCTGATTCGCCTGTCGCTCCGGCCGTTCCGGCGACGCAACCAGCTTTCACTTACCTTCTTTAGCGACATTCCCATGAGCAAATTCTGGAGCCCGATCGTCAGCCGCCTGACGCCCTACACACCCGGCGAGCAGCCCAAGCTGAGCAACCTGGTCAAGCTCAACACCAACGAGAACCCATACGGTCCATCGCCGCTGGCGATTGCCGCCATTGCGGCCGAAGTGGGCGACAACCTGCGCCTGTATCCGAATCCGGATGCCGAGCCGCTCAAGCTGGCGATTGCCGAACAGAACGCCGCGCATGGCATCACTCCAGCCCACGTATTTGTCGGCAACGGTTCCGACGAAGTGCTGGCGCATGCATTCCAGGCCCTGCTGCAACACGAAGAGCCGATCCTGTTCCCGGACATCACCTACAGTTTCTATCCGACCTACTGCGGCCTGTATCAGGTCGCGCATCGCACGATTCCGCTGGCGGACGACTTCAGCATCCGCGTCGACGATTATCTCGGCACTGCCAACGGCGGCATCATCTTCCCGAATCCGAACGCGCCAACCGGCTGCCTGCTGCCGCTGGCCGAAGTCGAAAGACTAGTGGCCGGCAATCCCGACAGCGTAGTGATCGTCGACGAAGCCTATGTCGATTTCGGCGGCGACAGCGCGATCCCGTTGGTAGCGCGTTACCCGAATCTGCTGGTGGTGCATACCTTGTCCAAATCGCGTTCGCTGGCCGGTTTGCGGGTCGGCTTCGCGGTCGGCCATCCGGACCTGATCACCGCGCTGGAACGGGTCAAGAACAGCTTCAACTCGTATCCGCTGGACCGTCTGGCAATCGTCGGCGCCACTGCCTCGATCAAGGACCAGCAGCATTTTGAGAAAACCCGCCAGGCGGTAATCTCCAGCCGCCGGCAACTGGTGGCCGGCCTCGCAGTGCAGGGCTTCGACGTGCTGCCGTCAGCTGCCAACTTCGTGTTCGCGCGCCATCCGAACTACGATGCCGCCAAGCTGGCAGCGCGCCTGCGCGGCGACGGCATCATCGTGCGTCATTTCACCAGCGCGCGGATTGCCCAGTTCCTGCGCATCACGATCGGCACTGACGATGCCTGCAAGACCTTGCTGGATGCCTTGCAGCGCCATCTGCAGGAAATGCCGGCGGATTTCTAAGCGCCGTCTCTGTAGATACTGCCGCGAAGGGCGGCGCTGTCGCGTTGCCCTTCGTATTTTGCTGTTCCTTGTCCCGTCCGCCCTCACCTCTCCAGGCCATGTCCGAATCCATCGCGTTACCCGTATCCGCCGGCACTCGCATGCAGCGGGCGGCGCTGCCAGTGCTGTTCCTGTTGCTCGGGGTGATGTACGCCAGCTGGGCCTCGCGCATCCCGGCAATCCGCGATCTGTTGCAACTGGAACCGGCCAGCCTCAGCCTGGTGCTGCTGGGCGGCGGCATCGGCGCGGTCGGATCGTTTCCGATTGCGGCCTGGCTGATCGGCCATTACGGCGCGCGCCGCAGCAGCTGGTATGCCGGCGTCGCGTTGCTGCTCACCATGCCTTGCCTGGCGCTGGCGCCGAACCTGCCGGTGCTGATGCTGGTGATGGTCAGCCTGGGCGCCTGTTCCAGCTGCTTCAATGTCGCCATCAACGCCCTCGGCGCCGCCGTTGAAAAAGCTGCCGGGCGTTCGATCATGTCGCTGCTGCACTCATGGTTTTGCGTCGGCACCTTGTCAGGTGCGTTGCTTGGTAGCGCGGTGGCCGGGCTCGGCATCGGGCCGCTGCTGCATTTCAGCGTGGCCGCCATCGTGTTCGCGATTCCGCTGCGGCTCTGCTATCGGGCGCTGCCGAATGACCGTCCGCAATACATCGCCGGACAAAAACATTTCGCGCTGCCGCACGGTCCGCTGATCGCACTCGGCGTTGTGGCCTTTGGCGGCGCCATCGTCGAAGGTTCGGTCGCGGATTGGAGCGGCGTCTACATGAAAGACCTGCTGTTCGCCAGCGATGGCGTGGCGCCGCTGGCCTTTGCCTTTTTTGCCGGCATGATGCTGTTGACCCGCATCGTCGGCGATCGTCTCAAGGAATCCTTCGGCGCGCGCCGCGTGGTCGCCGGCGGCGCAATATTGGCCGGTGTCGGCATGGCGCTGGCGTTGGTGGTGAACGATATTCCATGGGCTATTGCCGGTTTCGCGCTGACCGGCGTCGGCGTCGCCACCGTTTTCCCGTTCATCTTCAGCGCCGCCGGCCGTCACGGCCCAACGGCGCTGGCCGGCGTCACCACGATGGGATACACCGGCGGCCTGGTCGGTCCGCCGATGATCGGTTTCCTCGCCCACGGCTTCGGTTTGCATGCAGCATTATCGGTAGTCGGCGTGCTGTGCATTGCGGTGGCGATTGCCGCCGGCCGTGCAAAATGGCTGGAGTAAATGTCACTAAGTTAAAATAGCAGCTTGCGTTTTACGCCCACATTCATCATGGAGTCCCTATGACGCTTGCTACATTTTCTTCTTCCCTGTTGCGCAACCTGACCATCGGCGCCGCTGTCGGCGTTACCTTGGCGGCCTGCGCCGGCACACCACAGAAACCGGCTGCGAGCAGTGATCCCGCACTGTCTGCATCACGCTGGGAACTGACTTCCTGGAGCGGCCACACCATCCCGCATGGCGACAATGGCGAACCGGTGATTCTGAATTTCAACGTCGAGAATGGCCAGGGACGCGTCAGCGGCCGCGCCGGCTGCAATCAGTTTACGGCGCCATTTTCAATACGTGGACCGGGCCAGCTGACCATCGTCGAAGCCGCATCGACACGCATGGCATGCCCGGAACCGGCCATGCAATTCGAAGCCGATTTCCTCGACAAGCTGCAAGCAGTCAACCACTACGCGATCACCGGCCCTGTGCTGGAAATGAAAACACTCGATGGCCAGACGCTGAAGTTCTACGCACGTGAAAAGCCAAGCGCCGCCGCGAAAGTCAAATTCATCTACGTCGCCCCGCAAAAAGTAGCGTGCAGCGCCGGCGTGATGCGCACCACCTGCTTGCAGATCCGCGAGCGCAAGGAAGATCCGTGGCAAAACTGGTACGGCAATATCGAGGGCTTCAATTTCGAACCGGGCGTGGCGTATCGCCTGCGTATCCTGGAAGAGAAAGTACCTAATCCGCCGGCCGACGCCAGCTCAATCAAGTGGACGCTGGATCTGGTCGTAGAACAGGAACTGATTTCGAAATAATGACGATGGACGCTCACACCAATTTGCCTGATCTATTGCTGCTGCCCGGCTTCATGCTAGACCAGGCGCTGTGGGACGACATGCGCGATGGCCTGCAGCACTTGGGCCAGCTGCATTTCGGCGATCTCGGCCAGGACGATACGATCAGCGCGATGGCGGCGCGGGTGCTGCAACACGCCCCCGAGCGTTTCGTCCTGATCGGCTTTTCGATGGGCGGCTATGTCGCCCAGGCGATCATGCAGCAAGCGCCGCAGCGGGTCATCGCGCTGGGCTTGCTGAATACTTCGGCGCGCCAGCAGGACGCGCGTGAAATCGCCGGCAACCGGATGCAGCTGGAACTGGCCCGGCAAGTGCCGTTCAAAGGCTTGACCAGCCGCGCGCTGGCGTCCTCGGTGCATCCCGATCGCGCCAACGACCGCGCACTGCTGGATCGCCTGCAGGCGATGGCGCTGCGCAACGGCAAGGAGGTTTTCATCCGCCAATTGTCGGCATTGCGCAGCGACGGCTACGCCGAACTGCAAAAGATTCACTGCCCGACGCTGATCGTTGCCAGCCGCAACGATCAGTTGAGCAGTGTCGCCGAAGCACAGCAGATGCAAGCCCAGATTCCGGCAGCGAAGATGGTGCTGATCGAAGATTGCGGACACATGACGCCACTCGAAAAACCTGAAGAATTGCTACAGATCTTGTCGGATTGGCTGGCCGTTTCCAGCGTCGACAAATCGGCCTGAGCGGCGCGACGTTCATCCTGTCCATCCTGCCGAATTGATTTGCCAAACTGCCGGCCCAATGAAAAAGGGCCGCGCAATCAACGCGGCCCCATGCAACGGCGTGCGACTTGTTACAACGCCAGACGCTTGCGCGCTGCCTGGTATTCCGTCTGCAGGCGATCCACCATCTGCGCCACGCTCGGCACATCATCCATCAATCCTACGCCCTGACCTGCGCCCCAGATATCGCGCCAGGCTTTGGCGCCGGTGCCGCCGGAGCCGAAGTTCATCTTCGATTTGTCGGCTTCCGGCAGGTTGTCAGGATCGAGGCCGGCGTTGACGATGGATTTTTTCAGGTAGTTGCCATGCACGCCGGTGAACAGGTTGGTGTAGACCACATCGGCCGCGGTCGATTCGACGATTGCCTGGCGATAGGCGTCGTCGACGTGCGCTTCCTTGGTCGCCAGCCAGCGCGAGCCAATGTAGGCAAAGTCGGCGCCCATTGCCTGCGCCGCCAGGATTGCATCACCGGTGGCAATCGCTCCCGACAAGGCAATCGGTCCCTTGAAGAATTTGCGCACTTCGCCCACCAGAGCGAACGGCGACAGCGGGCCGGCATGGCCGCCGGCGCCGGCCGCCACCAGGATCAAACCATCGACCCCGGCTTCCAGCGCCTTCTGCGCATGGCGGATCGAAATCACATCGTGCAGCACGATGCCGCCGTAGCTGTGGATCGCATCCATCATTTCCGGCGGCGGCGCGCGCAGGCTGGAGATGATGATCGGCACCTGATGCTGGACGCAGACGGCAACATCGTGCGCCAGCCGGTCGTTCGATTGATGGACGATCTGGTTGACGGCAATCGGTCCGATCTTGGCGTCCGGGTGCTCGGCCTTGTAGGCGGCAAGTTCGGCCTTCAGATCGGTCAGCCAGACATCCAGCAATTCGGCCGGGCGGGCATTCAGCGCGGGAAACGAGCCGACGATGCCGGCCTTGCACTGTGCGGCCACCAGCGCCGGACCGCTGGCGATGAACATCGGCGAGCCGATCACGGGAAGGCTCAGGTTTTGCAACGCGGCTGGCAGTGCCATAACGACCTCTTGAATTGGGATGAGAGAAAACGATTATAGGACGAAGGCGGGAATAAAAAGTACGGTCGTGCTAGATTTCAAGCTCTAAAATCCACTGCAACTTTGCTTTACAACAACATATCTGCGTTGTATCAATGCCTGTCCTCAGTGCCTATCCTCAGTGCTTATTCGCTACCGGTTCAGCAAGAAGCCGTCACGTATCTCTGCAGCGCCGGCACGCACCAGTTGCGCGGCCGTCCATTCGGCCAGCGCGGCATCGCTTAACTGCAGGAAGCGCCGGTTGGCGGCAGCCACCAGCGGCAGCGCCGACAACATCTGCGGCAGTTCATCCAACTTCAGCTGCTGCCGTTCCAGCAGCAGGAATTTCAGCAGCACCTTGATTGCATTGTGGGCGTTGCGCAATGGATCTGCGGCCAGGTAATCGAGCCGTGCAAAGGCCGTCTCCAACGCTGCACCCGCCCCGCTGAACGGGCTGCCGTGGCCGGGAATCACCATTTGCACGTCAAGGCCGGCAATCAGTTCCAGCGTAGCGCGCGCCTCGGCAAAGCCGGAGCTACCGTCCAGCTCCGGAAAAATCACGCCGAAACCGTTTTCCCACAAGGCGTCGGCCGAGATCAGGATGCGCTCCTCGGCGCAGTAGAAAACCAGTGAATGCGGATCGTGGCCGGCGGCCGCCAACACTTGCCATTGCAAATCGCCGAGCATGACCAGGTCGCCATGCTGCAAGGTATCGTCGAAACTGAAACGCGCGCATTGCTGGCCGGTGCCGCTAAAGGTCAGTGCATCCTGATCCCAGCTGCGCACCGCCTCGGCTTCCGAAGCCGGAATCGACGTACGGCAGCGATAGGCATGCTGCAAGGCGGCGTTGCCGCCGCAGTGATCGGAATGCAGATGGGTGTTCAGCAAGCGGTCCAGCGGCCGGCCCTGCAAGCCGTGCGCCACCAGCGCCACGGTCTGCACGGCATGGGTGAGATAGCCGCTATCAACCAGCGCGGTCTGATCACGGCCTAGAAACAGGACGTTGTTGGACGACAGCCAACCGCGTTCCAGCACCCGCATCGTCGGCGGCAACGCACTCATCGCGCCGCCCGTCGTTGCCGGATCAGTTGCCAGATGTGACGTTTCTGTTCAAGGCTGGCGCTACCCCATGCTGCGATTTCATCGATAGTGCGCTGGCAGCCGTCGCACAAACCGCTGGCGGCGCTCATCACGCACACGTTGATGCAGGGTGAAGCGCTGTCGTCATGGACCTGGCGCTCAACGCTGGCGGCAAGCGGCGATACTGGACTGACTGGCTTGATATCGGTGATTTTCACTAGGTCTCTATCTGTTTGGCTGACTACGATGCTGCTCTTGTGGCAACTTGTCCGGCATTTATCTCGTGTTTGTTCATATAATACGCGACACCAGAGCCATCCAGAGCGACACCCGCATGCCCAATATTCTACTGGCCGAAGACGAAAGCGCCATCGCCGACACCGTGATTTATGCACTCGGCAGCGAAGGATTCCAAGTGCATCATTGCCTGATCGGTAGCGATGTATTGCAGCAGGCGCGCAGCGGCCAGTTCGATTTGCTGGTGCTGGATGTCGGCCTGCCCGACATGAGCGGCTTCGACGTCTGCCGCGAACTGCGCCGTTTTTCCTCGCTACCGGTGATTTTCCTGACCGCGCGCGGCGGCGAAATCGACCGCCTGATCGGCCTTGAAATTGGTGCTGACGATTACATGGTCAAGCCGTTTTCACCACGTGAGCTGGCGGCCCGCATTCGTGTTGTGCTGAGGCGTCTGGGTCACACGGAGGCTGTACCAGAAGCCGCGCCAACGGCCACGCTCGGCGCCTTTGAGCAAGACCAGATCGGCATGCGTATCCGCTATGCCGGCCAGACGCTGCAACTGACCCGTTACGAGTATTTGCTGCTGAACATGCTGTTGAGCCGGCCAGGTGGAATTTTCACCCGCAACCAGTTGATGGATTCGATCTGGCACAACGCTCCGGACAGCACCGACCGCACCGTTGATACCCATATCAAGACGCTGCGCATCAAACTGAAAGCCGTGGCGCCGGCAATTGACTTGATCCATACCCATCGCGGCCTGGGTTATTCGGTCGAACCCGACGTCAACGGTACATCGGCCAAGCCATGAAACTCGGCATTCGCGTCCTGCTCGGTTATTTCCTGATCGTCGGCCTGGCCGGCATCTTCATCCAGCGCGTGTTCCTGGCCGAGGTCAAGCCGGCAGTGCGGCAGGCGATGGAAGACACGCTGGTCGATACCGCCAACATCCTGGCCGAGCTGGCGGCCGACGACATGAAGCAGAACCGCATCGCCGACGGCAACTTCGCCAATCGCGTACGCGAATACGGCCATCGCGACATCAATGCAAAAATCTGGGGTTTTCGCAAAACCACGCTGGATTACCGCATCTACGTCACCGATCTGAAGGGCATCGTACTGTTCGATTCCACCGGCCGCGCGGTCGGCCAGGATTACTCGCGCCGCAACGATGTCTACCTGACGCTGCAAGGTAATTACGGCGTGCGTTCCACGCGCGATGTCGACAATGACGACCGCACTACTGTGATGCACGTAGCCGCACCGATCATCGACAACGGCAAGATGATCGGCGTGCTGACTGTGGCCAAGCCCAACAATACCTTGCAGCCGGCGATTTCCCAAAGCGAAAGGACCATCCTGCGCTGGGGCGGCCTGCTGCTGGTGCTGTCGCTGGCGGTCGGACTGATAGTCACCTTGTGGATCAGCCGCTCGCTGGGCGCGCTGCAACGCTATGCCCGCGCCGTCAGCGCCGGCGAACGGGCGCAACCGCCGACCAAGGGCGCCAGCGAAATCGTCGAACTCGGCCGGGCGCTGGAAACGATGCGGCAGAAGCTGGAAGGCAAGCAGTATGTCGAACAATACATCCACAGCCTGACGCACGAAATGAAGAGCCCGCTGGCGGCGATCCAGGGCGCCGCCGAGCTGCTTGACGAGGATTTGCCGGAAGCACAGCGGCGCCGCTTCGCCCACAACATCCGCAGCCAGTCGCAACGGCTGGCGGAACTGATCGAAAAGATGCTGGCGCTGGCCGCCATCGAACATCGGCAGACGCTGGAAAATATCGTCACGATCGATACCGGAAAATTGCTTGAAGATCTGGTCACGTTGCTGGAGCCACGCCTGCGGCAGGCGCAGGTGACGCTGCAGATCGACAATGCGTCACAGCTGCCGGCATTGCGCGGCGAACTGTTCCTGCTGCGCCAGGCATTACTCAACCTGCTGGAAAATGCCATCGATTTCGCGCCGCCCGCGAGTATCATCACCGTCCGCGCCGAATCCGATGCCGCCGGCATGGTGACGCTGGTGGTTACGGACAATGGTCCCGGCATTCCTGACTATGCGCTGGCGCGCGTGTTCGAGCGGTTTTATTCGCTACCGCGGCCGCATAGCAATGAAAAAAGCACCGGCCTCGGTCTGTGCTTCGTGCAACAGGTGGCGCAGCTGCATCACGGCACGATCACTCTGTCCAACCGCAGCAACGGCGGCGCCGAGGCGCGCTTGAACCTTCCTGCAGCACAGGCATGATTTAGCGCCGCTTCACACTGGCTTCACATTCCCTTCCCGGCGGCGCCATATAGCCGCCGTCATCGATTCACACGCTCTTCTTACACTGATGCCGACCGTGACGCTGTGTCACTTTGATCAGATCGAGAGAGACCATGAACCGACCCCTGCTACTCAAAACCCTGGCAATTGTTGCCCTGACCTTACTGATCCTGATCCCGCTGGGCCTGATCCGCGACACCGTCCAGGATCGCCAGCAGCATCGGCAGGAAGCGGTGGCGTCGATCGCTGCCAGCTATGCCGGCAGCCAGACCGTTACCGGACCAATCCTGGTGGTGCCGTACAAGATCCGGATCGACGAATTGACCGGGCAGGATGCCGGCGGCAAGAAAACCTACAGCAGCCGCACCGAAGACCGGCAATATCTGTTCTTTCCGAAAGACCTGCAGATGCAGGGCAAGCTGCTGCCGGCCGAACGCTATCGCGGCCTGCACAAGGTGCATGTGTATGAGTTGCAAAGCCAAGCCAGCGGCAGCATCGAATTTGAATTGCCTTCCCCGGCAAAACTGGAGGCCGACCGGATCAGCCTGCAACAGCCTTACCTGTCGATCGGCATCAGCGATGTGCGCGGCCTGGTCGGTTCACCAACGTTCAAGATCGACGCCAAGCCACTACCAGTGGAACAAGGCGCCGGCAGCTTCGGCTCCGGCATGCACGTCAATCTGCCGGCCGCCACGCTGAACAACGGTGGCAAGTTCGATTTCTCGCTTGACCTGACCCTGGCCGGTACCGAGAACCTGGCGATCACGCCGCTGGCTGACAACAACCGCATCGAACTGGCGTCCAGCTGGCCGCACCCGCAATTCGGCGGCAGCTTCCTGCCACGGACGCGCGAGATTTCGGATAAAGGTTTCCACGCAGTGTGGGAAGTGTCGTCGCTGGCTTCCGGCGCACAACGGGTGTTGCTCACCGGTGGTGGCAGCAAGAGTGCCGTGGAAAACCTGGAAATCCAGCTGGCAGAACCGGTGAACATTTATTCACAAGCCGATCGCGCCACCAAGTACGGCCTGCTGTTCGTGTTGCTGACCTTCGTCGGTTTCTTCATCTTTGAAACCATCAAGCAACTGCCGATCCATCCGATCCAGTATCTGCTGGTCGGCCTCGGACTGGCGATCTTCTTTCTGCTGCTGGTCAGCCTGTCCGAACACATTGAATTCTGGATTGCCTACCTGATCGCCAGCGTCGCCTGTATCGGCTTGCTCGGCTTCTATCTGTCGCAAGTGCTGCGCAGCGTCGCCCGCGCGCTCGGCTTCAGCGCCATGCTGACGCTGCTGTATGGCACGCTGTATGGCTTGCTGGTTTCGGAAGATAACGCGCTGCTGCTGGGTAGCCTGATGCTGTTCGTGATCCTTGCGATCATCATGACCGTCACCCGCAAGATCGACTGGTATAAAACCGCAACCCTGAAAATCGCCACGGACGAGTAAGTGCTGCAGTGGCCTGCTTGCAGCGTCAATCAGGCCCGTAACGCAACGTCCGCCACCGGCGCCGCAGTCATTGACACCAGTTGCTGCGGCGTCAGGTTGAATACCGCATGGGGATGTCCAGCTGCGGCCCAGACACTATCAAGCGCCAGCAGATCCTCATCGATCAACATCACCGTCTTGCCGACATGGCCGATCGGGCAGACGCCGCCAATTGCGTAACCGATGCGCTCCTTGACGAAGCGTGCATCGGCCTTCCCCAGCGGTCCGACGATCGCCGCCACCTTGGCTTCATCGACACGATTGCTGCCGCTCGCAACTACCATCACCGCCGCATCGTCGGCCAGGCGCCGAAACACGATCGACTTGGCAATCTCGGCCACGCTGCAACCCAGTCCGGCGGCTGCCTCGGCCGAGGTCTTGCCGGTTTCCGAGAGCATGACGACTTGCTTGTCGTGGCCGATATCGGCCAGCAGATTGGCGACACGTTGTGCGGTGTCGGGGAGTTTTTGATTTTCCATATTTACGCTATCCACATTGCATGAAACAGATGATCATTCTGCCTGGATCAGCCGGCCACCCGCTTCGCCGCAATCGCATTGCCCGCCCGGCTGACTGCCTTGCGTCCGAGATGCTTCGAAATGAACTGGCCGGCGTCCACCACCGCATCAAGATCGATGCCGGTTTCGATACCCAATCCCTGCATCATGTACAACACATCTTCCGACGATACGTTGCCGGTTGCGCCCTTGGCATACGGGCAGCCACCTAAACCGGCGACTGACGAGTGGTAAATGGAAATACCGACTTCCAGGCTGGCGTAGATGTTGGCCAAAGCCTGGCCGTAGGTGTCGTGGAAATGGCCGGACAAACGCTCGATCGGGAATTCCTGCACCAGCCTTTGCATCACTGTGTGGACTTTGTTCGGCGTGGCGACGCCGATGGTGTCGGCGATATCGATTTCATCGCAGCCGAGGTCGCGCAAGCGATGCAGTACGTCAACCACCGAGTCGATGCCGACTTCGCCCTGATAAGGACAACCAAATACGCAGCTGATGCTGCCGCGCAGGCGTTTGCCTTCCTGCTTGGCGACCTGCGCGACTTCACGGAAGCGCTCGATCGATTCGGCGATTGAGCAGTTGATGTTCTTTTGCGAGAACGCCTCGGATGCGGCGCCGAAAATCACCATCTCGTCAGCACCGGCGGCCAGTGCAGCTTCCAGGCCTTTCATGTTCGGCACCAGCGCGGAATAAATCACGCCAGGCTTGCGCTGGATGGCTGCCATCACTTCCGCCGAGGTGGCCATTTGCGGCACCCATTTTGGCGACACAAATGACGCCGCTTCGATGTTGACGAAACCGGCTTTGGTGAGCTGATCCACCAGCGCGATTTTCACGTCCGCCGGGATGGTTTCCTTTTCGTTTTGCAGGCCGTCACGCGGTCCGACTTCAACGATTTTCACTTTGCTGGGGAATGTCATGGCTTGCCTCGTAATTGTTCTAGTATCCGTTGCTGCGATCGATGATGCCGCTCACCGTCTTGCCTTGTTCCAGCAACTGTATCTTGGCGCAAATCTGCTGCACCGAATCTTCATCCACCGTGATGGCGGAGATATGCGGCGTAATGCTGATACGCGGTTCCTGCCAGAACGGATGTCCTGGCGGCAGCGGTTCCTGCTCGAACACATCCAGCGTCGCCGCGGCGATCTGGCCTTCGTGGATCAACGCCAGCAAATCGGCCTCAACTACATGGCCGCCGCGCGCAACGTTGATCAGATAGGCGCCTTCCGCGCCCTTCTGCAATTTTTCCATATTTTTCCGATTGACGATGCCGCGCGTGGCGTCGGTCAACGGCAGGATGCAAACCAGCACCCGCGACGCCCGCAGGAACTCGTCGAGCGCATCGTCGCCAACAAAATTGCGTACGCCCGGCAACTCCTTGGGAGTGCGGCTCCAGCCGTTCAACGGAAATTCGAAATGCGCCAATGCCGCGGCGATGCGCGAACCAAGCACGCCCAGGCCGAGGATACCGATGCTGAAATCGCGCTTGCTCGGCTCCGGCAACGGCCGCCATTCGCGGCGCGCGGCTTGTTGGCGATAGATGTCGTAACGGCCGAAATAGCCCAATACCGCATGCGTGACATAACTGGCCATCTGGATCGCCATGCCGCCGTCTTCGATACGAATCAGCGGCACGCCGGCCGGCAGTGCGTCGCCCAGTTTCAGGATCGCATCGACACCGGCGCCGAGGTTGAAGATGGCTTTGAGATCGCTGCGTCCTTGCAGCATCGCTGGCGGTGGCCGCCACACCAGTGCGTAGTCGGCGGGGGCATTGTCGCCTTCCTGCCAGAAACGGACTTCGGCTTGCGGCAGCGCCTTGTTGAAATCGGCGATCCAGCGTTCGAAGTCGCTGCCTGGGGGTACGTAACACAGGAGTTTCACTGTTGGGTCCTCTTACTTTTTACAACGCGAATGCGATGGCGCTTACTCCGTGGGCCGTTAATTGGGGTCAAAGTAATTTACGACGATGAAGCTGTCGTAAAAAAATTCTGACCCCGCCTAACTCTTCATCCCGCTTAACTCTCTATGCCGGTTTAAATACCAGCAACTGCGCCGACTCGCTGACCTGGTCGCCGACCGCATACAGCAGTTCTTCGACCAAGCCATCGGCCGGAGCGGCGATGGTGTGTTCCATCTTCATCGCTTCCATGATCAGCAATGGTGCGCCTTTTTTTACCTGCTCGCCTTGCGTCACCAAGAGCGCGACGATCTTGCCAGGCATCGGCGCCGTCAGGCGGCCGCCTTCGGCTTCGGCGTCGCCGGCGTGCAGCATCGGATCGATATAGCCCAGCACATAATGGCTACCGCCATGGAACACGTGGAACTGCTCACCCTGGCGCACCACGGTGCCGCTCACGGTTCTGTCGCCAAGGCTGATTTCGATGGCATTGCCGTTCTGCTGCAATACGGTCATCTGGTTGAATTGCTGTCCTTGATGCTGCGCGTGATGCAACAGCCAGCGCCCGGCTTCGTACATGACATCCACCGGACTGGGAGTGCCGTCGTCGACAAACGCCAGCCGGCGTTGCAGGCTGCCGTTCAAGCGCCAGCCATCGGTATTGGTCCACGGATCGCTGCCGGCATTGTTGACGGCGTTGCGTTCCGACAGCAGCAACGACGCCGAAGCCAGCGCCAGCACTTCAATCGCGACAGGCGCGGCAGCCGGGAACAACGCATCGTGATGCCGTTCAATCAAACCAGTATCCAGGTCGGCTTCGGAAAACGCCTTGCTGCCAATCAGGCGCTGCAGGAATTTGACGTTGCTGGCCAGGCCAACGATCTGATATTCAGCCAAGGCCTTCGCCATGGCCGCCAGCGCCTGTTGCCGATCCTGGCCCCAGACGATCAGTTTGGCGATCATTGGATCGTAGAAAGGTGAGATCGCATCGCCCTCACGCACGCCGGAATCGATACGCACAATGCTGGCGCTGGATTGGCTGACAATGAACTCGTTGGCCGCAGGTGTACGCAAATGACGCAGGGTGCCAATCGACGGCAAGAATCCCTTGTCCGGATTTTCTGCATAGATCCGCGCTTCCAGTGCATGGCCGCTCAGCTTCAGTTGCTCTTGCTTGAGCGGCAGCGGTTGGCCCGCGGCGACGCGCAATTGCCACTCGACCAGGTCAAGGCCGGTAATCATTTCGGTAACAGGATGCTCGACCTGCAAGCGGGTATTCATTTCCATGAAATAGAAAGAACCATCCTGGTTGGCGATGAATTCGACCGTGCCGGCGCCGACATAGCCGACCGCCTTGGCCGCGGCTACCGCCGCTTCGCCCATCGCACGTCGGCGTTCTGCCGTCATGCCCGGCGCCGGCGCTTCTTCCAGCACTTTCTGGTGACGCCGCTGTACCGAACAATCGCGTTCGAACAGGTAGACGCAATCGCCCTGGGTATCGGCGAAGACCTGGATTTCGATGTGACGCGGCCGGGTCAGGTATCTTTCCACCAGCACCTTGTCGTCGCCAAAACTGTTGATCGCCTCGCGTTTGCAAGATGCCAGCGCAGCCTTGAAATCGGCGCTCTGCTCGACGATACGCATGCCCTTGCCGCCACCGCCGGCGCTGGCCTTGAGCAGCACCGGATAGGTGATCTTGTCGGCTTCGGTCTGCAGGAATTCCGCATCCTGGTTGTCGCCGTGATAGCCAGGCACCAGCGGCACCTTGGCTTTTTCCATCAAGGCCTTGGCTGCCGATTTAGAACCCATGGCTGAAATCGCGCTGGCCGGTGGGCCAATGAACACCAGGCCGGCCTTGGCGCAGGCCGCGGCGAACTGCGCATTCTCCGACAGGAAACCATAACCCGGATGAATCGCCTGGGCGCCGGTGGCGAGCGCCACTTCGATGATCTTGTCGGCGCGCAGGTAACTTTCCTTGGCCGCAGGCGGCCCGATCAACACCGCCTCGTCGCATACCGCAACGTGCTTGGCGCCGGCATCGGCTTCCGAATACACGGCCACGGTTTTGATACCCATGCGTCGTGCGGTGGCTGCCACGCGGCAGGCGATCTCGCCACGATTGGCAATCAGGATTTTAGTGAACATGCTGTCTCCTCCTCTTATTTTTGTTCTTATTGTTTTGCTGTGCTATCGGCGGTTACTTCGCAACGCGCATCGAACGCAGACGAGCGCGAATGCATGCCAAGCCGGTCCAGCAATGCGCGGTCTTCCTCAACTTCCGGATTGCCGGTGGTGAGCAGCTTGTCGCCGTAGAAAATCGAGTTGGCGCCGGCCAGGAAACACAGGGCCTGGATGCCGTCACCCATTTGCCGGCGGCCAGCCGACAGACGCACGCGCGCCTTCGGCATGGTGATGCGCGCGACCGCCACGGTGCGGACGAATTCGAACAGGTCGATCGGTGCGATACCGTGCAGCGGTGTGCCTTCAACCTGTACCAGATTGTTGACCGGCACCGATTCAGGATACGGCTCCAGATTGGCCAATTGCGCTACCAGGCCGGCGCGCTGCAGGCGCGATTCGCCCATGCCGACGATGCCGCCGCAGCAAACCTTGATGCCGGCGCCGCGCACGCTGTCGAGCGTGTCGAGGCGGTTCTGGTAATCACGGGTGGTGATGATGTCGCCGTAGATTTCCGGGGCGGTGTCGAGATTGTGGTTGTAGTAATCGAGGCCGGCATTCTTCAGGCGTTCAGCGTGGCCTTCGCCCAACATGCCCAAAGTGGCGCAGGTTTCCAGGCCGAGCGCCTTGACTTCGCGCACCATTTCTTCAACCTTTTCCAGATCGCGATCTTTCGGTTCGCGCCATGCAGCACCCATGCAGAAACGGGTGGCGCCATGCGCCTTGGCTTGACGCGCCGCATCCAGCACGGTATCCAGCGGCAGCATTTTTTGCGCAGTGACGCCGGTGTCGTAGCGCGCCGCTTGCGGGCAGTAGCCGCAATCTTCAGGGCAGCCGCCGGTCTTGATCGACAACAGCGTCGCCAGTTCGACTTCGTTCGGATCGAAATTCTCGCGATGCACCTGCTGTGCCTTGAACAGCAATTCATTGAACGGCATGTTGAACAGGTCCAGCACGGCTTGCACCGGCCACTTGGCATCGGCTGGCAGCACCAGCGGCTTGGCGGCTGGTTGGAATGTAATTGGTTGCGATGACATGATCTAACTTCCTTTGTGTTGAGGGAATAGGGTTAAGAGTGAATGCCGGATGGCAGCGGCCAACCCGGCAAACATGAAAAATCCAGATGATCGGCGGCGGCCTTGACCAGCGCCTTGGCAGGTAACTCGGGCATGCGCGGCACGCGGCCCAGGAACGGTGCCTGGATGCGGCTCTTCAGCGCCGCGATATTGGCGTCGCCGTTAAGCATCGCGGCATCCACCGTATTGGCGACCCAGCCGGCAAGCTGCAGTCCGCGCGCGGCGATTGCCTCGACGGTCAACATGGCATGGTTGATACAGCCGAGCCGCAGGCCCACCACCAGCACCACCGGCAAGCCGAGCTGCTGCGCCAGGTCGGCGGTATCGTGTTTATCGTTGAGCGGCACGCGGAAACCGCCGACGCCTTCTACCACCACGGCATCAGCCAGGCCGGTGAGCTGTCTATAACAGGTCAGGATATGTTCCAGTTCGATCGTCCGCTGTTCCTGCGCTGCGGCGATATGCGGCGCGGTCGGTTGACGCAGCAAAAACGGCGTCGTCAATTCCTGCGGCAATGCCACGCTGGCTTCCGCCGCCAGGACATCCGCATCATCGTTATGCCAGACGCCATCGCGCAGTTCGGCGCCAGCGGCGACCGGCTTCATGCCGGCGCTGCGGACGCCGGTCTTGGTGAGTGCGTGCAACATCGCACCGGCAATCAATGTCTTGCCGATTTCAGTGTCGGTGCCGGCAATGAACCAGGCTGCCTTGAAAGAGTCTGTGGTTTGATCAATCATTGCCGACCACGCTTTCAAAAACCGCAGCGGTACGTGTCGCCAGCAAATCGATTTCCTCATCGTCGAGGATGTACGGCGGCATCAGGTAGACGGTCTTGCCGATCGGCCGCAACAACAATTCCTGTTCCACCGCGCTGGCAAAAAAGCGCCGCGAAAAAGTCGCCGCCTGCGCCTTGTTGTCGATTACCGCATCGAATGCCCAGATCATGCCCTGCTGGCGGAAATGCCGCACTTTCGCATGCTGCGCCAACGGCGCCAGCGCGGCGGTAATACGCTGCGCGCGCTGGCGGTTGGTGTTGATCACATCGTCTTCGTCGAAGATCGCCAGCGTCGCCAACGCAGCGCGACAAGCCAGCGGGTTGCCGGTGTAGGAATGCGAGTGCAGGAAGCCGCGCGCCAGATCGTTATCGTAGAACGCCTGGTAGATTTCATCGCGCGTCATCACCAGCGACAATGGAAGATATCCGCCACTGATGCCTTTCGACAGGCACAGGAAATCCGGCCAGATCGGCGCCTCGCCAGCAGCTGCGGCTTGTTCGGATGCGAAGAAAGTGCCGGTGCGGCCGCAGCCGACGGCGATTTCGTCAAAAATCAGATGAACCTTGTAGCGATCGCATAATGCGCGCAGATCGCGTAAATAGACCGGATCGTGCATCGCCATGCCGGTGGCGCATTGCACCAGCGGTTCGATGATGATGGCGGCGATATGGCTGGAGCGCTGCTGCAGCAACTTCTCCAGCGTCGCGGCGGCGCGGCGCGCCACATCGGCGGCAGTCTCGCCGTCGCGCGCGGCACGGGCATCGGGCGACGCCACCACGTGCGCCTGGCGCAGCAACGGGCCGTAGGCATCGCGAAACAGCGGCACATCGGTCACTGCCAGCGCGCCGATGGTTTCACCGTGATAGCTGCCCTTGAGGCAAACGAATTCCTGCTTGTCGGCATAGCCGGCGTTGCGCCACGCATGAAAACTCATCTTCAGTGCGATCTCGACCGCCGAAGCGCCATCAGACGCATAGAAACAGTGTCCCAATACATTGCCGGTGCGCGCCGCCAGTTGTTCCGACAACTGCACCACCGGTTCGTGCGTGAAGCCGGCCAGCATCGCATGCTCAAGTTGATCGAGTTGATCCTTCAACGCAGCATTGATGCGCGGATTGGCATGGCCGAACAGATTGACCCACCAGGAGCTGATCCCGTCCAGATAACGCTTGCCGTCGGTGTCGTACAGCCAGGCGCCGCGGCCGCGGCCGACCGCAATCAGCGGCACCGTTTCATGGTGCTGCATCTGGGTGCACGGATGCCAGACACTGGCCAGGCTACGCCGGACCAGCTCCGATTGCGGTGCGGGGAGATTTTTTTCAGATTTATTCAATTACATTCCTTGTCATGCCTCGCGCTGACGCGTCGGCATTATTCGCAGCCAGCGCATGCAACGCGCTCGCCAGCTGGTCTACTTGTTCGATACTGTGTGCCGCCGACAACGAAATGCGCAAACGCGCAGTACCCTTCGGCACCGTCGGCGGACGGATTGCCGGCACCCAGATGCCTTGCTCGCGCAAGCCTTCCATCAGGTCCAGCGCCAGTTGGTTATCTTCGACGATCAAAGCCTGCACCGCGGTCTCGGATGGCAGCAGCGGCCACGGCAAACCAGCCAGGCCGCTGCGCAAACGTGCAATCAGTTCACGCAGATGCTGATGCCGCCAATCTTCGTCCTGCATCACCTTGACGGCCGCCAACAAGGCGCTCGCCAGCAACGGTGGGCTGGCAGTAGTGAACACGTAGGTCCGCGCGCGTTGCAGCAGCCATTCAATCAGTAGCGCATCGCCGGCAACGAAAGCACCGGCGACGCCGGCGGCCTTGCCCAAGGTCCCCATGTACAGGATGCGTTGCGACTGGATGCCGAAATGCGCCAGGCTGCCGCGTCCCTGCGGCCCCAGCACGCCGAAACCGTGAGCATCGTCGACCAGCATCCAGGCATCGTATTTTTCGCACAGGGCCAGCAGTTCCGGCAACGGCGCAATATCGCCATCCATGCTGAAGATCGCATCGGTGACAATCAGTTTGCGCGGGCTGCTGCTCTTGGCCAGCAACTGTTCCAGGCGCGCCACATCGGCATGCGGATAAATACGGAACTGCGCGCCGGACAAGCGTGCGCCGTCGATCAGGCAGGCATGGTTCAGACGGTCCGAGAACACCACATCGCCAGGGCCGACCAGTGCCGGGATGGTTCCCATGTTGGCCATGTAGCCGGTCGAAAAATGCAAGGCGCGCGGCATGCCGACGAAAGCCGCCAATGCCTGTTCCAACTCCTCGACCACGCTGGTGTGGCCGCTGATCAGCGCCGATGCGCTGGCGCCGACGCCGTATTTTTCCAGTCCGGCTGCGGCTGCCGCATGTAATGCAGGATGATTCGCCAAACCGAGATAATCGTTGCTGCAAAATGCCAGGTACTGGCGGCCGTCGACATCCAGCAACGGCCCTTGCGGACCGTCAACGATACGACGCTTGCGCAGCAGCTTCTGTTCTTGCAATGCGGCCAGCTGCTCGCGAATCTGATTCAGCAACTCAGGCATAGTGGACTTCCGCCGTTTGTACATGCGCCGCCGGCGATGGCCGCGCAAATTGCAACGGCAAGCGGTTCAAGCTGCGATATACCGCGTTCTCGCCCCAGGATTGCGTGTCGCCGACCAATCCCAGTTGCGGCAGGCGCTGCATTACGCTGCGCATCGCAATTTCCGCTTCCAGATAAGTCAACGTGGCGCCGATACAGACATGCGGGCCGTAACCGAAAGACAGATGCGCACCTTCGTTGCGGCGAATATCGAGCCGGTCCGGATCGGTAAACTTGGCCGGGTCGTGATTGGCCGCGCCGATCAGCGGAATCACCAGGTCGCCCTTCTTCATGACCTGGCCATGCATCTCGACATCGACCTTGAGGCGACGGCCGGTATATTGCACCGGGCTGTCGAAACGCAGCAATTCCTTCAACGCGGATGGCAGCAAGGATGGCTCTGCTTGCAGCGCCTGCCATTGCTGCGGATGCTGCAGCAACGCCAGCATGCCGTTGCCGAGCAGGTTACGCGTGGTTTCATGGCCGGCGAACAGCAGCGTGCAGCATTGCGCCAGCAATTCCTTGGTGGTGATGATGCCGCCGCTGGCTTCGGCGCGGATCAGCTGGCTCATCAAATCGTCGCCAAGGGCTGCCCGGCGCTGCGGCAGCAGTTGGCGGAAATATTCGTTCATCGCGATCAGGCTGACCTGGGCGCGCCGGGCAATTTCCAGCGTCGGCGTCGGGCTGCCGATGAAGGCGGCGATGTCGTCGGACCAGGCGACAAATTCGCTGCGATCTTCGGCGGCGATGCCGAGCATGCTGGCAATCACCAGCGCCGGCAGCGGGCGGGCGAAATCGCGCATGAAGTCAAACTGAGCAAATTCAGCAAACTGTCCGGTGCCGACAGCGGCCTTCGCCAACACGTCGTCCAGCAGACGAGTGACGATGGTCTGGATCTGCGGCGCCAATTCCTGCAACGCTGCCGGTTTGAAGCCGGCGTTCATCACCTGGCGCAGGCGGGTGTGCTGTGGCGCATCGACGAACAGCAGCGAGCGCGAAAAAATGCGCTTGAATTCACGGAGTTCAGTCAATGCCCCCGGTCCGCTGCTATTCGCCCAGCCGCCGGCGCGCCGCACCGAGAAGCGCGGATCGCGCAGCACGGCGGCGACATCGGCATGGCCGGTGAGCAGCCAGGCGCCGCCGCAGAACTCGGGGCTCCAATGCAGCGGCCCTTCGGCACGCAGCGCGTGGTACGCGGGGTAAGGATCGTTCAAAAATGCTTCGTTAATCATTTAATATTGTTTCCAGCACTCGCGTCGGCAAAATCGCCTCCGCAAGAACGAGATTGTATGTGATCGCGACGCAATCACTGTAGCCAGGACGGTTTACGCTTCTCCAGGAAGGCGCGCACGCCCTCCCGGCCTTCGACAGAAGCACGGATCTTGGCGATATCTTCCACGGTATCGGCGATCAGCGTTTCCGTCAGTGGCTGGCCGGCAATCGCCCGCACCAGGCGCTTGGCTTCGGTGACGGCGTTGGGGCTGGCCGCCAATAACGCCTTGAGCAGCTGGTTCACGGATTCATCCAGTGTTTCCGCTGCGACAACTTCATGCACCAGCCCATGCCGCTGTGCGGTTTCTGCCGAAAAGCGCTCGGCGGTAATGAAATAGCGGCGCGCGGCCGATTCGCCGATCGACTTGATGACGTAAGGCGAGATGGTAGCCGGGATCAGGCCGATTTTCACTTCCGACAGGCAGAACTGGGCGCTATCCACGGCAACCACGATATCGCATGCCGACACCAGCCCCAAGCCGCCTGCATAGCAATCGCCCTGTACTTTGGCGATCACCGGCTTCGGACATTGGTAAATGGTGCGCAGCATCGTCGCCAGCTGGGCGGCGTCGGCGCGATTCTGCTCCGGCGTGTAATCCGCCATCGCCTTCATCCAGTTGAGATCGCCGCCGGCGCAGAACGCTGCGCCATTCGCCGCCAGCACGATGGCGCGTACCTCGGCGCTGCCGCCCAGGTCCAGGAAAGCGTGGGTAATTTCCGCAATCATGGTTTCATTGAAGGCATTGCGCACTTCGGGCCGGTTGAGCACGATGGTGGCTACCTGTGCCGCGCGTTGTATAGTCAAAGTCTGGTAAGTCATTTGTTCATCTCCGCTTGCTGCGTTGCCACCGCCAAGTAAATAAAATCCAGTTCCGGACACGCGTAACCCATGGCGGTCAGCGCCGCAGTGATCTGGCCGCGATGGTGGGTGGCGTGGTTGAAAACGTGGCCGAGCACCGCCGTCAGCGGCGCCGCAGCCGAAGCGCCGGTTGCCCGGGTGTATTGCAGATTGCCGGAATAATCCCGTTGCGGATCGCTCGACAGCCATGCGCCCCAATGTTGCGAGGCGTCGGCCACGGCGCGCGCCAGGAGATCGCGCCGGCTTTCCAATTCGGTATCCAGCGCCATTTTCAGCGAAATGCCATCGGCAATGCGTGAATACCAATGGCGCTCACTGACCAGCATATGGTTCAAAGTGCCATGTATCGAATGAAAAAACAGACCGCAATCGCGACGATAATCTTCCTCGTTGATGGCAGCAATCTGTTCGAGCAATTTCTCGGTGGCCCACACATGGTAGCGCGCCAGCGATTCAAAATAAGCTTGCATCATTTTTTCAATGGCTCCGCAGGAAATCCGTTACGGTCCAGGAAATCGGCCACGACCGGCTCCCAGATGCTGAGTCCGCCGGCGAACAGCGTGTGTCCGTTCTTGGCAAATGGCGGCAGCAATTTGTATTCGGCCTGTCCGCCCGCCTTGTTGAAAGCGGCCTGCCAGGCCTGGCTGTATTTCGGCCCAAAATACAGGTCGTTCTCGGTGTAGATCCAGAGCATCGGCACCTTGGTGGTCTTGCCGAATTGCGCGTACATGCTTTCCAGTTTATCGCCCTGGCAAGGCACGCCAGGATGGGCGACCGGATCACCGCCGGCGCCGCCGGCAAAATTGATCGCCGCCACCAGCCCCGCCGGATTCCTGGCCGCAGTCGCAGTGGTCGTATAGCCGCCGACCGATTGGCCGACCAGCAACACGCGTTGCGGATTCACGTAAGGCTGCTGCTTGGCGAAATCGAGAACCGCCAGCACTTCGGTAGATGCGGCATCGGCCATCGGCCCATAGTCTTTCTGGTTGCAGCTGCCGCTATCCTCGGGATCGGGATCGACACCGGCCTCGCCGTAGCCAAGGCGGGTCGGTACGAACACGGCAAACCCGCGCTCTATGAAAAAACGCGCCTGCTGGGTATACCGGAAACGCGGTGGCGTGGCGCGATTCTCGCCGCTACGGCCATGACTGATGATGACGATCGGAAACGGCCCAGCTCCGGCCGGCTTGAACTGCGTCACCGTGACATTACCGCTAACGCTGCGGCCATACAGGTTCTTGACCGTCACCGGCAGCTTGATGACCGCTTCGTTCAAATCCTGCGCCAAGGCCTGCGCGGCGGCATGGCCGGACCACGCGCTGAGCGCAATACATGAGCATCCCAGCGCATGACGCGCTGCCCAACTGGCTGATGACGGTTTCATTTTTTTCATGATGATTGTTTGGCTACACTCATTCACCTGCCAGCGCTGCGGCAGTTCCCGGCGTCGATCGCGGCGCCGGCAAGGCGGCGGCGCTGGCCCGATACACCACGGTGCTGTCGATCGCATACAACTGGCAGTTCCTGCCGCTCAGGTTGTAGCAAAGTTGCAAGGCGCGCACCGCAGGATCCCTTGGCAAATTCTGGTCGGGCGGATTGCCCCAGGTTTGCGTCCAATGACCGTCTTCGGCAATGACAAAAGCCTTGGTACCAACTCTGGTCAACCACAGTTGATAGGCTTCACGGCCCTGCTGATCCAGAAACGGTATGTGCCGGGAGTCGCTGATATCGGCAAAACCGGATGCTGGCGGAAACAAGCGCGCTTCCGACGGCGCCGGCGCGGCGGCGACACCGGCAGGAACGCTGGCAATACGGTCGATCTTGCCCAGCCTGGCTTTGAGATCGACGACTGCGCGCGTGGCCCCCGCATGGCATTCATATTGGGTCGGGCTATTCATCACCGCCAGGCGATCGTAGTAACTGACAATGCCGACCAGCGCGTTGGCGTTCCTGGCGCGTGCCTGCTGCACCAGGTCAAGCAAGGCATTTTGCAAGGCAAGTTTGCAGACATCCGAGTCGTCGCTTCTGACTGCGCGATAGTTGGGCTTGGCCTCGCCTCTGACGTAAATTTCATCCGACAACAAGCTCGTGCCGTCCGGTATCGCTGCGCCGAAGATGATCGACATGTCGCTACCGACAGCCCGCTGGACTACCTTCTGCGCAAATACCGGTTCAACCGGCAGCAGTAACTTGGTATTGCGCGCTTGCGCCGCCGTCGGCCAGAACCCGTTCGCCAGCACGCAGGCAAACGCCAGCCCGAGACAGCTTCTTCTTGAAAAATCGATCATTCCCATTTGCCCCTTGGTGATTGCGTTTCGCTGCTCCCGGCTTGTCGATGCGTGTCGCATCAATTTGCCTTCGGCGCCGGTGCGTCGGACAAGCCGTCGATCTTGGCCAGCTTCGCTTTCAGGTCAACCACCGCGCGGGTTGTGCCAGCGTGGCACTCATACTGGGTCGGGCTGTCCATGACGGTGGCATGGTTGTAGTTGCTGACGATGCCAACCACTGCATTGGCGCCCTGCGCGCGTGCCTGGCCTATCAGTTTGACCATCGCCTTGCGGAAAGCCTGTTGGCAAATCGCCTCATCCTCGTAACCATGCCTGAAACTCGGTTGGACCTCGCCCCTGGCCTGGATGTCCTGCGACACGAACTTCAACCCTTGCGGCACTGCCGCCTCACCGAAGATGATGACCATATCGTCATCGTCGCCCTTGTGCGCCGCTACCTGGCCCGCCGGCTGCGGCTGTGCTTGCGCCTGCGCCGTTTTCGGCGGCACAACTGTATCGATCGGCAGCAGCAACCTGGTGTTGCGCGCCTGCGCGGTTCCTTGCCAGCAGATGGCCGCCAGCGCGCAAGTCAGCACCAATGCCAATTGCGATTTCTTCGTGAGTTTATGCATTTTATTTTTATCCCTGTTGATGCGTATTGTTGAGTTACATGCGGAATACACCGAACTTCGTTTCAGCGATCGGCGCATTCAGCGCCGCGCTCAGACCCAGGCCCAGCACCCTGCGCGTATCGGCCGGATCGATCACGCCGTCGTCCCACAAACGCGCCGACGCGTAATACGGATGACCCTGGTGCTCATACTGATCGCGGATCGGCTTCTTGAACGCCTCTTCCTCATCGGCGCTCCAGCTACCGCCCTTGCCTTCAATACCATCGCGCTTGACGGTCGCCAGGACGCCGGCGGCCTGTTCGCCACCCATCACCGAAATCCGTGCGTTCGGCCACATCCACAGGAAACGCGGCGAATAGGCGCGGCCGCACATGCCGTAATTGCCGGCGCCGAAACTACCGCCGATGATCACCGTCAGCTTCGGCACCGAGGTGGTCGCCACCGCAGTCACCATCTTGGCGCCATTGCGTGCGATGCCTTCATTTTCGTAACGACGACCAACCATGAAGCCGGTGATGTTTTGCAGGAACACCAGCGGGATCTTGCGTTGCGAGCACAGCTCGATGAAGTGCGTGCCTTTCAAGGCCGCTTCTGAAAACAGGATGCCGTTGTTGGCGATGATGCCGACCGGCATGCCGTAGATATGTGCAAAGCCGCAGATCAGCGTAGTGCCGTAACGCGCCTTGAATTCGTCGAACTCACTGCCGTCGACCACGCGCGCAATCACTTCGCGCACATCGAAAGGCTTGCGGGTATCGAGCGGAATCACGCCGTACAATTCCTGCGCCGGATACTTTGGCTCGACCACCGGACGCAATAGCGGACCTTGCGGTTTCTGGCGGTTCAGGTTGGAGACGATGGTGCGCGCCAGCGACAGCGCGTGCGTGTCGTTCTGCGCCAGGTGATCCGCCACGCCGGACAGGCGCGTGTGTACATCGCCGCCGCCGAGGTCTTCGGCGCTGACCACTTCACCAGTAGCTGCCTTCACCAGCGGTGGACCGGCCAGGAAAATCGTGCCTTGGTTCTTGACGATAATCGATTCGTCGCTCATCGCCGGCACATATGCGCCGCCTGCTGTGCACGAACCCATCACCACGGCGATTTGCGGGATGCCCTTGGCCGACAGGTTGGCCTGGTTGAAGAAGATGCGGCCGAAGTGATCGCGATCCGGGAATACTTCATCCTGATTAGGCAGGTTGGCGCCGCCGCTGTCGACCAGGTAAATGCAAGGCAGGTTGTTCTGCTCGGCGATTTCCTGCGCCCGCAAATGCTTCTTCACGCTCAGCGGATAGTAGGTGCCGCCCTTGACGGTAGCGTCGTTGCAGACGATCACGCATTCCTGGCCGGCGATGCGGCCGATGCCGGTAATCACGCCGGCAGCCGGCGCGGCATCGCTGCCATCCTTGTCCTTGTAGACGTGATAGGCAGCCAACTGGGAAAATTCGAGGAACGGTGTGCCCGGATCGAGCAGCATCTGCACCCGTTCGCGCGGCAGTAGCTTGCCACGTGCGACGTGCTTGGCGCGCGCCGCTTCGCCGCCGCCTTCGGCGATCTGCGCCACCTTCTGCCGCAAATCATCGACCAGCAAATTGAGGGCGTTGGCATTCTGCTGGAATTCTTCGCTGCGCGGATTCAGCTTGCTTTCTAACTGGGGCATTGCAATGTCCTTTGTGTCTTGTATTTTGAATTATTATGCGGTGCGGATATCGTTGAGCTTGAGCTCGTCCTTCATCGCTTCGCGAATCTTGAATTTCTGTATCTTGCCGGTTACCGTCATCGGGAAAGCGTCGACAAAACGGATGTAGCGCGGCACCTTGTAGTGCGCGATCTGGCCCAGGCAGAAATCGCGCACGCCCTGCTCATCCAGCGCCTGGCCTGGCCGTCGGATGATCCATGCGCACAATTCCTCGCCATACTTCTGGTCCGGCAAACCGACCACCTGGACATCCTGGATCGCCGGATGGCGATACAAAAATTCTTCTATCTCGCGCGGATAAATATTCTCACCGCCGCGGATCACCATGTCTTTCATGCGGCCGACGATATTGACGTAGCCTTCGGCATCCATCGTCGCCAGGTCACCGGTGTGCATCCAGCCTTCGTTGTCGATCGCTTCGCGCGTCTTTTCCTCGTCGCCCCAGTAACCGTGCATCACCGAATAACCGTGGGTGCACAACTCGCCGGAACTGCCGATAGGCATGATCTCGCCCGACTCCGGATCAACAATCTTGATCTGCAGATGCGGCTGCACGCAGCCCACCGTCGACACCCGCTTTTCCAGCGGCGTGTCGGTCATGCTTTGGCAGCTGACCGGACTGGTTTCCGTCATGCCGTAGGCAATCGTGATTTCCTCAAGATGCATGTCGCGCACCACGCGCTTCATCACCTCGATCGGACACGGCGAGCCGGCCATGATGCCGGTGCGCAGCGTCGACAAATCGAATTCGGCAAAGCGCGGATGATCGAGCTCGGCAATGAACATGGTGGGCACGCCGTGCAAGCCGGTGCAACGTTCTTCCTGTACCGCCTGCAGCACCGACAGCGGCTCGAAGCCGTCGTTCGGGTAGACGATCGTGGCGCCGTGCGTCAGGCAAGCCAGGTTGCCGAGCACCATGCCGAAGCAGTGGTACAAAGGCACTGGAATGCAGAGCCGGTCCTGCGCAGTCAGCTTCATCGCTTCGCCGATGAAAAAACCGTTGTTCAGGATGTTGCGATGAGTCAGCGTCGCCCCTTTGGGGAAACCGGTGGTGCCGCTGGTGAATTGGATATTGATCGGATCGCTGGCTTGTAGGGTGTTTCCAAGCTGTGCCAACTGCGGATCGGACGGATCGCCGCCGGCGATGAAATCCCTGAAGCGCAACATGCCAGGCACGTCGTCGCGGCCAAGCTGGATCACCGTCTTCAATGTCGGCAGACGCGCGGCTTGCAATGCGCCCGGCGTCGCGTGCTGCAATTCCGGCGCCAATGTGCGGATCATCTCCAGGTAATCGCTGGTCTTGAAACTGGTCATCGAAATCAATGCCTTGCAGCCGACATTGTTCAGCGCGTACTCCAACTCGCTGACCCGATAGGCCGGATTGATGTTGACCAGGATGATGCCGGCGTAAGCCGTCGCCAGTTGCGTCAGCAGCCACTCGGCGTTGTTGTGCGACCAGATGCCGATGCGATCGCCCGGCTGCAGGCCAAGCTTGAGCATGGCGCTGGCCAGGCGCCGGGCTTCGGTCTGCAGCTGCCGATAGCTAAGGCGAACCTGCTGATGGCGTGATACCAGCGCGTCGTTGTCTGCAACGCGCTCCACCATGTCGTCGAAAAAACGGCCGATGGTTTGTTCGATCAGCGGCGTGTCCTGACTGCCGCGGTCGATACTTGAATGCAATTGCGTCATGGTCTTGTCTCCTGTTGGATCTTCTTATGCTTTGCGCAATTATTTTTCTTTGTTTGGAAAACTGCCGTCGACGTAGAACCAGCACAAGCGGTCGTCGCCTCCCGCTTCGCGCTCGCGCAAGAAGCTGCTGACTTCATGCAAGCGCTCTGCGCGGCCGCCGATCTTGTAACGCGCCACGAATTCGACTGTGGCGCTATCGCCGTTCGTCTCGTGCTTGCGCACCTCCAGGCCCAGCCATTTCAGGCCCGCTTCAGCGGTGATCGGTTCAAGCGGGCGCGTCGTCCGGTGCCAGGTTGCCTGCAGATAGTCGCCAAGGTTCATCACATAGGCGCTGTAGCGCGAACGCATCAGCGCTTCGGCGCTCGGCGCCACTGCGTCACCGCTGTGATAACGCCCGCAACACTGCGCATACTTGCCGCCGCCGCATGGGCAATCGATGTTCTTTTCTTTCAAATCTTGCCGTCCCGCAGAAATGCTTCGAGCTGGTCGAAACGATCGAAGCCCCAGAACGCTTCGCCGTCGGCAATCACGAAGGGCGAACCGAACACGCCGCGCGCCATCGCCAAATCAACCTCTGCCTTCAACTGGTTCTTGATCGGCAGGCTGTTGATGCCATCGGTCAGGCCGACGGTATCGATGCCGGCATGGTGGCCGATTTCCAGCAGGTGCATCGGCTCGCCGATGTTGATGCCATCGACAAAATACGCCTTGTAGATCTGCCTGGCGAACTTGATCGCCTTGTCCTCGCCTTGCTTGCCGCGCACCCATAGCACGGCGCGCGCCGCGGCCTGGGTCGATATCGGGAAGGCGCCGGGACGTTTGTACGGAATGCCGTGGAAACGCGCGGTGCGCTCGAAATCATGAAACGCGTAGTCGCCCTTGATCGGCACCTGCACCAGCGGCATCGATCCGGTGGTCTTGAATACCGGACCGAGCAGGATCGGATGCCATTCGACATCGCGCTCGTACTTGGTCGCCAGTTCGTCGATACGGGTGGCCGCGAAATAGCCGTACGGAGAGGAAAAATCAAAGTAGAAGTCGATTGCTGCGGCCATCTTTTTACCTTGTATGAATGAATGCCAATTGTTTAATTCGCAACTCGCAAAATCAAATAGCAAAGATCAGTGGGAATCCGCGGAAACTCCGCGAAGTTTCCACCGACTCACACTGATCCTTTTGCTGCTTGCTACTTAATTAATCGAACGGAGATCAAACCAGTTCGACGGCGATCGCAGTACCTTCACCACCACCGATACACAGCGACGCCACGCCGCGCTTGCCGCCCTTGGCCTTCAACGCACCCAGCAGGGTCACGATGATGCGGGCGCCGGAGGCGCCGATCGGGTGGCCGAGGGCGCAGGCGCCGCCGTGGACGTTGATCTTGTCGTGCGGGATGTTGTGTTCCTTCATCGCTGCCATCGGCACTACCGCAAACGCTTCGTTGATTTCGAACAGGTCGACGTCGCCGCTGGTCCAGCCGGTTTTCTTGTAGAGCTTTTCGATGGCGCCGACCGGTGCAGTCGTGAACCAATCCGGTTCCTGCGAATGGCTGGCATGCGCGACGATGCGGGCAATCGGCGTGCAGCCGAGTTTCTTGGCGGTCGATTCGCGCATCAACACCAGGGCGGCAGCGCCGTCGTTGATCGACGACGACGAAGCGGCGGTAATGGTGCCGTCTTTCTTGAATGCCGCACGCAGCGACGGAATCTTGTCGATCTTGGCTTTTTGCGGGCCTTCGTCCTTGTCGATGACGACTTCGCCGGCGCGGCTGGTGACTGTCACCGGCGCGATTTCCCATTTGAAGGAACCATCAGCGGTGGCGGCTTGCGCGCGTTGCACCGAAGCGATGGCAAATGCATCCTGGTCAGCGCGGCTGAAATGGTACTTGGCGGCGCAATCTTCACCGAAAGTACCCATCGAACGGCCGCCGCCGTTGTCGCCCTTGGAGTAGGCATCTTCCAGGCCGTCCAGCATCATGTGGTCGAGGATCGTGCCGTGGCCGATGCGATAGCCGCCGCGCGCTTTCGGAATCAGGTACGGCGCATTGGTCATCGATTCCATGCCGCCCGCAACTACGACTTCATGGGTGCCAGCCAGCAGGCCGTCGAAAGCAAACATGGTCGCTTGCATGGCCGAGCCGCAAACCTTGGAAATGGTGGCTGCATTGGTGCCGACCGGCAGTCCTGCCTTGATCGTTGCCTGGCGCGCCGGAGCCTGACCCTGGCCGGCTTGCAGCACATTGCCGAACAACACGGCGTCGACCTGTTCCGGCTTCAATCCAGCGCGCTCGACGGCAGCCTTGATGGCGACTGCGCCCAGATCACTGGCATTCAACGCCGAAAAATCACCCTGAAACGCACCCATTGGAGTACGGGCTGCACCGACGATAACGATTGGGTCATTCATGTTGCTTCTCCAGATTACGACAACTTGTAAGCTGTCCCGGGAATTGCTCACGGCTGGCGACTGCGTCGCAGGTGATGGTTCTCGGGACGTCTTTGCTGCCTGGTTAGTGAAAAATAAAACTGCTGCGCTAGATTACGAATTCGGTTGCTGCCATCAACTATGTGCTGCGATTTCCCTGTTTACACTTCACACGCATTTTCACAAGAATTACTTGGGGCCATCCGGGAAAATAGCAATCAGCCGGCTGCCGTGTAGGTAAAACGACATTCTTGCGGATAAGGAAAAACGTCGTCGAAATGCCCCTCCAGGATGTGTTGCTTGCGTTGCTGCCAATATTGCTGGGTTAATAAGTCTGCGTGATGTTTAATGAAGTACTTCTTCACGTTCTGGTTACCGAGTAAAAATACACCGAACTGTTCCGGAAAAACATCGTTCCTGGCAACCGGATACCAAGGCTCGGCGGCCATTTCATCTTCCTCGTTGCGCGGCTGCGGGATCGTGCGGAAATTGCAGTCTGTGATGTATTCAATCTCATCATAGTCGTAAAACACGACCCGATTGTGACGCGTGACCCCAAAATTTTTGTACAACATGTCGCCAGGAAAGATATTCGCCGCGACCAATTCCTTGATAGCGTTACCGTACTCGACCACCCCATGTTCCAGCGCCGCCTGGTCGTCGTTCTTCTCGGCGTTACCCAGGTAGATGTTCAACGGCACCATGCGGCGCTCGATGTACAGGTGCTTGATGATGACTTCGTCGCCCTCTTCTTCAACCACCGACGGCGCCACCAGTTTCAGTTCGGCCAGCAATTCATCGGCAAAACGCGCGCGCGGGAAGGCCACGCTGGAATATTCCAGCGTATCGGCCATGCGGCCGACGCGATCGTGGTGCTTGACCAGCAGGTACTTTTCCTTGACCAGCGCCTTGGTGGTTTCCTTCGGCGCCGGGAAATAATCCTTGATGACCTTGAACACATACGGGAACGACGGCAGCGCAAACACCACCATCACCAGCCCGCGGATCCCCGGCGCGATTTCGAAACGGTCCGAAGAATGCCGCAAATGACGCAGGAAATCGCGATAGAACAATGCCTTGCCGAGCTTCTGCAAACCCAGGATCGTATAGATTTCGCTGCGCGGCTTGTTCGGCAGCAGGGTGCGCAGGAATTGCACATAGGCCGACGGCACTTCCATGTCGACCATGAAATAGGCGCGCGTGAAGGAAAACAGGATGGCCAGAATCTTGTTGTCGAACAGCACCGCGTCCAACACCAGCTTGCCGTCGCGGCCATGCAGGATCGGCACCACGAATGGATATTCGCGCGAGCCGTTGATCATCTTGCCAACGACATAAGCGCCTTTGTTGCGGTAAAACAGGTTCGACAGCACCTGGATCTGGTGATTCGGCTCCGGCGGGATGTCGCCGAACGATGCCCTGATCCGCTCCTCGGCCAGCCCGATATCGCGATCCAGATCGGCAAATGGCCGCTGCAACTGGAAATTGGTAATCAGCCGCTTCAGCGTGTAATGCATGCCGTCCTTCTGCGGGTAGTAAACCCGGTAGGTCGGCAGCGCTTCATCGGTGTCGATGTATTCGGTCGACACTGCCGGCCGCACGAAGATGAAATCGTTATGAAAATAGGTGCGGTGCAGGATGTTGCAGCAGACCGAATTGAAGAACGTCTCGGCCAGTTCGGGTTGCTTATGGTAGGTCAGCATGCCGATGTAGTGCAGCTTTACCTCGCGCCAGACCGCATCGGTCAGGTCGTCCTTGTCGTATTCGTCTTCCAGCGCCTGCACGCATTCGTGCACCCGCGCATCGTAAAAATCGATACGCTCGCGCGCGGCAAGCTGCGCAGTGTTCCAGTCGGCATCTTCAAAATGCTGTTTGGCCAGACGGCTGGCTTCGCGGAACAATCGGTAATGCTTGTCGAAGCCGTCCAAGATCATGCGCGCAGTATCGAAAGCGATCTGCGACGACAATAATTTCGGAAAGCTTGCAGACGTAATCACAGCGAAAAGCGCTCCTTCCAGCCGGCCAAGGCAGCAAGGCTGACGCCGATGCCGCCGCATACCACGATCAACGGCCGCTTGTACGGCGTCAATTCAGGTGGCTGTTGATAGGCCACGGCCAGGGCGGCGCCGCAAGCCGGTTCAACCAGGATCCGCATCTGATCGGCAAACGCCAGGCAAGCACTGACCGCCTGGGCATCGCTGACGGTAACGTTGTGGACCTTGTGCTGCTTGGTCCAGGCAAAGGATTGCGCAGAAACCCGCTTGGCCGCCAGGCTGTTGGCAATCGTATTGATTGCTGGCAGCGTCACCAGTTCGTCAGCGCTCACAGCGGCAGATAGCGAGGCTGCGCCTTCTGTCTCCACTGCTATCAAGGGAATGTGCGCCAGGCCGTTGCGATGCAGGCCCGTCAATACGCCGTTCATCAGGCCACCGCCGCCGACCGCACAGATGACGACATCGAAATCGATCCCGAGTTGCTTTGCCTGCAATACCGCCTCATCGATCAGGGTGGCGTTACCGTCCCAGATATCAGCGTGATCGAATGGTGGAATGTAGATGCTGCCGGGCTGTTCGCACAGGCGCAAAGCATACTGGTTGGCTTCATCCCACAAAGCGCCGTGGACGATCACTTCGGCGCCGATGTCGCGGATGCGCTGGCACACTTCGGCGGAGGTAGTTTCCGGCACCACGATGGTGGTTTTGGTGCCCAGTGCCGCGCCGGCGACTGCCGCCGCAAAGCCGGCGTTGCCGCCCGACGGACACACCAGATGGCCGGCACCGCCGGCCACTGCGCGTTGGCATAACAGGCCAATCCCGCGCAGCTTGAAGGAGCCGGACGGCTGGGTGTTTTCCATCTTCAGCAAAACTTGCTTGTCGAGAGCGACCGAAAGTTGTGGATGCTGCAGTAATGCGGTGTGGATGTGCAGTGAAGTCATGTTCTTGCCGCTGTTGTCTGTTTTTCAATTATGCCAAAAATTCGCTGCGGCCAGCGAACCGGCCAGGCAATTATTTCCTGGCCGGCTGGCGGCCATGCATTTTGGCGGGCAGCCGCGATGCTTTGCGCTGACCGTTGGCGCTTAGCGCGTTTCCGCAAACAGTTCGCGGCCGATCAGCATGCGGCGGATTTCGCTGGTGCCGGCGCCGATTTCATACAATTTGGCGTCGCGCCACAAACGTCCCACCGGATATTCATTGATGTAACCATTGCCGCCCAACGCCTGGATCGCTTCACCCGCCATCCAGGTGGCTTTTTCCGCCGAGTACAGGATTGCGCTGGCAGCATCCTTGCGCAAGGCGCGGGCAGCTTCCGGCGTCTTGGCACGGTCGCAAGCCTGGCCGACGGCATAGACATAGGCCTTGCAAGCCATCATGGTCGAATACATATCGGCCAATTTGCCCTGCATCAGCTGGAATTCGCCAATTGGCTGGCCGAACTGCTTGCGGTCGTGCACATACGGCACCACCACATCCATGCAGGCTTGCATGATGCCAAGCGGACCGCCGGACAGCACGCTGCGTTCGTAGTCGAGACCGGACATCAGGACATTGACGCCCTGGCCCAGTCCGCCCAGCACGTTTTCAGCCGGTACTTCGCAATCCTGGAATACCAGTTCGCCGGTGTGCGAACCACGCATGCCGAGCTTGTCCAGCTTCTGTGCGACGCTGAAACCCTTGAAATTCTTTTCGATCAGGAATGCGGTCATGCCACGCGCGCCGGCTTCGATGTCGTTCTTGGCGTAGACCACCAGCACATCGGCGTCCGGGCCGTTGGTGATCCACATTTTTGTGCCGTTGAGCACCCAACGGTCGCCCTTCCATTCGGCGCGCAGCTTCATGCTGACCACGTCGGAACCGGCATTCGGCTCGGACATCGCCAACGCGCCGATGTGGTCGCCGGAAATCAGTTTCGGCAGGTACTTGGCTTTTTGCTCGGCAGTGCCGTTGCGCTTGATCTGGTTGACGCACAGGTTGGAATGGGCGCCGTACGACAAACCGACCGAAGCCGAGGCGCGCGAGATTTCTTCCATCGCGATGATGTGCGCCAGATAACCCATGCCACTGCCGCCGTATTGTTCTTCTGCGGTGATGCCGAGCAGGCCGAGGTCGCCCATCTTTTTCCACAAATCCATCGGAAACTGGTCGTTGCGATCGATTTCGGCGGCACGTGGCGCGATTTCCGCAGCGGCAAACTCCTGGATCGCGCTGCGCAGGGCCTCGATATCCTCGCCGTGGTCGAAGGTCAGGCCTGGTAGGTGAATCATGTTGTCTCCTCTTTTTTCTCTATATTGCGGGACAGGGTATTGCCCTATCGCCAACTGATTGAATCAAATAAAGCGATTAATTACTAAAAAATCAATACGCCGGCTCCGGCGCAGTCGTTCAATCCTTTTGTCCGGCAACCACGGCGTGATCGCTCAGTTGCCCGCTGCTCAACAGACGCCGGCATTCTTCTTCGTGCGCGCTGATCTCAGCCAGGGTCACTTCGATATCCTCGCGCTGCTGCTCCAGATGCTCACGGTGGCGCGCCAGCACTTCCAGGAACAGTTCCAGCTGCGGCGCCGAATCCTTGGGGGTGTCGTACATGTCGACCAGGCTCTTGATCTCCGACAGCGTCAGCCCCAGCCGCTTGCCGCGCAAGGTCAGCTTCAGGCGGGTGCGTTCGCGCGCGGCATAAACCCGGTTGCGACCGCCCGCGCCATCGCGCTTCGGACTCAGCAAACCCTGGTCCTCATAGAAGCGGATCGCCCTCGGGGTAATGTCAAATTCACGCGATAGTTCGGTGATGGTGTAGGTCGGCATGGTCAAATTATCATCATGGGACAGGAAATTCGGGTTTAGCTACAACGGCAGTTAACGTTAACGTAAAGCACATTGTAGGCGCGCCGGCCGAAAATGAAAACACCGAAAAACTACTGGCCCGCTAAATTGGCATCGAAGTTGGGGATTCCCGCCATCGAGGACCGCCTTTACCTCGTTACCTTTGGCTTGCAGCTGCCTGGATAGTCTTCGGCCTGCGCATGACCGGCTCATGCGATTGTTCGGTTTTTATGAATTTCAAAACCGGCGGCGCCATCTTTTTCCTTTCTACCTCGCGCCCTACACTGCTTTCCAACCAATGAGCGATGCATTCCATCATTGCCGAGACCGGGTGTATCCGCACGTCTGACATGGCTGCGCTGCGCTTACTGAACTGAACTGAACATTTTGAAAGTAAATCATGACCACGACCACACTATCCAACGCTCTGCGCAGCATCATCAGTAAAGCGCCACAATCCGCCCGCCGTCTGTTGATCAAGGGCGGCACCATTGTCAGCATGGATGCCGAAGTCGGCAATTTTGCCAAAGGAGACCTGTTGATCGAGGGCGACAAGATCGTCGCCATCGGCCCCGACATTTCAGCAGAGGGTGCCGAGATTATCGACGCCGGCAACATGATCGTCATGCCCGGCATGATCGACACCCATCGTCACGCCTGGGAAGGGCAATTGCGCCGGATCAATCCCAATTCCTCCACGTTGGAAGACTATTGCAATGGCACGCATTTTTCCTTCGCCAAACATTACCGTCCGGCCGATATGTACGTCGGCAATCTATTGACTGCGTTGGGCTGCATTGACGCCGGCATTACGACAATCATCGACAACTCGCACAACGCACGCAGCGCGGAGCACTCGGATGCCGCGGTGGAAGCCCTGCTGGACGCAGGGATACGCGCCGTTCACGCCCCTGGAGCACCACTCGCCGGCGACTGGGACAAGGACAATTGGCCGCGTGACCTGGGACGTTTAAAAGCCAAGTATTTCAATGGCGATCAGCCACTGGTGACTCTGGCGATGATGTCGCAGATCGATCGCGAAATCTGGGCAGAGGCGCGCAAACTGGAATTGCCTATCGTGACCGAGTTCTTCGGCAGGACGATGGCTTCCGAGCTGGATGCCTTGTTCCAGGATGGCCTGCTCGGAACAGACAATATCTTCAACCACTGCACCGACCTCCCGGATGCAACATGGGAAATGCTGCGAGAGGCTGGCGTGCGGGTCAACGTCTGCCCCCGCTCGGATGCGCACTATGCGCTTGAAGATGGCGTCTGCTCCTATCAGAGCGCGTTGAATCACGGCATGAAGCCAGGCCTCAGCGTCGACAATGAGAGTTCTTATAGCGGCGATCTGTTCATGGAAATGCGGGTAGCCTTCTATCTTCAACGCAGCATGGCGCAAAGCTGCCGGCATCATGGACACAGCCATGCTCCTGCTCCGGTGATGATGCAAGAGCTGCTGTCAGCGGCAACGATTGACGGCGCGGCGGTCGCGGGTCTGGCCGACAAGGTGGGCAGTCTCACGGTGGGCAAGCAAGCCGATATCGTCATGATTCGCACGGACGACATCAACCTGTATCCGTCCAACAATGCGCTCGGCTCCATCGTCCATGCCGCACAACCCGGAAATATCGATACCGTCATCATCGGCGGCCAAATGCGGAAGCGCTTCGGCCGTATCGTGAACCTGGACATGGCCGCGCTGGAAGCAGCTACCGAAGAATCGCGCAAGCATCTTTTCGCGGAAACCGGCTATATCGACGACCCGTTCGCGGAAACATTTTCTTTGCCGGCCGCCTGAACAGGAGCATCACATGCCATCCCTTTTGCTACTTCTCGCGTTCGGCGCCGGCGCGGCCATTTCAGCCCAGGCCGCAATCAACGGCCAACTTGCCGCCAGCTTGAGCGGCAACACGATCGCCGCGGCATTGTTCTCGTTTTTCAGCGGAACAATTTTGTTGGCGCTCATTGGACTCTCGCGGGGCGGTCTGAGCGACGCCCTGGCGCAACTTCCGGCGCAACCGTGGTCGCGCCTGATCGGCGGCCTGCTGGGCGCAAGCGCAATTTTCTGCACTGTGCTGCTGGCGCCCAGGATTGGCTTGAGCAATCTGCTGGCGTTGGTCATTGCCGGTCAATTGGTGTCGTCGCTGCTCATCGATAACTACGGTTTGCTTGGCACCGCAGTGCGTCAGGTTTCGCTTGTGAAAATCAGTGGCGCTACAGTCATGCTTGCAGGCGTCCTGCTGACTTTGTTTGGCGACCGGCTAGCAACCCTCGTCTTGACCCGGCACTTGCCTTGACGCAGGCGCCGAAGCCCGTTGGCTATGGAGGTCGATAAATTTCTGTTAATGTTCCTGCTAGGGCCGTTTCGACCAAGTACACATTCACATATTTCATGGCGCCATGGATCGTATTCAAGCGATGCAAGTTTTTTTGAGGGTGGTGGAAACCGGGAGTTTCACCAAGGCGGCGGAGACGCTGTCGATGGCGCCCTCTTCGGTGACCAGCATCGTCAAGAATCTGGAAGAATATCTCCAGGTGCGCCTGCTCCAGCGGACGACGCGGAGCATCAGCTTAACGCCTGATGGCGAGCGATATCATCAACGCTGTCGCGGCATTTTGCAGACTATCGAGGAGGCAGAGGCGGAATTGCATGGCAAGGATCGTCTTCCCAGAGGTCGCTTGCGGGTAGATATGCCCGGTTCGGTAGCACGCGCCCTGCTGTTCCCCAGGATCAAGGAATTTCACGAGCGCTTCCCTGAGATTGACCTGATGATCGGCCTGAACGACAAGCCGGTTGATCTGGTGCAGGAAGGCGTCGATTGCGTTATCCGTACTGGTGAATTGCGCGACTCGGCATTGATTGCGCGACGCCTGGGTTCTTTCCGCTGGATCACCTGCGGCGCGCCATCCTACTTCGAACAGCATGGTGTGCCATTGACGCTGGAAGATCTGGTTCGACATCGCGCTGTACATTATTTTTCAAGCAGCACCGGACGCACTTGGGATTTCCGTTTTCTTCGTGAACAGGCTGAAGTCATTGTTCCCATGGAAGGAACGGTTGCCGTCAATGACACTGAAGGCTACATACAGTGCAGCCTGCAAGGATTGGGGCTGATCCAGCTGGCGGAATATTTGGTCGTCCCCTTGCTCGAATCAGGCCACCTGGTGGAAGTGCTTGCAGAGAATCGCCGCCCACTGGTTTCGCTATCGCTGGTTTATCCGAATACACGCCATCTGTCGCCGGTGGTGCGTGCATTCATTGATTGGATGACGCATATTTGCGCAGAGATCAGATAGTGCGTATGGATCTCAGGGCAAACCGATCACGACGATGCCTGCATCGGGCAATGCCATATCGATCACTCCAATCTCTCGCTCGTTATATTGTGTAGGATTGCGGCTTTACACGGGACGGCCTTGGACGCAAGTCAGCGTCCCAGCTAGTACACTCTGTTCCACAAGCCACCAATAACGAATAGGAAGTTCCAGATGAATGCTCTCGAAGCCCAACTCAGCTATGCGTTTGGCGATACCCTTCCGGCCGCCGGCGCCACGCTCGAAGTCGCGCCCGGTGTGTACTGGCTGCGCATGGGCTTGCCGTTTGCGCTCGATCACATCAACCTGTGGCTGCTGGAAGACAGCATCGAAATAAATGGCAGCGTCCAGCACGGCTGGACCATCGTCGATTGTGGCATTGCCAACGATGCAACACGCGCATCCTGGGAAAGCATTTTCGAAACCCAGCTGCGCGGCTTGCCGGTATTGCGGGTGCTGGTCACGCATTGCCACCCGGATCACGTCGGCCTGGCCGATTGGCTGTGCACGCGCTGGCAGGCGCCATTGTGGATGAGCGCCGGCGAATATCTTTCGGCGCGCATCATGTCGGCCGCACTGCCGGGCGCCGACGGCAGCGCAGCGTTGCCGCATTTTCAGCAGCATGGCATGCACGATCCGGAAGTCGTTGCCAAGGTTGCCCAGCGCAAGTCTTACTATCCGTCGATGGTGCCGAGGGTGCCGCTGGCCTATCATCGCCTGGCCGATCGGCAGGACGTGCGCATCGGCAGTCACCAATGGCGCGTGATCACCGGCTTCGGCCATGCGCCGGAGCATGTGGCGCTGTATTGCGACGACCTGCATCTTTTGATTTCGGGCGATATGGTGTTGCCGCGGATTTCCACCAATGTCTCGGTGTTCGCGATCGAGCCGGAATCCAATCCGGTCCAGCAGTATATGGATTCATTGGAAAAATATCGCGAGCTGCCGACCGATACGCTGGTGCTGCCGTCGCACGGCAAGCCATTCCGCGGTTTGCAGATACGCATCGATCAGTTGCAGCAGCATCACCGCGAGCGGTTGGCGGAAGTGGTGGAAGCCTGCACCGCGGCGCCGCAATCGGCCAGCGATATCGTGCCGATCATGTTCCGCCGCCCGCTGGACGCGCATCAAATGACGTTCGCGCTGGGCGAGGCGTTGGCGCATTTGCACAAGCTGTGGTTTGACGGCACCCTAACCCGCCGCCTTGATGCCGATCAGGTCTACCGTTTCAGCGCGTAGTTAAATGGGGTCGGAGTTTTTTTTCGCGGCCTTTTGCGAAAATTACTCTGACCCCTTTTAACGGACCACGGAGTAGGTGCGGCGGTGTATCAGCCTTGTTCGTCTGACGTTACTTAAAGCGGTTGCTACTCCGTGGGTGCTTGCCGGGGGTAGCCCGGCAGCTACTCACTTTCTTTGCTTCGCCAAAGAAAGTAAGCAAAGAAAGGCGATCGCACAGCCGTTGCCCGCCGTTGGCGGGTCCCCAAATGAGCCGTGCGCCAGTCGGATGGGACACAAACTCGCTGCGCTCAAACATGTGTCCCATAATTCCCGACTGTCACCCGGCTCATTTGGCAACGTCAGCATGCGAAAAGTCAAAAGCAACATCAACGGCAACGTCAAAAACAGCGACAACTTCAAAACCAACAGCAACGTCAAAACCAACCCATCGCAGTTAAATGGGATCAGAGTTTTTTTCGCGGTCTTTTGCGAAAATTACACTTCCCGCGCAACTCTGCCCCCTTTTAACGGACCACGAAGCAATCACATCCAAGCTACTTCTGTATCGCCGCCACAATCATCGCCACACCCAACATCAAACTCCCAGCAACCCGATCCGTAATCCTGGCAAAACTCGGACGCGTCGCTACTGTTTGCATTTTCCCCGCCAGCACCGCATAACCAAGCAGGATAAAGAATTCCGGAATGATCGAACCAGCCGCCAGCCAGACCATCTGCAGCGGCACATTGCCAGCCGGGTTGAGGAATTGCGGCAGGATCGCGATGAAGAAAATCAGGGCCTTGGGATTGGCCAGTTGCAGGGTCAGCCCGCTCAGCCAGATTTTCCAGCCAGAGGGACTCTTGTTATTCAACTGCGATGCGGTAATCGGCGAGGGCCGACCGAATATTGCCGACAAGCCGAGATACGCAAGATAAGCCACGCCCAACCACTTCACCACCGTGAACAAGGTATGGGAAGCGACGATCAACGCGCCCAGGCCGGTCGCCGAGATGGCGAAGTAAATGGCGTTCGCGGTAAGGATGCCGAGGGTTGCGAATAGCGATTTTTTCCAACCGGCCGTAATCCCGTAGGCGACCACCAGCATCACCGCCGGGCCAGGCGACAACGAGAGCACGACTTCGGTGAGTACAAACAAAAAGAAGGAATGAAAATCCATGGATCAGCTCTCGCTCTTGCGCGCCTTGTGCGGCGCTTTGGAAAAGGCAAAATCGTACAGCCAGTTCGGCAACAGCCGCAACAGTTTGGCAACGACGCCCATCTGCCACGGGATCACTTGGTAGCTGCTGCCGCGCTCGACTGCGGCGCCGGTTTTCGCGGCGAATTGCGACACCGGCATCAGGAACGGCATCTTGTAGTGATTGACCTGGGTCATCGGCGTGTCGATATAACCGGGCACGATGGTGACCACCTTGATGCCGCTGTCGCGCAATTCAACCCGCAGCGATTCGCAATAGCTGATCACCGCCGCCTTCGAACCGCTGTAAGCGCCGGCGCCCGGCAGGCCACGAATGCCGGCCACGCTGCCAACACCAACCAGCCGCAAGTCACGCCGGCCCGACTGCGCCTGCCGCTTCATGGTAGCGATGAACGGCGTGAAGGTGGCGACCGTCGCCAGCACATTGGTGGCGAATACTTGTTCGAACACCTGCTGGTCTTCCGCGTATTCAGTCAGCGTGCCTTGGGAAATCCCGGCGCTGGCGATTACCACGTCGACGCCCTCACCGGCAGCGATGAAATCTTCCGCAGCGGCAGTCAGCGCTGCATGGTCATTAACGTCCAGCGCATACAGGCGATGCCGCTCAGGATGCGGCAGGCTCGCCAGCAGTTGTTCCAGCACCGGCTGCCGCCGGGCCACCAGCCCGAGGGCCGCGCCCTGCTCTGCATAATATTGCGCCAGCGCGGCGCCGATACCGCTGGAGGCGCCTGTGATAAATACTCGTTTCATGGTTGCGCCTAATCTTGAGTGGCAATGCACATCGACCGCAGCCGATAAAAAAGCCCGCCCTCTTGCGAGTGGCGGACTTTTCATTATCCATCAGCCGACCATGTCGGCGAAACGGTTTATTTCTTTCCTGCGGCGACCTTGGCTACCAGGCCATCCAAGACTTGCAATGTCGACTTGAACAGTTCCGGCTCGGTCTTGCCTGCGTTCGGATTGGCGCCGACAATCGACGGCGACGTTACGTAGCGGCCATCCACCACCAGCATCGGCACGCCATCAACCTTGTAGGCGTTCTGCAGCTGGGTGGCGCGGGTGACCTTGGTTTGTACGCCGAAGGAATTGTAGATCTCCAGGAACTTGGTCTTGTCGAGACCTTGCTTGACGGCGAAATCGAGGATGCCGGCATCGTTGTTCAGGTTTTGACGCTGTGCGTGGATAGCGTTAAAGACCTTCTTGTGCATTTCTGGAAGCTTGCCCATTGCTTCCAGCGTGTAGTACAGCTTTTTCTGCGCTACGTACGGCGATGTCTTTGGATCGGCGCTCGGATCGCCAAAGTCGACCGGTACGCGCTTGAAGGAAATCTTGTCGCCTTGCTTGGCGATCCACTCTTCCAGGGTCGGCTCCAGCGCATTGCAATGCGGGCAGAAGTAGCCGAAGAATTCCGTCACTTCCACTTTCTTGCCCAGGCCGCTATCGGTCGGTTGCGGATTGTCCAGCACTTTGTAGTCGGTTCCTGCCACTGGATTGGCCGGCGATGCACCCGCGCTGGCTGCAACCAGGCCGAGGCTCAGACTAAGACCGGCAACAGCTAATACTTTTTGAAAAAAACGCATGATTATCCTTTTTCTAGATTTCGAAGAAAATATTTACCAACATCCGCTTAATTATTTAGCAGCGCGTACTACAGCTGCATTAACGCCGTTATCTGACAACTTCCCGCGAATCCGGTTCATTGTTTCGAGCTGATTAAATGGGCCTATCCGCACCCGGTACAGGGAGCCGGTATCGGCCTGGCGTTCGCTGATCTTGGCTTCGAATCCCATCAGGGCCAAACGCGCCTTGGCGCTTTCGGCTTCGGTCTGCTCGCGGAACGCGCCGACCTGCAGGAAATAGATCCAGTTGTCATCGGCGCCGGCCTTGGTCTTGGCTTCGGCGATATCGCCGGCGGCCTTCTTGGTCTTGTCGGCAGTGGATTTATCAACAATCGGGGCAGTCTTGTCCTGCGCCTTGGCGACCAGCGCGTCGAGTTTCTTCTCGGCGGAAACCGGCGGCACGGCTGCCTGCGGGGTGGCATCAGGCGCTGGCGGCGCAAATGCCTTGGCGGCTTCTTTCGACGCATCCTTGTTGCCATACAGGGATTTGTTCGGGTCTGGCAGCTGGTCGCCGCCGGTAGCCGGCGTCGATGCTACCGGTGCGGTGATGGCATCCGGCGCCTTGTCGGCTTTCGTGGTCTTGTTGGTGAATGGCGTCGGTGTCTTGGTGATCATGATCGCCACCACTACCGCTATCGCCAAACCGATGATCAGGCCGAAAATCAGGCCCAGTAAGGTACCGCCAGCCTGCTTATTGTTAAGTTTGCTCATACTTTCCCAATGACATCCTGGTTACGGGGGCCTCTAAAAACCTGCCGGGCTATCCAGCACATTCCAGAGCCCGCCCCCTGCTTTACATGCAAATTACATCCGGGTCGGCGCCGATACGCCCAGCAGCGCCAGGCCGTTGCGCAGCACCTGGCGGGTTGCATACATCAACGCCAGACGCGCCATCTTCAGTGCGTTGTCGTCGACCAACACCCGCTCAGCATTGTAGTAGCTATGCAGCTCGCCCGCCAAATCGCGCAGATAGAACGCTACCTGGTGCGGGCCCAGCTCTTCCAGTGCATGTTGCAGCATGTCCGGATATTCGGCTAGTTTGGCCAGCAGGCTGGCTTCGCGCGGTGCGGTCAGCGGGCTCAGGTCGACCGTGGCCAGGCCGGCCTCGTCGCCGGTCCATTGCGCCAGCACCGAGCAAATACGCGCATGCGCGTATTGCACGTAGTAGACCGGATTTTCGTCGGATTTGGCCAACGCCAGATCGACATCGAACACGAATTCAGTATCTGCCTTACGTGAAATCAGGAAAAAACGCACCGCGTCACGGCCGCGTGTCAGATCGCGCGGGCTGTCCGCAACACCTTCTGCGGCGGTATCTTCGCCGGCCGACCATTCGATCAGGTCACGCAGCGTCACATAAGAACCGGCGCGCTTGGAAATCTTCACTTCCTCGCCATTCTTCATGACGGTCACCATCTTGTGCAGCACGTAATCCGGGTAGCCTTGTGGAATCCCGATATTCAGCGCCTGCAAACCGGCGCGCACGCGGGCGATGGTGCCGTGGTGGTCGCTGCCCTGGATGTTGATGACCTTGCCGAAGCCGCGTTGCCATTTCACTACGTGATAGGCAACGTCCGGCACGAAGTAGGTGTAAGTGCCGTCAGTCTTCTTCATCACGCGGTCTTTGTCGTCGCCGTAGTCGGTGGTGCGCAGCCACAGCGCGCCATCCAGTTCATAGGTGACGCCGGCTGCGATCAAGGCCTCGACCGCGCCGTTGACCTTGCCATCCTTGTACAGCGACGTTTCCAGGTAATAGTTATCGAACTTGACGCCGAAAGCCTGCAAATCCAGGTCCTGCTCGCGGCGCAGGTAGGCCACGGCGAACTTGCGGATCGATTCGATATCTTCGATGTCGCCGCTGGCGGTAGCTGGTTCGCCATCGCTGGCTGAAACTGTCTTCTTGGCCAGGAAATCCTGGGCGATGTCGGCAATATAGTCACCGTTATAGGCATTTTCCGGCCAACCGGTTTCGCCCGGCTTGAAACCCTTGGCGCGCGCCTGCACCGATGTTGCCAGCGTGCCGATCTGAACACCGGCGTCGTTGTAATAAAACTCGCGGGTGACATCAAAACCTTGCACTTCGAACAACGCCGACAACGCATCGCCGAGCGCGCCTTGACGACCGTGGCCGACGTGCAGCGGGCCGGTCGGATTGGCCGAAACGAACTCGACCAGCACTTTCTTGCCGGCGCCGAGCTGACTCTTGCCGTATGCGGCGGCTTCCTGCAGTACCGTCTTGACCACTTGTTGCTTGGCCGCAGCGGTAAGGCGCAGGTTAATGAAGCCTGGACCGGCGATTTCCACAGCCTCGATCAGATTGCCGTCTTTGCTGGCGGCCAGCACTGCCGCCACCAGGGCTTGCGCCAGTTCTCGCGGATTCTTTTTCAGCGGCTTGGCCAGCTGCATCGCAATATTGCAGGCAACATCGCCATGCGACGGATCGCGCGGACGCTCCAGCGTCACAGTCGGCTGCAGCTCGGTGCCAGCAACAATAGGCTGCAATGCGGCGTTGAAAAGGTCGATGATCTGTTGTTTTTGTGGTGCAAGCATAGGATAGGTAGTCAGTGGTACGGGGAACGTACCGGATTATGCAAAAAATCTAGGAAGTCATTCTAACTTCCAGGCAATCTTGATTATACCGGCTTGACGCGGCAATCTTCACCTTGCATGCCCACGACGGCAATACACCATGCAGAAATCCGCGGCGTCCTGCAAGCCGGAAAAACTGCTGCTAAGATGCCTAGCCTTGCCTGCTTATATACAGGCAACGATATTTTGCTGTCTTTTCCGCATCATCCAACAGGAATCCACATGACCCAAACTAACGCACGCGTCGCCGATCATCCGGCCCACCCGCAATTCCTCAGCCGCTGGTCGCCACGCGCCTATGCCAATGACGAGATCTCCGAACAAGAATTGCTGACTATCCTGGAAGCAGCGCGCTGGGCGCCTTCGTCCTACAACTCGCAGCCTTGGCGCTTCGTCTTCGCCCGCCGCGGCACACCGCACTGGAACAGCCTGCTGGGCCTGCTCAATGATTTCAACCGCAGCTGGGCTGAAAACGCCTCAGCGCTGGTGATCGTGTTGTCGAAAACTACTTTTGCGCCACCGGGCAGCAGCGAAGAATTGCCAGCGCCAACCCATTCGTTTGACACCGGCGCCGCCTGGGGCTACCTGGCGCTGCAAGCCAGCCTGTCCGGCTGGCACGCGCACGGCATGGCCGGCTTCGACAAGGAAAAGACCCGCTCGGTGTTGGGCGTACCAGCCAATTTCGCGATTGAAGCGGCGGTAGCCATCGGCAAGATCGGCGACAAGGCAACCCTGCCGGAAGGCCTGCGCGCCAAGGAAGAGCCAAGCCCGCGCCTGCCGCTGCAAGCGCTGGTCTCGGAAGGCACTTTCAAGGCTTAAGCCAATAGTGCGATGCGGATTGCCGGTCAGGCCGGCACCGCATCAGCCACGGTTTTGGTACGTAACAGCAAGGCGCCAAGCACCGCGCCTAAAGCCGCAAAGCACGCTCCTACCAGGAAAGCCGTCTGATAACCGCTGTTGAGCGCATCGATTTGCGCATAGCCGGCAGCCAGCAAACCCTCGCTCTGGGACGCTGCCAAACTGGCAAGCACCGCCAGTCCCAACGCTCCTCCCATCATGAACGACGTATTGACTACGCCCGAAGCCAGCCCGGACTCGGACGGCGCAACATCGCTCATCGCCGCCAGCAGCACCGGATTGAAGGCAATCCCGGCGCCCAGGCCAAGCAGGACCATACCCGGCAACACGTCGGCAATAAAATGGCCATCGACCGGCGCCCGCGCAAACAGCAACAGGCCACAGGCAGCCATCAGCAAGCCGATCGCCAACGGCCGCCGGATGCCGAAGCGCATGACCAATTTGGCTGAGATGCCCAGCGAAAATACCGCCATGATCAGATTCGCCGGCAGGAACGCCAAGCCGACCTGCAACGGGTTGTAGCCAAGCACCAGCTGCAGGTACAGCGCCGACAGGAAAAACCAGGCGAACATCGCCGCCGCCCACAACACACCTACCGCATTGGCCACTGCGACATTACGCAGCTGGAACAGGCGCAACGGCATCAGCGGCGTGTGCACCCGCGTTTCGATCACCAGGAATGCCGCCAGCAATGCCACAGCCAGCGCCAGCTGGCCCAACGTGCGATACGAGGTCCAGCCGGCCTGGTTGCCGTTGACGATCGCATACACCGCCAGCATCAGCGCCGCCGTAACAGTGATGGCGCCGAACACGTCCAAATGCCGCGACAGCACCTGGCCGAGCGCGGCAGGCAGCAAACGTAGCGACAGTATGATGACAACAATGCCAATCGGCAGGTTGACCAGGAAAATCCAGTGCCAGCTCAGGCTGGCGGTCAGCACGCCACCCAGCATCGCGCCCAGGCTGCCGCCGCCGGCGCAGACGAAGCCATAGACTCCCATCGCCTTGGCGCGGTCGCCGTCCTCGGTAAACAAATCCATGATCAACGACAAGGCCACCGCCGTCACCACCGCCCCAGCCAATCCCTGCACCGCGCGCGCTGCCAGCAAAAAGCCCTGTGTGCCGGAAAGGCCGCAGGCCAGCGACGCCAGTGTAAAAAGTGCAATCCCGATCAGGAACAAGCGCCGGTGCCCATACAGGTCGCCGAGGCGGCCGCCCAGCAGCAGGAAGCCGCCAAAGGTCAGCATGTAGGCGTTCACCACCCAGGCCAGCGAAGTATCTGAGAAACGCAGGTCGGTCTTGATCGATGGCAGCGCGACGTTGACGATTGTGGTGTCGAGCACGATCATCAGCACGCCAAGGCACAGCACGATCAGCGCCAGCCAGCGACGGTCGTGATGCGCGCCTGCACCGGCGTGATGAATGGAAGGGTTACTCATGGCCAGTCTCTCCAAAGATGGCGGGCTCTGTTCTGCAAGAGGCAACGAGCCACGGATTCAGGGGCCTCGCTAGCTAATCGAACAGCTACTGCCAAAATCGACATGGCCGTTCCACGATGTTTATTCAGCCACGCTGCCAATTCACCAACACGATGCCACTCAGGACCAGCAGCGCGCCGAACACAAATGGCAAGCCGATCGGATCGTCCAGCAACAACACGCCAAAGCTGACGCCGAACAATGGTGTCAGGAATGAAAACACGGTCAATCGCGACGCCAGGTAACGGCGCAGCATCCAGAACCAGGTCAGGAAACTGCCGAAGGCCACGATCAGCGACTGGAACACCAGGCTGGTCCACATGATGCCGCTCAGCGGCGCCACTGCGGCCTGGCCGGTGAGTAGCGCCAGCAGCGGCAAGGTCAGTGCGGCGACAGTCAGTTGATACCACAGCGTCATGCTGGGTGCGGCATTGGACAGCACGCTACGCTTGATCATGATGGTGGTCGCCGCCCAGAACACAGCCGCCAGCACGCCGAGCGCATCGCCGATCAAGGTGCGGCTGAAACCGGCGCCGGCTTCGAAGCCGCCGGCAAACGCCACAGTGATGCCGATAAAGGCCGCCAGCACACCCAGCCATTGGGTCAGGCCGAAACGTTCGCCCGGCACCAGCCAGTGCAAGCCGAGCACGGTGAAAATCGGCGCGGTGTAGACGAACACCGACATGTGCGAAGCGGTGGTGTAATTCAAGCCGATCGACACGCACAGGAATTCACCGGCGAACAGCAGGCCAGTGGCCAAGCCCGGCCAGAAGCTGCCGTCGGTCAGCGAGAATTTGCTGCCGCGCCACCACATCAGGCCGCTCACCAGCAACGCCGCCACCGCCGAACGCAAACCGTTCTGCAAGATTGGCGAAATACTCGGCGCCGCCACCTTAATCGCCACCTGCTGCAATCCCCAACAGGTACACAGGATCAACATCAGGCTCATGGCCAAGCCGTCGAGCGGCTTGCGGGAGGTAGGCATATTGCTATCTTTCGGAAACGGCGCGGCGCTTCATGATTGAAGCGGCGGCGCGCCAATGGTTTGTCATAAATGTCATTTTACTCAGCGCCGATTTGTCCCTATCATCAGCGTGATTGGCCGACGCATTGCAGCCTTAACGGCAAGATGCATCCGATCTGTAAGAGCTTGAATCCCGATTGCAAGGAGTACGCTTGAAAGTAGCCGTCTTTATTCTTCGGAGCACATCAACATCTGGCGGAGTCCATCATTATAGATAAGCCAGCACATGAGTTGTCGCCTAGTCCGACCTTTCCGCATCGCCCCCGCAAACTTTTACTGTTAAGTGTCTCCGCCGGCGCCGGCCACATGCGCGCCGCTGAAGCGCTCAAGGCCCACGCGGCAATCGAATTTCCGGATACCGAAGCGGTACACCTGGATGCCATGGATTTCGTGCCGGCCGGTTTTCGCGCGGTGTACACCGATCTCTACCTGCACCTGGTTAACCGCCATCCGGCGCTGTGGGGCTATGTCTATCAAAAAAGCGACACCGCGCTAAGCAGTTCACCCGGCCAGAAATTACGGCGCGCAATCGAGCGCATCAGCACCCGGCCATTGCGCGCGGCGATCCGGGCGGCGGCGCCGGACGCCATCATCTGCACCCACTTCCTGCCGGCAGAATTGCTGGCGCGGGAAATCGGCAAGCAGCGCGTGACCTGCCCGGTCTGGGTGCAAGTGACCGATTTCGACCTGCACAGCATGTGGCTGCAGCCGCACATGCACGGCTATTTCGCCGCCACCGAAGAAATCGCCTATCGCATGCGCACCCGCGGACTGGCCGCCGATGCGGTGCACGTAACCGGCATTCCCATCATGCCGGGCTTCGGCTATCCGCTGGAACGGCAACGCTGCGCCGCGCTGTTCGGTCTTGATCCGCAGCGCAAGACCATATTGATGATGTCCGGCGGCGCCGGCATCGGCGGCCTCGACAAGACCGTGCAGCGGCTGCTGACGTTACCCGGAGATTTCCAGCTGGTGGCGCTGGCCGGCAAGAATGCGGCAATGCTGGCCAGCCTGCAGGAACTGGCGGCGGCGCATCCGGGCCGGCTGTTCCCGTTCGGCTTCACCAGCCAGGTCGAGCAACTGATGGCCTGCGCCGACCTGGCCATCACCAAGCCAGGCGGCCTGACCACATCCGAATGCCTGGCAATGGGCGTGCCGATGATCATCCATTCGCCGATCCCGGGCCAGGAAGAGCGCAACGCCGATTACCTGCTGGAACAAGGCGCTGCACTGAAAGCCATCGACCTGACCGCGCTTGAATATCGCGTGCGCCAACTGCTGCAGCAGCCGGAGTTGCTGCAGCGCCTGAAACAACGCAGCCTGGCATTGGGAAAACCCGATGCTGGCCGTAGCGTATTACAAACCGTACTGAGCAAACTATGACGACATCTTTCCGCCGCCTGTTCGGCATGCTTTTTTGGGCAGTTCTGACCGCCTTCTTTTTCGCCAACGTCGAAATCCAGATCGAAGGCGCCGCCGGCTGGGCCGCCAACTTGCCGACCTGGCGCATCGAGCATCACTGGCTGCTCGACATCTTCTGGGGCGGCCGCGCCATGACCGGCTACCACGCGTGGATCTTCCCATTCATCGCGCTGATGTTCCACTATCCGATCTGGTTCAACGGCAGCTGGGACTGGCGCGGCGAATGTCGCATCATGGCATCCATCATGACCTTCTGGATCAGCGAAGACTGGCTCTGGTTTGTCCTCAATCCGGCTTACGGGCTGGCGCGCTTCAATCCGGTCGACGTGCCGTGGCACAAGCACTGGCTGGGCGGAGTACCGGTCGATTACTGGATTTATTCGGTGGTGGCAATCGTGTTGCTTTGGCTGGCGGAACGCAAACCGCGTTCGGTGCAAATAGCGCTGAGCCGCAGCTAGCCTGGTGATCGATATGTGAATCTCTGGTTCTGTATAGAAGTAGAGATTCACATAGGTATTGTAAAAACAATTGGAACTTGGTAAATTGCGCTCCCGTTCCAAGTTTGAAATGTTGTTAATGCTGATCAAAAAAAGTGCAAAAAACGCGTCTCTCTCGCAAAAAAATACGTCTCTCCCTTTGGAAAATGGGTCTGATCCGCGCTTGCCGCGCTACCTCCAGGTCCGTGACGATCTGCTGCAAAGAATCACTTTGCGTAGCTGGGCCGCCGATGAAGCGCTGCCGTCCGAAGATAAATTGGCCGCTGAATATGAAATCGCTGTCGGCACCATGCGCAAGGTGCTGGACGCGCTGGTCACCGATGGCGTTGTCGATCGTGTGCGAGGACGCGGCACCTTTGTCGCGCGCGCTGCCGAACGCTCCTCGATGCTGCGTTTCGTGCGCCTCCACGGCAAGACCAAAAATCCGCTGCCGACAGCACAAATCCGTTCGATGACAACCGAGGTGCCACCCGCCGCAGTGGCCGACAAACTCAAACTCAAGCCGCGCGACAAGGCGCTGTATCTGCATCGCACCCGTTCCTTGGACGACGAAATCGTGCTGTCGGAACACATCTGGCTGCCGTTGGCGCGCTTCAGGAAGCTACAAAAATATCTAAAAAGCAACTCTCCGGCGTCCCTGTATCCGGTCTATGAGAGTGAATGCGACGTGCTGGTCTCGCGCGCCATCGACGACCTGACGGCGAAGCCGCTGAACCGCGCCAATGCTGCCGTGTTCAAGCTGAAAACCAAGACCGTGGCGATCTGCGTGGAGCGGCTGATGCTGGATCACGCCGGCGAACCGGTTGAATGGCGCACATCCTTTGTCCCGGCGGAGCGTTTCCAGTACACGGCGGAAGTCCGCTAATCATTAGCACGGCAGAGGATGACGGGGCAGGGGATAACCCGGCTGCACGCCATCCGCGCCAGCGGTCGATTCACGACGTATTCCGGCATTTCGTCGCTTTCCGCTACTCCCGCATCTGCAGCGACCAGATAATCGCTGCAGATCAATCAACGGGAGTACAACATGCTGGCACAAATCATTTCACACACACCACTTTGGGTCTGGGCGCTGCTGGCCTTCCTGGTCTATCGCGGCCTCCTGGCCAGCGTCGACCGTGAAGTCACGCTGAGAAAGATATCCGTCATCCCTCTGGTGATGCTGGCGCTGTCCTGGCAGGGTATGTCGGCGATTTTCGGCATCACGCCGCTGACCGCGCTGTGCTGGTGCGCCAGCGCTGCCGTCGCCGCAGCCCTCAACTGGCGTCTGTTCCGCAGTGACCGTGTGATTCCTTATCCGGAACGCGGCGTGTTGTTCCAGCGCGGCAGCTGGTTGCCGCTGGTGTTGATGATGGGGATTTTCGTGACCAAATACACGGTTGCCGTGCTGATCGCGGTCCAGCCGCAGCTGGCGCACGAAAGCGCTTTCGTCGCAACGGTGTGCGCACTGTATGGCATATTCAACGGCATGTTCATCGGCCGCCTGCTGCGCGTCATTACGCTGTATCGCGAAGCTGAAATGAGCGGCGCTGCCTATCGCGGGCAAGTTGGCGGCTGATCCGTAGCTGGCCAAGTCAAAAAAAATGCCGACCGGATAAGCGGTCGGCAAACACATCCCCCATAGGATGCAAAACTACTCAAATCTACGTGGGGCAACGCTCTCAGCAGCAGCGTCCCACCCGGCCATTGCCGCCATAACGGGCTTCCTGGCGCTCCTTGAAAAACTCTTCGTAACTCATCATCGGTTCACCGGGATGGGTGTTCTCCATGTGCGTGACGTAAGTGCCGTACTCAGGCAAACCCACCATCAACCGCATGGTTTGCCCGAGATAGCGTCCCGCTTTCGACAGTTCTTCCAGCATGCTTGGCCTTTCAGGCTGACGGCAGGGCGCTTGCCGGCAGCGATTCGAATGGCGTTTCCTTGGTGCTCGGCTTGTTGACTGCGCGCGCCGCCAGCACCGTCTTGATGCCAAACCCGAGGATGCTGAGCAGCACCAGGATGAAGAAACCAGCCAGGCCAGCATCCAGGTAATCGTTGAAAATCACCTGCTGCATCTGCGCGACCGACTTGGCCGGCGCCAGCAATTTGCCGTCCGCCAGCGCCGCCTGGTATTTCTCGGCATGCGCCAGGAAGCCGACGCGCGGATTGGCGTCGAACATCTTTTGCCAGCCGGCAGTCAGCGTGCAGATCAGGATCCAGATGGTCGGCAGGATGGTGACCCAGGCGAAGCGGTCGCGCTTCATCTTGAACAGGACGCAAGTCGCCAGGATCAGCGCAATCCCCGCCAACATCTGGTTGGAAATGCCGAACAGCGGCCACAGCGTGTTGATGCCGCCCAGCGGATCGACCACGCCCTGGTACAGGAAATAACCCCAGCCGGCGACGCACAATGCGGTTGCGATCAGGCTGGCCGGCACCGAATCGATCTTGCGCATGGAAGGCACGAAGGTGCCGAGCAGGTCTTGCAGCATGAAGCGGCCGGCGCGGGTGCCGGCATCCACCGCGGTCAGGATGAACAGCGCCTCAAACAGGATCGCAAAGTGGTACCAGAACGCCATCATGACTTGTCCACCGCCGATGCTCGACAGGATGTGCGCCATGCCGACCGCCAGGGTCGGTGCGCCACCGGCGCGTGAAATGATGCTGTGCTCGCCGACATCCTTGGCCACCTGCGCCAGCATTTCCGGCGTCACGTAGAAGCCCCATTGCGACACCGCCTGCGCAGCCGAGTCAACCGTCGTGCCGATCAATGCCGCCGGACTATTCATCGCGAAATACACGCCCGGCTCGATGCAGGAAGCAGCGATCAACGCCATGATGGCGACGAACGATTCCATCAGCATCGCGCCGTAGCCGATGAAGCGCGCGTGGCGCTCGTTTTCCAGCAATTTGGGCGTGGTGCCGGATGCGATCAGCGCGTGAAAACCGGACACTGCGCCGCAAGCGATGGTAATGAACAGGAAAGGAAACAGGCTACCCGACCAGACCGGGCCGGAGCCATCCATGAACTGGGTGAAGGCCGGCATTTTCAGCGTCGGCGCGACGAACACGATGCCCAGCGCCAGGCCGACGATGGTGCCGATCTTGAGAAAGGTCGACAAGTAATCGCGCGGCGCCAGCAGCAACCACACCGGCAGCACCGAAGCGATGAAGCCGTAACCGATCAGCATCCAGGTCAATTCCTTGCCGGTAAAGGTGAACATCGCAGACAGCACCGGATGGTCATGCACATACTGGCCGCCGACAATCGCCAGCATCAGCAGCACAAAGCCGATCAGCGAAATCTCGCCGACCCGGCCCGGGCGCAGGTAGCGGGTGTAGACGCCCATGAACAATGCAATCGGGATGGTCGCCGCCACCGTGAACGTGCCCCACGGCGATTCCGCCAGCGCCTTGACCACGATCAGCGCCAACACCGCCAGGATGATCACCATGATCATGAACGTGCCGAGCAACGCGATCACGCCAGGAATCGGCCCCAACTCAGACTTGATCAGGTCGCCAAGGGAGCGGCCATCGCGGCGGGTCGAGATGAACAGCACCATCAGATCCTGCACCGCGCCGGCAAACACCACGCCGGCCAGGATCCACAGCATGCCTGGCAGATAACCCATCTGCGCCGCCAACACCGGACCGACCAACGGGCCGGCGCCGGCAATCGCCGCAAAATGATGGCCGAACAAGACGTTCTTGTTGGTCGGCACATAATCCAGCCCGTCGTTGTATTTGTACGCGGGCGTCATCCGGGTGGCGTCGAGGCCGAGCACCTTGTCGGAAATATACAGGCTGTAGAAACGGTAGGCGATCAGATAGACGCAGACTGCGGCAATCACGATCCAGATGGCGCTGATGGATTCGCCGCGCTGCAGGCCGATATAGCCAAACGCGAATGCACCGAGCAGGGCCAGCGCAAGCCAGCCCATTTTTGAAAATAGACGATTCATTGTTCTCCTCCCAACCGGGAATGAATTTGTGGAATATTGTTTTTATTGATAGAGGGTGATTTGCCAGGACGCAAAAACTCCCCCAAATGTAGCCGGCCAAGTATTTGGCATATGCGGGTTGGGAACAAGCGAGGAACTACGCAGCATTTCTAGGTAGGACTACGTATACGCAGGCATACGCACGCACACGCACGTGTACGCGGCGCTCGATGCGCGTCCGGCGACCAAGGGATTTTGTGGATTCCGATGCGTTTCCGAGTAAAGTAGCGCCATGAAATTACGGCAAAAAATCATCTTCCTGGCGATCGTCCCGCTGATCCTGGCGTTGTGCGCCATCGCGCTGGCGGTGCGGCACCAGGCGATCTCGCTCGGCCAGCAGCAGCGGGCGACGATCCAGGCCGCTTACCTGGCCAGCAAGGAAGCCGAGCTGAACCACTATGTCGCGCTGGCCACGCGTTCGATCGCGCATCTGTACGATTCCGGCCGCAACGACCAGGCCACGCTGGACCAGGCCAAGGCGATCCTGGCCAAACTGTCGTACGGCGACGATGGTTATTTCTTTGTCTACGACATGCAGGGCAATAACCTGATGCATCCGCGCCAGCCGGAACTGGTTGGGCGCAACCTGTGGGACATGAAAGACGCCAACGGCAGCCTGACCATCCAGCACCTGATCGAACGCGCCCGCAACGGCGGCGGCTTCGAGCGCTATCTGTGGACCAAGCCGTCCAGCCACCATGTCGCTCCCAAGCTCGGCTATGTCGTGCCGCTGCCGAAATGGGGCTGGATGCTCGGCACCGGCATCTATCTGGATGATGTCGACGATGCGCTCAACAAGATCGATACCCAGGTCTCCGGCAATATCCTCAGCACCATGTGGTGGATCGCCGGCATCGCCATCCTCAGCGCGCTGGTGGTCGGCGCTTCCGGGCTGGTGCTGAATATCAGCGAACACCGGGTCGCCGACGCCAAGCTGAAGGTGTTGGCGCAACGCGTGGTGCGCTCGCAGGAGGAGGAACGCGCCAGGCTGTCGCGCGATCTGCACGACGGCATCAGCCAGTGGCTGGTGTCGATCAAGCTGCAGGTCGAGGCCGGCATCGCCAAGCTCGACAACGGCCCGCAGCATGCCGCCGCGGCCAGGACCAACTTCGAGCGCACCGCCGGCCAGCTCAACGATGTGCTGGGCGAAGTGCGCCGCATTTCGCACGACTTGCGGCCCGCCATCCTGGATGACCTGGGCCTGGCGGCAGCGCTCGGCCACCTGGGACAAGAATGGCAGGCGCACGCCGGCACCCCGATCGATTTCAGCGTCTCGGGCAACACCGACGACATGCCCACCGTGGTCAACACGGTGCTGTTCCGCATCGCCCAGGAAGCCCTGACCAATATTGCCCGCCACGCGCAAGCCAAGCAGATCGTCATGCACTTGCAGGACGATGGACAAGCAATTACGCTAACCCTGCACGACGATGGCGTCGGCTTTGACATGGCGCAGATCGACGGCAATCCGAAACGCGGCATCGGCCTGCGCAATATGGCGGAACGGCTGGAAGCGGTCGGCGGTAAACTGGAAGTGAGTTCATCGTCAGCGGGCACCACTGTGCTCGCCACAATTCCCCGATCCCAATTGAAAGCGGCGTAACGCTGCGCCTCACAGAAAAGAATCAATGTCCGATCAACCATCCACCAAAATCATGCTGGTCGACGACCACCCGCTGGTGCGCGACGGCCTGCGCGCACGGCTGGAGGCGGTGCCGCATTTCGACATCGTGGCCGAGGCCGGCAGCGCCGAAGAAGCCTTGCAGCGCGCCGGGCAGCAGCCGATCGACCTGATCCTGATGGATATCAACCTGCGCGGCAGCATCAACGGCATCGACCTGACCGCCCGTTTTCATGTGGACTTCCCGGAAATCGCCGTGCTGATCCTGAGCATGCACGACAAGACCGAGTACCTGATGCAGTCGGTGCAGGCCGGCGCGCGCGGCTATGTACTCAAGGACGCACCTGGCAAGGACATCGTGCACGCGATCGAAACGGTGATTTCAGGGGGGATCTATTACAGCGCCGCGCTGGCGCAAAAACTGGCGCGGCCAATGACGCCGGGCCAGTTGCTGACTGCGCGCGAAAGGCAGGTGCTGCAGCACATCGCGAACGGCGAATCGAACAAGCAGATTGCTCGCGAACTGGACCTGAGCGTGCGCACCGTCGAAGCGCACCGGCTCAACATCAAGCGCAAGCTGGATATCGACGGCCAGGCGGAATTGATCAAGTTTGCGGTGGAAAACAATTTCCGATAAAAGCCGATCCGGCCACGCCGCTCCTGCAACCGGGTTTTATCCCAACCGGCCTTCGGCCGCCAGTTCACGAATCACACGCACCGTGTCGATATCGGCTTCCTGATAGGCGGAACGCCGGAATTCGTCGTAAAACTCCTGTTCGGCCTGGGCCGCCGGCTGCAACTCAACGGCGTCGTCTTCATACTCGAAACGCACAAACAGCATTCCCGACTCCGGTTCTTCGATCGTCATGATCAGGTTGGAACCGCCGATATCCTGCTGTTTCGGCACCTGGTAGCGCACCTGCAACTGCGGCAGGTAGCTGACGATGTCGCGCACGATGACTTTGCCATAGCGCAACTCTCGCGTGACCGACTGCATCGACTGTTCAGACAGCAGGCAGTCGTCGAGATGCTCGACAAACAACATTGGCTGTTCGGCGCGCATGACCAGCCCGCGCCACAATTGCTCGCGCGTCAGGGTGTCGATCAGCGGGTTGAGGGGATCGTTGATTTCGATCAGATGGCTGAATTTCATGGCATGTCCGGCAAATGGGTTGATGGCGAATTGTCCCATATTCGGCGGCCTAGCTGGGGCAAGACGGTAAGCAGGGTCGCAGCACTCCCACACTGTTAAAATACAGCGCTTTGCTCCTTCCGGCTTGTCGCTGTCTGTCACTTATGTCGTCTACCCCCAATTTCGGTCTGAATGCTCCCCAACGGGAAGCCGTCAAGTATCTTGACGGCCCCTGCCTGGTGCTGGCCGGCGCCGGTTCGGGCAAGACACGCGTGATCACGCAGAAAATCCAGCACCTGATCGAAGATTGCGGCTACGACGCCAAACATATCGCGGCGCTGACCTTTACCAACAAGGCCGCCACCGAAATGCAGGAGCGGATCGCCAAGCTGCTGAAGGACCCGAAACAGGCCAAACACATCACGGTCAGCACCTTCCACTCGCTGGGGGTCAAGATCCTGCGCCAGGAAGCGCGTGAACTGGGCCTGAAAGACCGTTTTTCGATCATGGACAGCGACGATTGCTTTTCAATCGTGCAAGACCTGGCGATCACCACCGACAAGCAACTGATCCGCCGCATCCAGACCGCCATGTCGTTATGGAAGAACGGCCTGATCGATCCCGAGCAGGCCATCAATCAGGCCGTTACCGAAGACGAAGCCCAGGCCGCGCGCATCTACCGCAGCTATGTGGCGACGCTGGCGGCCTACCAGGCGGTCGATTTCGATGATCTGATCCGGCTGCCGGTGGAACTGTTCCGCAGCAACGAAACGGTGCGCGACAAATGGCAGCGCCGCCTGCGCTATCTGCTGGTCGATGAATATCAGGACACCAACACTTGCCAGTACGAACTGGTCAAGCTGCTGGTGACCGGGCTCGGCAAGAAACCGATGTTTACCGCGGTGGGCGACGACGACCAGGCGATCTACGCCTGGCGCGGCGCCACCATCGAAAACCTGAAAACCCTGCAGGTCGATTTCCCCGACCTGAAAGTCATCAAGCTGGAACAGAATTACCGTTCCTCCACCCGCATCCTGCAAGCCGCCAACGCGGTGATCGGCAACAACCCCAAGCTGTTCGACAAAAAGCTGTGGTCGGAACACGGCCTGGGTGATCCGATCAAGGTGATGGGCATGGAAGATGACGAGAAAGAGGCGGAGCAGGTGGCGATCATGCTGTCGGCACACCGCTTCGAGCGGCGCGCCAAGTTCTCCGATTACGCCATCCTGTACCGCGGCAACCACCAATCGCGAATTTTTGAAAAAGCGCTGCGGCGCGAACGCATCCCGTACACGATGTCGGGCGGTCAAAGTTTCTTCGACCGCGCCGAAATCAAGGACATCATCAGTTACCTGCGCCTGATCGCCAACGAAGACGACGATCCAGCCTTCATCCGCGCCATCACCACGCCCAAGCGCGGCGTCGGCCAGGCCACGCTGGAAGTGCTGGGCACAGTCGCCGGCCAATGGCAGTGCTCGCTGTTTGAAGCCGTTTTCAAGGGCGGCATTGAAGCCAAGCTGACCGACCGCCAGCTGTATCCGCTGCGCGAATTCTGCCATTTCATCAACCAGCTGGAAGCGCGCGCCAGCCGCGTCGGCCCGGCCGGCAGCGGCGAAAACGCGGCGGCGGTGCTGGACGACATGATGAAGGAAATCAATTACGAGCATTACCTGTACGACAGCTTCGACGACCGTGCCGCCCAAGGCAAATGGCAAAACGTGCTGGACTTCACCAACTGGTTGAAGGAAAAGGGCAACGGCGGCAAGGAAGGCGACGGCGACGAGCGCAATCTGCTGGAACTGACCCAGATGGTGGCGCTGATGTCGATGCTGGAAGGGCGCGACGAAGAACCGGATGCGGTGCGCATGTCGACCCTGCACGCCTCCAAAGGGCTGGAATACCCACACGTTTTCCTGATCGGCGTCGAAGAGGGCATCTTGCCGCACAAGGGCGATCCGGACGCGCCGCCCGAGACCATCGCCGCCCGCATCGAGGAAGAACGGCGCCTGATGTACGTCGGCATCACACGCGCCCAGCGCAGCCTGCATGTCAGCTGGTGCAAGAAGCGCAAGCGCGCCGGCGAATCGATCCATTGCGAGATATCGCGCTTCGTCAAGGAAATGCGGCTCGACGAGGGCGACGCAGTGCCAACCGAAGCCGAACAGATCACGCCGCAGAACCGCCTGGCCAGTTTGAAGGCATTGTTGCAGAAGCCGCGAGCGGCGTGAGATGATAGGCAAGTCAGGACGTACCGCGAATCTTGCGGTCGGCCCAAAATGCATGCCGGTTCCAGCCTGTCCGGAACCGCAACACTTACTTCAGGAGTAGCACACCATGACCATCGACAATATCAAGGCATCACTGCAAAAGCTCCACACCACGCTGGAAAGCAACGGTACAGTCGATAATGAACTGAAGGAACTGCTGCAAAAGCTGGATATCGACATCCAGGACCTGCTCAAAAAAGATGCAGCAGACGCCGCCGCCAAGACGCCCGAACCCGATCTGCGCTCGGAACTGGTGGAACGCGCCCAAGGCATTTCGGCGCGGCTGGCAGTGAAACATCCACATCTGGAGCCGGTATTGCGCGAAATCGCCGATACACTGACCAATATGGGTATCTGATCATCCCGTCAATTTAACTTTGCAGGCTGGATTAGCCCAGCGCGACCTGGCCTGCAACTGCTGCTTCAAACTTCCCGTTTAACCGATTTGGGCACAGCATAATCGCCGCACGATGTGTGGCCATGAAGCCGTGCCTGCGATTGCTTTATTTTATTGGAACGCCATGTGGTTTAAAAATCTCCAAATTTTCCGAATTCCCGCTCCGTGGGCCATCTCAGCAGAACAATTGGAAGCCTTCCTGGCGCCGCAGGCTTTCGCCAAGTGCAGCAGCCTGGAATTGCAAAGCCAGGGCTGGCTGTCGCCGCGCGAGAACGGCATGCTGGTGCATACCGTCAATCGCCAGATGATGATCCTGCTCGGCACCGAAAAGAAACTGCTGCCGGCCACCGTCGTCAACCAGGTCACCAAGGCGCGCGCCGCTGAGATTGAAGAACAGCAAGGCTTTGCGCCAGGTCGCAAGCAACTCAAGGACCTCAAGGAACAAATCACCGACGAGCTGCTGCCGCGCGCGTTCAGCATCCAGCGCAATACCTGGGTCTGGATCGATCCGGTCAACGGTTGGCTGGTGATCGACGCCGCCAGCCCGACCAAAGCCGAGGAAATCCTCAAGCTGCTGCTCGCTTCGGTAGATAAATTGCAGATTTCCGGCCTGCGCACGGCGCATTCGCCGCTGACCTCGATGACCAACTGGCTGGCATCGGACGAAGCGCCACACGGCTTCACGGTCGACCAGGACACCGAACTGCGCGCCACCGGCGAAGGCAAGGCCACCGTCCGCTACGTGCGCCACACCATCGAAGCCGACGACGTCCGTCGCCACATCGCCGCCGGCAAGCAATGCACACGCCTGGCCATGACCTGGGCCGACCACATTTCCTTCGTCCTGACCGAATCGCTGGCCATCAAACGCATCGCGCCGCTAGACGTCCTGAAAGAAGGCAACGACACCAGCAGCAAGAACGACGACGAACGTTTCGATTCCGACATGATGCTGATGACCGGCGAACTAAGCAAGATGCTCAACGACCTGGTATTTGCATTAGGCGGCGAAGCCCAAGCCCTAAGCTAAGTTAGTAACGAGCTTTTAACAGCCGGCAAGGGGCTCTGCAGAAGCGTAGCGAGCCCGTCAATGTCAGCGCGAGGAGCGCAGCCGTACGAAAGTACGGTGAGCATCACAGCGTTGAGATTGCCGGGCGCAGTAGCTTATGCAGAGTCCAACTAGAACGCGCGGATGGTGGTGCCGTCGCTTGAGGTATCGAAACTATCAGGGCTGATCATGACGCGGTTGCGTCCAGCCGATTTGGCCGCGTACAGAGCCATGTCGGCGCGCTGGAATGCTGCGTCGATGGTTTCCCCAGGGCGGAAATCGGTAATCCCGATCGAAGCGGTCAGCACGATGCCTTGGCCGAACTTGCTCCAATCGTAGGCTTCCGTCTCGGCGCAGATGCGGTCTAGCGCAGTCACACCTTCACCGACCGTGGTGCCGGTCAGCACCAGTACGAATTCATCGCCGCCATAACGGGCAAAGTGGTCGCTCAGGCGCATCTCATTGCGCACGATCTCGACGAAGGTCTTGAGCACCATATCGCCGGCCGCATGGCCGAAATTATCATTGACCGACTTGAAGCCGTCCAGATCGAGGATGGCGATGCAGAACGGCGTACCGCCGCGCTGGAAGCGCTTCTGTTCGACCGCCAGGATTTCCATCAGTGAACGGCGGTTCTCGATATTGGTCAGTTCATCGCGCGTAGCCAGTTCCTGCACCCGCTTCATGGCCTGCACCAGCTGCTGGTTCTTTTCGGTCATCTTGCGTTGCATGCGGCTCAGCATGTTGGCCAGGTAGATGCAACGCCCCAGGGTCAGGATGAAGGACAGGCAGACCAGCAGTTGGCTGAAATTGGTGGCGACCGGGAAGCTCAGGTGTGAGCCCGTCACGCTGAAGGCCAGCACCAACGCCAGTGAACCGATCAGCCAGCTGACCACGTACCAGAAGGTGCTCAACCCCAGCACTCCGAAGCCGTAGATGATGAAAAAATTGATCAGGAACAGATAGCCGACATGCGGCGCCATGATCATGAAAGCGGTCTGCATCAGCAGCGCCGTCACCATCTGCGGAAACATCATGCTGGGATATTTGTAGCGGCGATTGACGCCGCTGCGGATCAGCAAATAGAAGATGCCATTGATGATCACCACCACCATGCCATACAGCAGCGCAATCTCCGGCTCGATCACGCCGGCGCGGGAAAATCCCCATAGCAGCAATGTATCCAGCAAGCCGCTCAAGGCGACGCGGGCAACCATGCCAAGCGCCATCGCGTTGAATTCTTTTGAACGTTGCTGTGTCATTTCCCCGATTTCCCGTAGGTTGCCATTTGTTTTTTTAGTTTGATTGGCAACAAGCAGCCACGCGTAACGGACAGCAATTCATTTTTTCAGCGAAATGGATGCGGGACATATTTCCATGCGAAAACATTAGCGCTCTATATTCTGGCATTCGCATGGATGCGGGATTGTTAAGTTATCTATCAAAATTATTGCGCTACAGATATTCTATAGCTTACTGACTATTTAAGTTACAACTTCCATCGATAGTAAACCCGCAGACGGGTGTCCGCATGGCGAAATGAAAACTTTTTTAGAGGCTGTTTTCCCGTTTAAAGGATTAAGGAAGCATGAGAGTCATTATTTTATTGTTAGTTGCCATCGGGATAGGCAGCTGGTACTGGAATCGTCAAAATACCATCGACGAAGAAAGCGTCAACCGCTTTTACGATACCGCCACCGAACACGTCCTGAACGGTCGCAGCAAGGCGCTGTGCGCGATGATGACCAAGGATTTTACCCGTACCGGGGTCAACTCCACCAGCCAGGGACGCATCCAGGAGAACGCCGACAAGGAAGAGTCTTGCGATAAATTCGACAAGATGTTCACCTCGCTGGCCCAGGCCGGACGGCAGACCGGCGGCCAGATGTCGACCAATTACCAGGTCTCGATCGACCATATCGAGATTGCCCCCGACCACAAGAGCGCCGAGGTGAAGGTGTCGACCCAGATCAGCATGGCAATCGGCCCGATCGGCCGGATCGCCGAAACCAGGGACAAGAGCACCGAAACGCTGGTGATCCGCAATGGCAAGCTGCTGTTGCAAAAATCGGAAGGAAGTTCGATCACGCGCACTATCGGCGATCGCTTTTGAGATGAATTGGACTTACAAATAAAAACGCCCGCTTGCGCGGGCGTTTTGTATTCTTGGCGGAGTGGACGGGACTCGCCTACATGCTGCAGGCCGCTGCTGCGCTTGCAAGCGCAGCCCTTCGAGTCCCGCCGGAAGCCGCGCAGGCGGCTTCCTCCACTCCGCAGAGCGATATTCCCGCACACGGGAATATGAAACTGGACGTATAAATAAAAACGCCCGCTTGCGCGGGCATTTGTATTCTTGGCGGAGTGGACGGGACTCGAACCCGCGACCCCCGGCGTGACAGGCCGGTATTCTAACCAACTGAACTACCACTCCTAAACTGCACTTCATTTACGATCGTTTGGCTACTTGGTGGGTGCTGAGAGGCTCGAACTCCCGACCTACGCCTTGTAAGGGCGCCGCTCTACCAACTGAGCTAAGCACCCAAAATGCACACTTAGTCAGCCAAACTTTCTTAGCGTATGTCACTACGCCTGAAGGGGGCAGATTGTACAACGGTTTTTTTAAATAAGCTAGCGCTTCGTCAAATTTTGTTTCGAAAAGTTTTTCGAAGCAGTGTATTTCGATGCGCCGGCCTGTTGATCCGCTCTTGCAACAAGCGCTCATCAACCCGGCAGAATTATATACAAAACCGCCGGTAAAAGACGATTAAAAGAGGATTAATTGCATATTTCCATTCGGAAATCGAAATTCTTATGATTACCGATAATTGATTTTTGCAACGGCGCTTGTCACACTGGGTAGAGGCCGCCACGATACCGGTAATGCCACGCCACGTTCGGAGACTGCAATGAATGCCAAGACCAGGATGGGACTGTATTGCGCGACAGCGGTGCTGATGAGTGGCTGCTCCGGCCTGCTGCCCGGAACCCGGCCGCCGATCGCCACCACCACGCCGGACGCCACCTCGACCGCCTCCACGCTGGACGATTACAAACGTGCGCTGGCGCAGCGCATCGTAGCGGTCAACTCGACCGCGGTTTATGTCGGACGGCCGCAAGCGCTGCTGCGGGCGGTGATCGTGGTCAAATATTATGTCGACGCCGACGGCCAATTGCTGCGCACCGAAATCATCCGCACCAACAAGGACCGCCGGGCGGAAACCAGCGCACTGACCGCCTTGCGTCGCGCAGCGCCCTTCCCCAAACCCGAAAGCAAATTCCTGCGGCGCGGCGAAGTCGAAATCGCCGAAAGCTGGCTGTTCAATGACGACGGCCGTTTCCAGTTACGTTCGATCGCCGAACAGCAGATGGACGAATAGGACAGCGCTGCTGTTGCCGGGCGTCACGACCTGCCTGACTTGCTTCCGCCGCGCTTCTCGCCTACCATCGGTCTACCAGCCGCAACGCCAGGAATGCCACCGTGTGACAACCCGTCACGCAGCGTTCGCACTTGCCACTTGCATTACTCCCACCTTTTTTCTGATGAGATCACAAAACAATGGATATCAAGCCGCCAATCACCATCTCCAGCTTTGACCTAGAACGGATTGAACAATTGCTGGAATCGGCCGCCTATCGCAACCTGCCGGGCCTTGACGCCTTGCAAGAGGAATTGCGCCGCGCTACGGTGGTCGATCCGGAACAAATTCCGCCAGGCGTGATTACGATGAATTCCGCGGTACGCTTCGTCGACGACACGACCCACACCGAATACGGCCTGACGCTGGCTTACCCGAGCCCGTCAAACCCGCCGGATGCCGTGTCGATCCTGGCGCCGGTCGGCAGCGCCTTGCTGGGCCTGTCGGTAGGTCAGTCGATTTCCTGGCAAGGGCCGGGCGGCCGTCCTTTGCAACTGCGGATACTGGAAGTCACCTACCAGCCGGAAGCCAACGGCGAATTCCACCTTTAACAGGAGGCAGGCGACAACTCGCCCCAGCGGGCGGAATCGTTGTCGCCGCTTCCCCTATTCCATCAGCCAGGTATCAGCGCGATTTGCCGGCCAGCGGCCGGATACCGACGCCGATACGCACTACATCCAGACAGGTCACCATGTTAAGCGCAGATTATCAACGCCCTTCCAAGCTTTACCGATATTCGGAACGGCAATGGCTGGAGCGCTCCCTTACACTCGGAGAATTCCGTTTGCGTCCGCCGGCAGAAAGCCTGCAGATCAGCAATCTGCATCATTCGCGCAGCACCGGCGTGCGGCCGATGCCGCAGTTGCTGACCCTGAGCATGAGCAGCAGCGACGATGCGGCCCTGTTTTCCGCATTTGCGCCAGCGGATTGCTGCCTGGTGATTCACGACACCGAGCAATTCGGCGAACTGATCCATCGCGCCGCGCAGCGGATCCTGCCGAACTGGGCCGGCATCGACGCTGCCGTGAGCTATGGCCAGAAAAGTCCGCTGGGAACGGCATTCACCAAGGGCAAACCCGAGGCTTCCCAGCACGAATGGCTGTTCGCCTGGCGCCCGGCGCAACCCACGATTGCGCTGCGGCCAATCGTTCTGCAGATAGGTAACATTGAAAAGATTGCCGAACTACGTGACAAGAAGTAGTACATTATTGCAATATTATTGCTCGCTCCCACAGACGGGGACAAAGCGCCGCCTCCCCTCCCTCTGCGTGATCGGGCAACCTGTCGCCGACCACTGGCCTTTTATTGGCAGACAAACATGAGAGCCTGTATCATCGCCGACATGACCTCGCCGACATCGGCAACCGCTTTCGTGCAAACCACGGAAACGACCTACGCTATTTGAACATGACGAATCAAGGAGTCCCACGATGTATCGATCCACTCTGAAAACCACCCGCAGCGACGTCCGTAGCCTGGTGAAGGACGCCCAGGAGTTATTCCTCGAAGCGGCTGCGACAACTGGCGAGAAAGCCGAAGACCTGCGTGAAAAAGGTTTGGAACTACTGGACGCAGCAGTGTCCAAGGCACAGGACGTGCAAGCTGCAGCAATCGAAACCAGCAAGGAAATTGCAGCAACCACCGATGAATACGTGCAGGAAAACCCATGGCGCGCAATTGCCATTTCGGCCGGCATCGGCTTGCTGGTCGGCCTGGTCATCTCCCGTAAATAATCGCAACATAACCTTCAGGCGCGCATGAATTCACAACAACCCAAGCAAGGCAGTCCGGGTCTGGTGTCCGGCCTGGTTGGCACCGCCAAGAACATGTTTGCGCTGGTGATCAGCCGCATTGAACTGGCCGCGCTGGAATTCTCCGAAATCGGCACTCACCTGCTCAGGCTGATGTTAGCCAGTGCGCTCAGCATTGTCGCGCTCTGGTTTGCACTGGCATTCTGGTGCGCCCTGATAGTGGTGTTGGCCTGGGATGCGCTGGGATGGAAAATCCTGCTGATCCTGGCGGCGCTGTTCACCATCGTGGCAATCGGCTGCGGCGTATATGTGCGCAGCGTGCTGCGCCAGGGTCGCCTCGGCCTGCCGGTCACCATGGCCGAACTGCGCAAAGATCGCGACGCCATACTTTGAGCGGAGAACCTCAGATGAATCGACACCCGCAAGCGGAAAGCCGCCTTTCGACCGCCGAACGCAAGCAGAAACTGCTGCAGGAAGGGGCCGAATTCCGCGCCGCCATGGTGAACTCGCGCGACGTCGTCCGCAACAGCCTGCACAGCCGTTCGCTGCTGGCCAACCTGTTTGGACGCGTCACCGGCGTAGCGTCTTCGGTCTTCGGCAAGCCAGGCAATCTCAATGCCGTCAACCTGCCGGCAATGCTGCCGCTGCTGCTCTCAGGCGCATCCTGGATTGCCAAGCGCGGCACGCGCAAACCTTTACTTGTCGGCAGCGCTGCCCTTGCGGCGATCGGCGCCGCCGTTTATCTCAGCAGTAGAAGTAGCAAGGCAACAAAAGATAGTGAACAGATGTAATCCCCAGCGAGGGATAAGGTATTTTTTCTGATGCTGTCTCATACCAAGATTTGAAAGGAAAGAACATGAACAAATTCAAGATTGGCGCCCTGATGTTGGCCGTCACCATGGCAACCGCAGGTTGCGCCAACATGTCGGAAACGCAACAGAGTACGGCGATGGGAGCCGGCGCAGGTGCTGTACTGGGCGGCCTGGTCGGCGGCATTGCAGGTCCGGGCGGCGCCAAGCGCACTGCTATCGGCGCAGGCATAGGCGCAGCAATCGGCGCGGTTGGCGGCAATATCTGGGGTCAACGCCAGCAAGAACAGAAAATGGCAATGGAACGGGCCACGGCTGGTACCAACGTCCAGGTCACCCAGACTGCCGACAACCGGCTGAAGGTTAACGTCCCGGCCGATACCGGCTTTGCTACCGGACGCGCCGACCTCAATCCGGCCCTGCGCCCGATCCTGGACCAGCTGGCAACTACGCTGGTACAGAGCCCGACCTCCCTGGTGGAAGTCTACGGCCATACGGATAGCACCGGTACGGATGCGATCAACGGCCCACTGTCGCGCCAGCGCGCACAGAATGTCGCCAGCTACCTGACCAGCCGCGGCGTTGCGCCGAACCGCATCACCATGGATGGCCTCGGCTCGACCCAGCCCCTGGTCGCCAATGATACGGCGGCCAACCGTGCGATCAACCGCCGCGTTGAATTGTTCGTCCGCGAACCAGCGCCTCAGCAAGGCCAGTCTCAGGCCTATTGATCTCTGTCTCGCAACCCGAAGTCTTGGGCAAAAAAAAGCCAGTCAATTTCTTGACTGGCTTTTTTTACGACCGGTTGCACTGCATTATTTTGCAGCAGGCTCCGAAGCCGCGCTGGCGGCAGCAGACGCAGCGGCGCTTGCTGAAGCATCAGCGGCAGCCGCCGGTGCAGCCGGAGCCGGCACTTCAGGTTCCTTGAATTTGCCGCCGGATTGATTGGCCATGTAGACCACCGCGCGCGCGACTTCGATATCGTCCAGGTCAGGATTGCCGCCCTTGGCAGGCATTGCCCGCAAGCCGTGCAGTGCATAACCGACTACCTTGTCATAGCCGTCAGCCAGACGTGGCCCCCAGGCAGCGGCATCGCCAACCTTAGGCGCACCAGCAACACCCGCGGCATGGCAGGCAGAGCAAGTCGACTTGAAAACCTCTTCGCCCGACAGCAATTGCTTCGGTGCGTTGACATCCTTGAAGGTGAAGCCGATATCGGCCACCGGTTTGATACGGGTATCGATCGCTTCCGCCGTCTGCCCCTCGGAGCCGGCGCCGACCTTCTTGCCGTTGGTGACGTACTGCACCAGCAAGACGATACAGATGATGGGGACCAGAAAGCCTGCCGCTATGGCAGCGATCAGTTGCTTTGGCGTCTTGATTGCGGATTGATGTTCTTCGTTATGTGCGTCGCTCATGATTTCCCCAGTGCAATTTTCAAAACCGAAAAGCCGGACCATCCGCACAAAAAACCGTTCAAACCGCCAGAACAGCGCACGATCCCTCGCCAAACCCTTGATTATAGTCGCAATAATTACCTTTTGGAACGGGAATCCTTTGCTTTGCATGGACGCGCGCGCAGAAAAACGGTATCCTTCATGCCTCTTCTCAGTTCCTCATACGCGGCTGTAGCTCAGTGGATAGAGTATTGGCCTCCGAAGCCAAGGGTCGCTGGTTCGATTCCAGCCAGCCGCACCAATACAATCAAGGCTCTTTGCTTGCTTGTCATCGTTTTTTCGACCCCCCTGCTAGTTGCAATAAATCCGGAAAATTGTATTTTCGATGCGCGCATAGCAATGCCTGATCAGCATCAAATTACCGTAATTTCTTAGAATAATTAATCCCTCGGCATCACACAATCGATGCCCAAAGATGCTGTGCCGCATACGCGCGCCAAGGCCGCCAGGCTTCGGCACGCTCGGTCAACTGCTTGGCATTGGGTCTGACACCTTCATGCTGCGCGATTGCCTGCATCAGGCCGACGTCCCCGGCTGGAAACGCATCGGTTTCGCGCAATTGGCGGATTGCGATGTACTGCGCAGTCCAATCTCCTATGCCCGGTAGTTCGCGCAACCTGAGGACTGCCTCCTCCAGACTGGCGCGGGTGTCGAACAACTGCGGATCTGCGACCAACGCCGCCGCTACGACGGACAAGGTTGCGGCACGGGTTCTTGGCATGCCCAGCGTTGCCAGATCGGCGGCGGCCACGCGTTCCGGCTGCGGAAAGACATGGGTCAGGCCGGGCCGGTCGGCGGCGAGTTGCGCCAACGGCTCGCCATATTGCTGCACCAGTTTCCCCGCCAGTTTGACTGCGGCAGTCACGGTTATCTGCTGACCGAGGACCGCACGCATCGCCAGCTCGAAACCATCCCAGGCGCCTGGCACCCGCAAGCCGGGACGGACAGCTGTCAGCCTGGACATCAGAGGATCTTCCGCCAACTGCCCGTTGATGACCTCGGGATCGGCCGCCAGGTCGAACACCCTGCGCAAACGGGCGATGATTGCCGAGAGCGACGCCAGCCGCGGAAAGCGGATCGTCACCTCAAGGGCATTGCCGGCGCCCGGCCGCACTGCCACTGTGCCATGTGCACCGTCGAGGCTGATGCTGCGGTAATAGCAGTCGTCGACGATACGCTCCAGGCCGGCAATCGCGCGCGCTTGCAAAAAGCCCAGCATGGCTGGCCAGTCGTAAGGCGGACGATAGCGCAGCAAGAGCGTTACCTCGCCTTGCGGGCCTGCCGATTGCTCCGGTTTCGTTGCGTGTCGCAAAGCACTTGGCGGGCGTTGATATAGTCCCTGGAACACTTCATTGAAGCGGCGCACGCTGCCGAAACCGGCTGCAAACGCAATCTCGGTGAATGGCATCCGCGTCTCATGAATCAGTTGCTTGGCCAACAGTACGCGGCGCGTCTGCGCCACGGTCACCGGCGCGGCGCCCACATGCTGCGCAAACAGGCGTCGCAGCTGTCGTTCACCGACGCCAAGACGTTCGGCCAGGGCCTCCATTCCGCTGTCATCCAGCGCGCCCATCTCGATTAGCGCCAACGCGCGCGACACGGTATTCGATACGCCGGTGTTCGAGACGCCACGCCATGCGCCGGAGTCTGGCGCGGCTTCCGGGCGGCAGCGCAAGCAAGGGCGGAAACCTGCTTCCTGCGCGGCGGCGGCAGTCGGAAGGAACATCACGTTTTCCGATTTTGCGGTGCGCGCCGGACAGATCGGGCGGCAATAAATGCCGGTGGTTTTGACTGCCACGAAAAAACGGCCGTCAAAGCGCACATCGCGGCTGGCCAGCGCCCGGTAGCAAGTATCGTGATCGAGTTCCATGCGGCATGATCGCGCCATTATTTTGCACTGTCTAGCGGTTTTCGGACATGGTCATGACGCCCCGGATGTCTTGATGGCGACGTCCGAAAAGCGCCGGCTCAGCGCATTGATGACGGCAATAATCTGCGTCATTGATATTGCTCATTACGGAGAAACACATGCAAACCCGTTTCGACCTCGCCCGGCAGTTTCGCAACATCAACCTGCAAGGCAATTTCCTGCTCGCCAACGCCTGGGATATCGCCAGCGCCCGCATTTTTGAGGAAGCGGGTTTCGCGGCTATCGGCACCACCAGCGGCGGGATAGCCTATTCGCACGGCTATCGCGATGCCGAGCTGATCGGCCGCGACGACATGCTGCGGCATATTGCGGCAATTGCCGGTGCAGTGAATGTTCCGGTGACTGCCGATATCGAAGCCGGCTACGGCGCATCCGCGCCGGCAGTGGCGGATACTATCCGGCGCGTGATTGAAGCTGGCGCGGTCGGTATCAACCTCGAAGATAACAGCCACGGCGCCACGCCTTCGTCCCTGTTCGACATCACAGAACAATCCGCCCGCATCGGCGCCGCCCGCGAAGCAGCGCGACAAGCCGACTTGCCGCTATGGATCAATGCCCGCATTGATACTTACCTGCTGGGCCTGGGCGATGATGCCGAAAGCCGATTTGCGATGACCGTGGCGCGCGCCAACGCTTACCTGGCGGCCGGCGCCGACATGGTGTTTGTTCCCGCATTGACCGACATCGCGCTCATCAAGCGACTGCGCACGCTCCTGCATGGCCCGCTCAACCTGATGGCCATGCCGGGCGCGCCTGCCGCTGCGGAACTGTTCGGCGCGGGAGCCAGCCGTGTCAGCTTGGGCGTATGTCCTATGTTGGCGGCAATGGGCACAGTCCGCGAAATCGCCGCCGAAGCACGCAACAGCGGCACTTGGCAGGCCATGCAGCGCAGTTTCTATGGTTTTGCCGAAGCAGAAGCGCTGTTTTCGACTCCTGCGGATTAATTGAAATTCGAGGGCAACGGACAGCCGACAACGCAACGCGCGTCGCCGAATACCGGGACGCCTGCATGGCTACTGATTGGGGATGCTGCGCGAACGGTTACGCGCAGCGAATTGACATTACTTGTTGCTGGCCGCAGCACCATTAAGTGCCGGCCACAGTCTCGGGCCGCCATCGCCGTAGCGATCGTCGAAACGCTTCAACAGTGCTTCGCGCACCGCATCGGACAAGCTGGGATATTTATCACCCTGCTCGATCGCGCCGTATTCTTCGCCCGCCTTGGCGAGGTCCGCGGGGATATGGAAATTGTCGACGAAATCCTGCTGCCACTGCTCGGTAACCTTGGCGACGAGCGCCAGGCGCGCGCTGTGATTCAGGACACTGAACTCGTCAGCGCCAGCAGTGATGCGTTGCACCGTCTCCGTCAGGCCCTCCTCTGTCAATGGGGCCTTGGTGAACTCCTTAACGGCATGTGAGCCACTCGTCTTACTCATGTCACTCTCCTCTGTAAAGTGGTGCGATGATGGACGGTCCGCTTGCGCGCCATGTTTCCGGTGGAGGGCAAAGCGAATATTGCGTGAGTCGATTTAGTTCGGATCCAATGTAATCAGTCAGGGCGCGGTGAAAAACCGTTGCTGCATTTCCTCCAGACCCAGGGTGTGCAGTACTTCATTGAGACGCTCGGTCGGCCGTTTGCGAGGCAAATCCCGATAACTGGCAATAATCAATTCATTCTTCATCGAATGCTCCCAGCCGACCAGTTCCGTGACGCTGACCTGATAGCCGTGTGCCTCCAGTTGCAGGCAACGCAGTACATTGGTGACCTGGCTGCCGAACTCACGCGTATGCAGCGGATGGCGCCAGATTTCAGTCAATGCTTCCTTGCCCAGCGATTTGCCCTTGTTCTTTTTCAATACCGAAGCCACTTCGGCCTGGCAGCACGGCACCAGCACCATGAAGCGCGCCTGCTTCTTCAATCCAAATTCAATTGCATCGTCAGTCGCGGTATTACATGCATGCAATGCGGTGACAACATCGATCCTGTCCGGCAGTTGAGAAGACTCAATCGACTCCGCTACCGACAGATTGAGGAACGACATTCCTGGAAACTCCAGCCGTTGCGCCAGTTCCTGCGATTTCTTGACCAGCTCTTCCCGCGTTTCAATACCGAAAATGTGCGATTTGTCGTTGAGCGTCTTGAAAAACAGGTCATACAGGATGAATCCCAGGTACGACTTGCCGGCGCCATGGTCAACAAGTTGCACGCCCGCATTATCGCGCTGGATTTCCTGCAGCAAAGGCTCAATGAATTGATATAGATGATATACCTGCTTAAGCTTGCGACGGCTGTCCTGGTTCAATTTCCCGTCGCGCGTCAGGATGTGCAGCTCCTTGAGCAGCTCGATCGATTGGCCGGGACGAATTTCGTGCTTGGACGACTGCTGGTTGGAGGAGTTGGGCTCTTGCTTGGTACCGTTCATTGCGCTTGCTTTCTGATGACCGGACCTGCCGGTGATCTTCACAAGTATAACGGCTTCGACGGCCGGCGGCCGCTTTAACCGCCGGCAAGCGCCCAAAATATCACGCCGTATGGCTGATACGCCCCATGGTGCAGCAGTAGCGGCCTAATTCAATGTCATTACGCAAGCCCAGTTTTTTCATGGCGGAGCTCTTTTGCAGGCCAACAGTCTTGACGCTCTTGTTAAGCCTGCGCGCAATTTCCCGCAAACTGTTGCCCACCACATACATTTTCAGCACTTCGGCTTCACGCACGGTCGGCAGCTTGCCGTGCGGGCCTTTGCGCAGCAGCCGTTGCACCGATTTTCCGATATACGGCGCACTGCGCGTGCCTTCCTGAATGGCCCTGCCTAACTCGCTAATCTCATCGCTCTTATGAATCAGTCCCCTCACGCCGACAGTGCTGATCTGGTATAGCACCGCGGGTATGTCGAGCATTGTCAGGACGATCAGATCAATTTCCGGGTAATCGTGATTGAGCCGGTTGAGCAAGGCGCAGCCGTCGCCGATGCGGTTGATCGGCATCGAAAACTCCGTGATCAGTATGTCGCACGGCGTGTCTCGCAAGCGCGTTGCCAGCTCGTCAATCGACGAAACGCATGCCACCACCGAACAACCGGGCAAGTCATTGAGGTACTTCTGCGCCCCCGAAATCACTGCGGGTTGATCGTCTGCCAGGATGATCTTGATCATGGAATTATCTCCGGTTAATGAAGGAACAACTTACTTCCATGGAGGCCGCTCCCCCCTTGGTTTGTCAAATTATGTTCGATCACAATTGTTAATAATATAAGTTTATCCCTTAAAAATGTGATCGAAATGATAACATATTGGCAAAATATCTAAAATGAATCCCAGTTACACGCAGCCGGCATTCCTGTTTCACTGATTTGCAGGTGCCGGCACTTTCCAGCATGACGTTGTTGAAGGAGACATCAACATGAAAATTGTTCTAGCGGATGACCACCCCGTGTTTGTCGCCGGAGTGCGAGCTTATTTTGACAACGTGCCGGATTGCGGCGTGGTGGCCAGCGTGACCAGTTCGGACGCGCTCATCAAGTGCCTCGATTCAACCCCCTGCGACCTTGTCATCACCGAATTCTCGATGCCCATGAACCGCATCAGCGATGGCCTCCATCTGCTGTCCTACATACAGCGCCATTACCCGCAAAAATGGCTGATGGTGCTCACCATGAATGCCATGCCGGTCGTCTTGCATCAGCTCATCCAGAGCGGCGCCAATGCCTTGCTGCACAAGAGCGATGAAATTCCCGAAATCAGCAAGGCAATCCGCCATCTCGGCAACAACACGCCCTACATCGGGCCATCGTTCCGGGCCTTGTTGGCGCAGGGAATCGACCCACAAGCCAAAAGCCGCATTCCCAGCCCACGCGAGACGGAAGTATTGCGCTTGTACGCTGCAGGTAACACCCTGCGCGAAATCTCCGAACGCCTGAGCAAAAGCGTGAAGACCGTCAGCCTGCAAAAAACCGCGGCGATGAAAAAACTGGGTTTGCGCAACGACATCGAACTGGGCCGCTACTACGCCACCGTCAGCGGCGATAACGTCCAGCCGCCGGAACACGTCGGCTGGTTTCTTTCGACGGATGCAAGCGATGCGGTCGATGTCAGGCATTAGATGGTGAAAAGCCGGTGACAAGCCAGGGACAAGCGCCGTTTTCCGGCACCTTGAGCTGATTGCGTCGGAAAACCGACCGCGCGAATCGGATTTACGGGAAAATCGTCGGCAGGATGATGCGGTTGCGCTCGCGCGCGTGGCGGCGTGGCACAATATGAGAAATATCATTTACTGTCGCCATGCCCATACAAGTCATACAGAACCGCCGCCTCTATCAGCAAATTGCCGACCAACTGCGCGACATGATAGATCGCGGCGAGTACGGCCCTGGCGGCAACCTGCCGCCCGAGCGCGAACTGGCCAAGCAGTTTGGCGTTAGCCGCACTTCGGTAAGGGAAGCACTGATTGCGCTGGAAGTGATCGGTATCGTCAGTGTGCGGGTTGGCAACGGCGTGGTGGTCCTGCCGCGCGAGGAAACCACGGCTAGTGGCGAAGCCAGCGCCTCGGCGTTACAGCAAGCGGCCAGCCGCAGCGGCTGGGAAATCGATCCGGAGCTTGATCTGGAAATCAGCCGCGAGCTGGATGATGAAATCCCGCCGTTCAAGCTGCTGCAGGCAAGGCGGCTGGTGGAGCCGGAGACGGCGGCATTGGCGGCGGTCAACGCCAGCGATGAGCAACTGCGCAGCATCGCCGAGGCGTTTGCCCGCAATGTCGAAGACAACCGCAACGGTTCCCACACCCATCCCGGCGACCGCCTGTTCCATATCCGCATTGCAGAAGCCAGCGGCAACCCGGCCTACCTGCTGCTGGTCAGCCATCTGCTGGGACGCAAATACGGCATGATGTTCCAGCGCCTGCAAACGCTATATACGTCGAAGGACATGCCGAATCGTTCGGAGCACGAGCACCAGCTGATCCTGGATGCGCTGCAGGCGCGCGATGCGGTGGCGGCGCGACGGGCGATGCGCGCGCATATGGATTCGGTAGTGCGGATATTTTCCCGTTCGGTGCCGGAACCAAGAAGTAATTAAAACCGCGCCGCTGAGCCTCGGCACGATCTCACTGCGCAGCCGTGATGCGCCACAAACAATCCTCAGATATCGACAGGGTCCACTTCCAGCGACCACTTGGCGCGCGTCTTGACCTGTCGCAACACGGCCATCCAATCGGTTAGAAATGCCTGCAAACCCGGACGCGAAGGACATTCAATCAGCAATTGCGCGCGATCGACATTGGCGACCCGGGTCATGGTCATCGGGATCGGATCGTGGATCGTGATGCCTTCATGTTCGATGCAATTTGCTGCGTGCTGCAGGAATTCGATCGCAGTTTCCAGTTCTTTCGCTTCAGCGCGCAGCAGCGCCTGGTAAATATAGGGCGGCAGGCAAGCCTGCTCGCGCTCTTCCAGCAACGAGCTGGCGAAGTGATCGTAATCGTGGGCGATCACCGCCGCGTACAGCGGATGCTGCGGATAGCGGGTCTGGATCAGGACTTCGCTCGGGCTGCCGCCTTCCTTTTGCGCCGCTCGGCCGGCGCGGCCCGCCACCTGCATCAATTGCGCAAACAGGCGCTCGCTGGCGCGGTAATCGTGAGAGAACAGGGCAGTGTCGGGATTGAGGATGCCGACCAGGGTCAGGTTCTTGAAGTCGTGTCCCTTGGCGACCATCTGGGTGCCGATCAGGATATCCACCTCGCCCCGGTGCACGCTATCAAATGCTTCTTGGGCGCTGCCTTTGCGGCGCGTCGAATCGGCATCGATGCGCAACACGCGCGCTTCCGGGAACATCGCCCGCAAACCTTCTTCCAGGCGCTGCGTCCCGCGCCCCAGCGGCTGCAGGTCGACGTTGCCGCAGGTCGGGCAGGATTTCGGAATGCGCAGCTCCAGGCTGCAATGATGGCAGCGTAGCCGATGCTCGGGCTTGTGCAGCACCATGAACGAGGTGCAGCGCGTACAGTTGCTGACCCAGCCGCAGGCATCGCAGGCGATCACCGGGGCATAGCCACGGCGGTTCAGGAACAGCAGCGATTGCTCGCCGCGCTCCAGCCTTTGCTTGAGCGCGCTGATCAAGGTCGAGGTCAGGCCTTCGCTGGGTTTGTCGCGCTCCATGTCGATCCGCCGCACTGCCGGCAACACGGCATCCTTGACGGCCCGTTCGCGTAGCTCCAGCTTCTTGTAACGCCCTGACTGCGCGTGATGCCAGGTTTCCAGCGACGGCGTGGCCGAGCCCAGCACAATCGGAATCCGCAATTGATGGGCGCGCCACACCGCCAGGTCGCGCGCGGAATAGCGCAGGCCTTCCTGCTGTTTGTAGGATGGATCGTGCTCTTCGTCGATGACGATCAGCTTCAGATGCGGCAACGAAGCCAGCACCGCCAGCCGGGTACCGAGGATGATCCGCGCCTGCCCCAGATGCGCCGCCAGCCAGTGGCGCATGCGCTCTCCTTCGGCCAGGCCGCTGTGCAGCGTTGCCACCATGACACCCGGGAAGCGCGCGCGGATGTTGCCCTCCAGCTGCGGCGTCAGGTTGATTTCCGGGACCAGGATCAGGATCTGCGACAGGTTGTCTTCGTCCGTCCCGCTGTGCGCCAGGATTTGCGCCGCAGCCTGCAAATAGACTTCAGTCTTGCCGCTGCCGGTGATGCCATACAGCAGCGTCGGCGCAAAGCCACTGGCGCCGGCGATGGCATCGGCGGCATGCTGCTGCGCCGGATTCAGTTGGGCGACGTCGATCGGCGTGGCATCGTGCACGCCGCCGGTTTGCTGCAGCTTCTTCAAGCCGCGATCCAGGGCCACCGTCGTCAGCGCCCGCAGGTTTTTCGGCAAGCCGGGCAACGCCACCTCACCCAGCGGCCGCTGATAGTAATCGGCGGCAAAGCGGCACAAGGCCAGCCATTGCGCCGACAACGGCGGCAACTGGTGGCGCACGGCTTGCACATCTTTCAATTTTGCAGGCGGGACATCGCTCTCGGCACTGGTGCCGACGATCAGCCCGACCACTTCGCGGCGGCCGAACGACAACTGCACCAGCTGTCCAATTTGGGGCGTGGGTTCGCTATCGTCGCGGGCCTGCCAGCGATAGTCGAAGCTGCTGTCCAGGGGCGTGTCGAGGACGATTTGGAGGATGCTTTGTTTCACGAACTTAATGTGGTTCCCGAGGAAATGGGCTAACTATCGGTTTCATAAGTGCTTTTACAGCTGTCCACAATATCTGTGGATAACTTTGTGGACAAGGTTGCCGAAACAAAGTAACAGCATGTATTTGCGGCCGATTTCGTCGCTTGCTCAAACTAACGGCAAAATAAATACACTTTAAAATCAGATACTTACCATATCTACCTGCATCTGAAAAAAAATCATTATTTTGAAAAAAATGGCCTTGCAGAAACTAAAAAATGTGCATAACTAAATTCGCAGCGTCCCAAAAAAGTGCGACTTAAGGTAACAATCATCTCAGCGAATTGCCTCGCGGAATTGCCGCGCTCCCAAATCCGTTTTTTACTGCTGCCAGCAAAATTATCGTGATGTCAATCGCCAGCCATCATCGACGATTTCCCAAAGGCAATAAAAATGCAGATTTCACTTAATGTAAAACATCAGGAGATGTCCTAACTCACGGTTTCATAAGCGCTTTTCAAATTATCCACAATGTCTGTGGATAACTTTGTGGGTAAGTTGCTCTTGACAGGCTGCAGACGCATATCTGATGCGGGTTTCAATAAATTGCCTAAACTAAAAGCAGAAAATTAACCCTTTTAAATCAATTACTTATAAAACAGATCGCGGCGACAAATAATAAATATAGATATAAATAATTACCGTACTGCAGCAGATTTAATTTGTGCATAACTAGAGCCGGTCGATAGCCAAATCAAACGAAAAATGTGCTATGCGGGATGGTTCGCGACAGCCGGATTGCTGGCATCGAGGTCCGAGACTGTCCGAAAAGGGCACAATTGCGCACCCAAATCGCTCACCGGCCGGGCCACTTCCCCTTATCCGCGCATCTTGCGGCTGATTTCATGCACTGCGTCGACCATCACGGCGACCGATTCCGGTGGCGTGAACTGCGAAATGCCATGTCCAAGGTTGAATACGTGGCCGCTATCGGCCTTTGGCGCGCCATAGGAGTTCAGCAGGCGTTCGACTTCACTGCGGATCTGCTCAGGATTGGCGAACAACACCGCCGGATCGAGATTGCCTTGCAGCGCTACGCGATGGCCGACGCGGGCGCGCGCGTCAGCCAGGTTGACGGTCCAATCCAGGCCGACGGCATCGGCGCCGATGTCGGCGATCTGCTCCAGCCACAGGCCGCCGCCCTTGGTGAAGACGATAGCCGGGATCGGCACGCCGTCTTTCTCGCGCTTGAGCTGGCCCATTACCTGGCGCATGTAATTCAGCGAGAATTCCTGGTAGGCGCCATCTGCCAGCGCGCCGCCCCACGAATCGAAAATCATTACGGCCTGGGCGCCGGCATCGATCTGTGCGTTCAGGTAAGCCGCTACCGCCGCTGCGTTAGTGCTGAGCACGTGATGCATCAGGTCGGGACGGTTGTACAGCATGGTCTTGACGGTATGGAATTCGCGCGAACCGGCGCCTTCCACCATGTAGCAGGCCAGCGTCCACGGACTGCCGGCGAAACCGATCAGCGGCACGCGGCCGTTGAGTTCGGTGCGGATTTGCGTGACGGCCTTGAATACGTAGTCGAGCTTGCCCAGATCGGGCGCCTGCAGCGCCATCACGTCTTTTTCATGGCGCAGCGGGCGCTCGAACTTGGGACCTTCGCCATCGGCGAAATACAAACCCAGGCCCATTGCGTCAGGCACGGTCAGGATGTCGGAAAACAGGATCGCGGCATCCAGCGGGAAGCGATCGAGCGGTTGCAGCGTGACTTCGGTGGCGTAATCCGGATTGGTTGCCAACCCCATGAACGAGCCGGCGCGGCTGCGCGTCTTGCGATATTCCGGCAGATAGCGGCCGGCCTGGCGCATCAGCCACAACGGCGTGTATTCGGTCGGCTGGCGCAGCAAGGCGCGCAGGAAGGTGTCGTTCTGGAGCGGAGCAAATTGTGGCATAGGGCGATTATCAGTTGAGGACGTCGGCCTTCGGCGCGCATCGGCGGCGCCTGGGGAGTCCCGCAATTAGTCAAAACACATGTGACAATTCCTTATTATCTCACCCAAACCAATCGCGGCGACAGCTGCCTTGGCCAATGGTTGGTATTAGCTTGCATCGCGTTGCGCGGCGACAAGGTCATCGACGAAAGCCTGCAACACCTCGCCGCGGCTGGATTGGCGCCGCATCACCATGTGCAGGGTGACATCGTAGGACAACAATTGCGGGTTCAGCGCCGCCAGCAACCCTTGCTGCACCAGCGGCGCGGCAAAATGCTGCGGCAGGAAACCCAGGTGCCGGCCGGACAGGATCAGCACCGCCACTGCTTCCATGTTGTCGGCCAGCGCCGTCACCCGCGCCGGCGACAACACGCCGCCCGGGCCGTCGGCTTCCGGCAGTGGATAGCTGCGCCAAACCCAATCATAAGACGCCAGCGCGGCGCTGTCCAAGCTACCCGCCTGGCCGAATAGCGGATGGCCGGCAGCGCAATACGCCACCTGATGTTCGTCATACAGGGGAACGTATTCCAGGTTCGGTAGCCGGTGCCAGAAGTAACCGATGCCGGCATCGAGGCGGCCATTGATCACCTCTTCTTCCAGCTGGCCCGGCGCCAGCACCGCCAGCGACAAGGTGACCGCCTCGTCCCTGGCGCGAAAGCGGGCAATCGCCTGACTCAAGCGCGCATTGGCGCTCATCGCGGCGTGGCCGATCAAACCCAGGTGCAACTGGCCGACCAGCTTGCGGCCGATCTGTCGTGCATCCAGGCAGAAATGGTCGATGTTTTCCAGCAACTGGCGGCTCGACTGGACAAACTGCTCGCCGCGCGGCGTCAGCCGAAAACCGGCACGACCGCGCTCGCACAAACGGAAACCGAGCCGCGTCTCCAGCGTCGCCAGCTGGGTACTGATGGTGGACTGGCTGACGTTGAGCGCGGTCTGGGCAGCCGAAATGCCGCCGGCATCGTGCACCGACAGGAACACACGGATCAGGCGCAGATCAAGATCGGATAACTGGTTGAGCATGATGGAAAGGCAAGCGGTCGATGAAAGCGAGAGTAAATCAACAATACATCTATTTATATCAATGTGAGCGTTACATTACACGCATTTTTCATAAAGTGGTTTGTCGCTAGAGTGGCGCAATACGAAATCGCGTACAGATTTCGCCCTTCCCTTCCCGGAGACGATCATGTCAGACACCCCACTCTATCAACCACTTGGCGGCAACGACATGCCGCGTTTCGGCGGCATCGCCACCATGATGCGGCTGCCGCACGTGACCAGCAGCGCGGACCTGGATGCCTGCTTCGTCGGCGTGCCGTTCGACCTCGGCACCTCGAACCGCTCCGGCACCCGCTTCGGACCACGCCAGATCCGCTCCGAATCGGTGCTGCTGCGCCCCTACAACATGGCGACCCGGGCCGCGCCCTTCGATGCGCTGCGGGTAGCCGATATCGGCGACGTCGCCGTCAATCCGTACAACCTGCTCGATTCGATCAAGCTGATCGAAGCGGCCTACGATGGCATCGTCAGCTCCGGCTGCCGGCCGATTTCGCTGGGTGGCGATCACACCATCGCGCTACCGATCCTGCGCGCGCTGCATCGCAAGTACGGCAAGATCGGCTTGATCCACGTCGATGCCCATGCCGACGTCAACGACACCATGTTCGGCGAAAAAATCGCCCACGGCACGCCGTTCCGGCGCGCGGTCGAAGAGGGCTTGCTGGACTGCCAGCGGGTGGTGCAGATCGGTTTGCGCGGCACCGGCTATACCGCGGAAGATTTCGATTGGTGCCGCGACCAGGGTTTCAAGGTGGTGCAAGTCGAAGACTGCTGGAACAAATCACTGACGCCGTTGATGGAAGAAGTGCGTGCGCGCGTGGCCGGCGGCCCGGTATATCTGAGTTTCGACATCGACGGCATCGATCCGGCTTATGCGCCCGGCACCGGCACCCCGGAAATCGCCGGCCTGACCGTGCCGCAGGCGCTGGAAATCATCCGCGGCGCCTGGGGCCTGGACATCGTTGGCGCCGACCTGGTTGAAGTGTCGCCGCCGTACGATCCGATCGGCACCACCGCCTTGCTCGGCGCCAACCTGGCCTACGAAATGTTGTGTGTGCTGCCGGGCGTACCGCGCCGCTAACGATTACTCATCGTCGCGCCAAGGAATGGTCCATTCCTCGCCGCGCACCGTGGTGATGTATTCCGGCCAGCGATAGCGGTGCGGCACCTTGAAATCCTTCGGCAACAGCGGCGCCTGCCAGGTGCTGCCGCCGATGCCGCCGCCGGTGCGTTGCATGAACTCATCCTTGGCAGCCTGTAGCAGCTGCGGCTGGGTGAACAGATCGACCAACGTCGCGCCGATGGTCTTGGCAGCGGACTGGATCATCGGATCGATGGTTTCGGCGATCCCGCCCAGCGCATTGGCCACCCAGTCGGGATAGACGAAACCGCGCGGCGCCGCCAGCATCGGCCGCGCCACGTACAGACGCACGGTCGGGCAGTGCCAGGTGTAGTCGGTGTAATCGTCGGAGGTGAGGTATTTCTGCCAGGCCGGCATCTGCTTGCGCAGTTCGCGCTCGCAGTCTTCCGGGTCAATCAACTCCTCTGTCACCGCCAGGAATGGCTTGTCCATCGGCTCGTGGCCGAGATTCTTCTGTATCTCGCGAGCGATGCCGATCGCCTTGTCACCCCACTTGGGCGCGCCAGCCAGCACCATGTTGTCGTAGGTGGCGCGTGCCATCACGTGGTTCGGCAAGCCGCCACGCGATTTGCTGACCCAGGTTTTCTTCCACTGGCAAAAAGTCGCCTTGGCGGCGGCTTCGGCGTTGTTGTCCATCACCTGGCTGATGATGTCAGCCTGCTCGATGGAGTCGGTGCGCAGCATGAAATTGATTTGCGAGACATGCGGCGTCAGGTTGTCGGCGGTGGCCTGGCCGGCGCTCAGGATCGCTTCGTTGAAGCTCCACAAACCCGTGGCCGGCAGCATCGAGCGGCGCAGGCTTTCGTTGAGGTTATAGAACAGCACCAATGCATCGCTGGCGCCGGGCGCCCGCGCCGCCAGGTGGTTTTGCGGAATCGGGCTGAACTTGTCGGCTGCGATCCAGTTTTCCGGATCTTCGCAGGTGAAGGTATAGATATAGTTGTAGCCGACGCCGCAGTGGGCGTCCCACACCGTGGTATTACACAGCGGCAGCATGTAGGTCGGATGAAAGCTGACGGCGGCGTCGAGCGTGTCGTAATAGCCCTTGGCGGCGTGGATCGGCTTCGAGGCGCGCAACTTTTCGGCCGGTTCACCAAATACCTTCAACGTGCCGTGGATGCCGAATTTCAGCATCGCCTGTTGCGCCGCCAGCGCACCGCCAAGCGCGCTGATCCCGAGTGCAGAATGCGGATCGGTGTGGCCGGGCGCATATTTGGATAAACCCTGGCGCGGCTCTTTCCTGGTCGACGCCGCCTGGCAATTGCCCGGCACTGCATCGTATTCGGCATAAGTGGCGATGGTGGGACCGTCGCCGTGCTTGAAGGTGGCGACAAAGGCAGTCGGCATGTCGCCGCTGCCGACTTCGACGTCAAACCCGCATTCGCGCAGCTTGGCGACATACCAGGCGCTGGATTTGTATTCGCGGAAAGCCGGCTCGGCGTAATGCCAGATGATCTGATGCCAGTCGGATAACTGCCGGGCGTTATCGCTCACCCAATCCAGTACGCTTTGTTTTGCTGCTGTGGTCATTGTCTTCCCCGGGTATGGTTCGAAAAATATTGATTCGCTGCGGATGCATCCTAATCAGGAACGGCGCCATGCCATAATTAACGGTCATCAGTTTTGTCGATAACGGCGCCCCAGCCTCCCCCATGACTCTCGAAAATCTCCTGGTATTTGTCACCATTGCCGAATGCGGCAGCCTGTCAGCGGCGGCGCGCCGCCTGGGCAAAGCGCAATCGACCGTCAGCACCGCGCTGGCTAACCTGGAAGTGGATATGGACACGCGCCTGTTCGAGCGCGATTTGCACCATCTGGCGTTGACTGCGGACGGCGCGGTCTTGCTGGGCTTTGCCCGTTCGACGCTGACCGCCGCCAACAACCTGGAGCGCAAGGCGCACAGCCTGAGCGCCGGTCATGGCCATCGTCTGCGGTTGGGGATCGACCAGGCGTTACCGGTGGCGCGCAGCCATGGTTTGTGTGCGGAGCTGGAACGGCGCTTCCCGCAGTTGCAACTGGAACTGTTCCGCCCGACCAGCATTGATGCTACCGACCTGATGCGGCGCGGCCTGTTGGATATCGCGATTGCCGTCACGGTTGATCCGATGCCGAGCGACTTCAATGCCAGCACGCTCGGCCAGTTGCAATTCGTGCCAGTGGCGGCTGCTGCCCATCCTTTAAGCAGCTTGCCAATCGTCCACAACAGCGACCTGGCGCAACATCGGCAATTGCTGGCGTCGAGCCGCGACGGCGGCGATGCCTCGGTTTTCGGCCGCTACAGCGAAATCACCTGGCGTATTGAAAGCCCGGAATTGCTGCTGGATTTGCTTAAACGGGGAATGGGCTGGGCCTTCCTGCCACTGCATGCGATGCAGGAAAACGGCGCGCTAGCCGATCTGAAAATATTGGCGCACGAGTACCGTGAGCCGGCTTTCCTGAAAAGCATAGACCTGATCTGGAGCAAGCAGGATCAGCAAAGCGAAGCTGCCCGCTGGCTGTGCAGCGACCTCGAATGGGCCCGTTCGGTGGTGCCGGCCTGATTGCACTTTTGCGAAGAAGTGAGTGCTGGCACCCGGGATTAGCCACTATTTATCGATATCTACTCTTGAACTCGCGCGGACTCACACCCTTGGCGGCGCGGAACTGGCGGTTGAAATGCGCCAGGTTGCGGTACCCCGCCTGCTGCGCAATCGCGCCGATTGACTTGTCGGTCTGGATCAATAACTGGCAAGCGCTGCCGACCCGCAGTTGCGCCAGGTAGGCGGTCACCGTCAATTGCGTATGCCGCTTGAAGAAGCGATGAAAAGCCCCGACCGACAACGCCGCGCGTTCGGCCAGCAACTGCACCGGGATTTCCGTCTGGAAGTGTGCATGCATGTAATCGAGTACCCGCGCCATGCGCTGGCGTTGCGCATCCAGCGCGATCGGCGCCGAGGCAATCGACGCCAGCGGCTGCGCCCGCTCATCCTGGGCCAGCAGCAACAGCAGTTCCAGCAATAGCGGCAAACGCTGCGCCGGCGACAAATTCTCCATCCGCAGCATCAGCGGTCGGACCGCTTCGGCGGCCGTGGCGGAAAACTGCAAACCCCGGTCGGCGCGCTTGCCCAATTGCAGCAGGCCCGCCAGTTCCGGCAGGCTGGTTTGCAGTTGCACCAGCCAGTCGCGCGAAAACCAGACTACCACCGCCAGCATCTGACGCGTCGGATCGATGCGTTCGCTGGCCGACCAGGTATGCGGCAAGTTCGGCCCGAGCAAGATCAAATCGCCATCGGCAAAGTCGGCCAGATGGTCACCCACATAACGCTGCCCGCGCGCATTGACGGTCAAGGTCAGTTCGAACTCGGGATGGTAATGCCAGAGGAACGGCAACTCCGGCAACTCGCGCCACAGCAGTTGCCAGGAGTGCCCGGGAGACAGGGTGAGATGCTCGTATTGCGGTCGCATTCTGATCTTTGAAGAGGCTGATAGATCAGAATAGTATCAATAAGCGGCATTTCCAGCGAAATCGGTGTTCCGTTGCGGATTGAGAATGGGGCTGCAGTCCACGAATCCCCTGCCCCAATCAAAAACGAATACGGAGATGACTATGAACCAGCCCTACGCCGTCGCCAAGCAACACCTCGGCAACCCGTCCGTGCTCTATCCCGAGCAAGAACAGCTACGCGATATCCGCAAAAATTTGCCGCTCAGGGTGTTGTCAGCGGCAGATTTCCAGCACTGGCAAACCAGCGGCTATGTGATCGTCAAGCAGGCAATCCCGGCCGAGCAGGTGCAACGCACCGTCGATTTCCTGTGGGAATTCCAGGAAATGGATGCGCACGACCCGCAAACCTGGAACCGGGCGCAGTTGCGCGACCATGAAATGAAAGAGTTGAACGGCTCCGGTATGGTCGAGGCTTATCATCATCAAACCTTTTGGGACAACCGCCAGACGCCGCGCGTCGTCGACGCCTTCGTCGATATCTGGGACCGCGAAGACCTGTGGGTCACCATCGACCGCGCCAACCTGAACACCCCGAACCAGGGCGCACGGCGCTTCGGCGGCTTCATCCACTGGGATGCCGACACCACGCTGGAGCCGCTCCCGGTTAACGTCCAGGGCGTGCTGGCGCTCTCCGATACGACGCCCGAAGGCGGCGGCTTCCAATGCATCCCCGAATTGTTCGAACACTTTGTCGAATGGCGCCGCACTGCGCCCAAGGATCGCAACCCGTGGCGTCCGGAATTGGAATCGCTGCCATGGCAGCCACGCTTCATTCCGATGCAGGCCGGCGATTTGCTGATCTTCAACAGCCTGCTGGCGCACGGCATCCGTCCGAATACCTCGGCCGACCAGGTACGGCTGGCGCAGTACATCGCCTTTACACCGGCGCAGGAAGAAGTAGCGGAATTACGCGACTGGCGGCTGGCAAGCTGGCGCCAACGGACGCCGCCGGAAAGCTACGCCTTCCCTGGCGATCCACGCGAGTGGGAAAAGACCCGCTATCCGCTGGCGCAGTTGAGTGAGTTGGGTGAAAAGATTCTTGGCTTGAAACGCTGGTAGACGATAATCTGAAACCAACCGACTCGGCGTCCCCGACTGGGCGCGCGTCATTCCCGCGAAAGCGGGAATCGATTTTAAGTATCCTGTTCAGCAACTTGGATTCCCGCGTTCGCGGGAATGACGAATTTGGGCCGAGGCTACTCGCTCGGCGTCATCGCCAAACCGCTATTGCGTTCGATCGACGCCGACCACAATGTCAGGCCCAGCGCCAGCACCACCAGCAGCACGCCAACGTAAGGCAGCGTGGTCAGTTGGAAACCGGCGCTGATCGCCATGCCGCCGAACCAGGCGCCACTGGCGTTGCCGAGATTGAAGGCGCCCTGGTTCAAGGTCGAAGCCAGGTTAGGCGCGGCGCTGGCGCGCTCCACCACCAGCATCTGCAACGGCGGCACGATGGCAAACGCCAGCACACCCCAGATGAAAATCGTGATCACTGCCGGCAACGGCGCGCGCATGGTCAACGTAAATACCGTCAGGATCACCGCCAACGCCACCAGGAAAGCGATCAGCGAAGGCAGCAAGCGCCAGTCGGCCAACTTGCCGCCGAGCGCGCTGCCGACCGTCAGACCCAAGCCGAATACCAGCAGCACCAATGTCACCGAGTGCGGCGTCAAACCGGTGACATCTTCCAGGATCGGCGTGATGTAAGTGAACACGGCAAACAGACTGGCCGACGCCAGCGCGCTGATCGCCAGCACCATCACCACCTGCTTGTCCTTGAGCACGGCAAATTCCTGGAGCAGACTGGTCTTCTGCATCTCGATTTTCTTCGGCAGCCACAAGGCCAGCGCAATCGCCGCCAGCACACCGATCACGGTCACCGCCCAGAACGTCGAGCGCCAGCCCAGTTGTTGCCCAAGCGCCGTGCCGAACGGCACGCCCAGCACGTTAGCCAATGTCAAACCGGCAAACATCAGGGCAATCGCCTGCGCGCGCCGGTTCGGCGCCACCAGTCCGGCCGCCACCACCGAGCCGATGCCGAAGAAAGCGCCATGGCAAAACGCCGTCACCACCCGCGCCACCATCAGCACTGCGTAATTCGGCGACAACGCACACATCACGTTGCCGATAATGAACAAGCCGATCAGGCTCAGCAACGCCAGCCGGCGCGGCATGTTGGCCGTCGCGATGGCAACGATCGGCGCGCCGATGGTCACCCCCAACGCATAACCAGTCACCAGCATCCCCGCCGCCGGAATCGTCACCCCCAGATCGCGCGCCACATCGGGCAGCAGACCCATGATGACGAACTCGGTTGTGCCGATGCCGAACGCGGCAACAGCAAGGGCTAGTAATGGCAAAGACAACATGATGGGCATCCGGAAATGGAACCGCCGGAATAGCTTGAACGGCGTGGCGGTCTGAGGCGCGCACCGGAGGGATGGTGCGAAGCAACATTATATCAAGCAGTGTTATTTTTTGTTAGCGCTACCAGAATTCGACTAAAAAATGGCGGCGATGAAGGCTAAAGTGTTGGATTTCTGCGATAGGAACGCCAACTACCGGCCGTCAGGACAAGCTGTCCAATCGCCACGCCCCAGCACCCTGCAAGTTCAACTCGCTACTGTGAAACGCCGCCAAACTGCTGCGATGGCCAACACTCACCAGCATGACTTGCGGCAGCTCCTTGCGCAGCAGGCTGTACATCGCGTGTTCCAGGCCTTCGTCCATGGCGGAGCTGGCTTCGTCGAGGAAGACGAGTTGCGGGCGGTGTAGCAGGACACGGCCCATCGCCAGGCGTTGCTGTTCGCCTAGAGACAGGATGTTGGTCCATTCATTTTCCACGTCCAGTTGCGTTGCCAGGTGGCCGAGTTGTATCTGTTCCAGAATTGCGCGGACTGCATCGTCGTCCGCCTGGGCGGGTTCGGCCAACGGGTAATACAAGGCGGAGCGTAGGGTTCCTAGCGGCAGATAGGGCTTCTGCGGCAGGAACAGGGATTGCTGGCCGGCTGGATAGATGATGTTGCCGCTGGCGTATGGCCACAGGCCGGCGATGGCGCGCAGTAGCGTGGTTTTGCCGACGCCGGATGGGCCGCGCACCAACAGCGCGGCGCCGGGCGCGAGGGTGAGATCGAGATTCGCGGTAAGTGTCACGCCGGTCGGACTGTTCACGTTTAGCGATTCGACGGCGAAATCCTCGCCTTGATGTGTGATCTGCGGCATGGTCAGTTGGTCGGCGGCGTCGACTGTATCGAGGAAACCAGTGAGGCGGTTGACGACCGCGCGATAGCTGGCGAACTCGTCGTATGAAGTCCGGAAAAAGGACAAGGAATCCTGTACCTGGCCGAAGGCTTGCGCGGTCTGCATCAGGTCGCCCAGCGTGATCTGTTTGCTGAAGAAGCGTGGCGCTTGCACCACCATCGGGAACACGACGGCAAGCTGGTCAACGCCAAGATTGAACCCCTGGAATTTCAATGAGCGGAATACGATCGCCCAGGTGTTTCCGATGACGCTGGAAAAGCGCTTGAGCAAGGTCCGATGCTCTACCGCTTCGCCGCGAAAGAAGGCGATGTTTTCGCCGTACTCGCGTAGTCGAATCAACGCGTAACGAAAATCCGCATTCAGCTTTTCATTCAGGAAATTCAACTTGATCAACGGCCGTCCCAATTTCACTGCGAAGACGGTGGCGATCAGCACGTAGACATAGACCAGGAAAGTCATTGCTCGCGGAATCGCTACGCCAAACACCGTCAGCGTACCCGACAATGCCCACAAGATCAGCGTGAAGGAAAACAGTGATACCACGGCGCTGATCAATCCGAGGAACAGCGCGAGGGAAGTGCTGATGAAGCTTGCGACATCCTGCTGGATCCGCTGGTCGGGGTTATCGGTGCGGCTTGGCAGATGCTGGCTGCGGTAATAGGCTTGCTTATCGAGCCAGCGCGACATCAAGGTTTCGGTCAGCCAGACGCGCCAATGAATCTGGAACGCCTGGCTGATGTAGAAATTCGTTAATGCACGCGTCACATGAATGGCGGCCAGGACGCAAAACACCGCCAGCAGCGACCAGAATGTCGCGGCATTGAAATCCTGCATTGCGGTGTAAATGCCGTTGTTCCAGAAAGTAAACAGGATTTCCATCCGCACCGAGAACAAGGTCATCAGGATCAGCAACGACAATATCGCCAACGGCCACAAGCTGCGGGCCGGTGAAAACCAGGCCCAGGTCACCCGTAAAAACTGCCGTCCCCAATCCGTGAATTTTCCAAGCAGGGCTGCCAGGCAAGCGACGGCCAGCCAGCTGATGATGAACGCCTTGCCAAGCCAGATAGCACTGTCTAGCAGTTGATGATGCCAATCCATGTTGTTTCCGCCGTTTCGATGAAAGGGACGTTGATGCAGTTAATGCAATAACTAGTCCATTAGACCGACGGCGACGACAAGTATGCTTTCTGGCTGTGTAATTTCAGTAACCAGATGTTACTGTTTCAAAAACGCCTCGCCTGTCACTAAAGACGAACGAGGCGCTTGAAGTTTGCAAACCCTTGCGGGGACCGCCGTTACGGCGGAATCAGCCTTATCTCAGATGCCGCCCATGCACAGGTATTTGATGACCTGGTAATCCTCGATTCCATACTTCGACCCTTCGCGACCCAGGCCCGATTGCTTGACGCCGCCGAACGGTGCGACTTCGTTCGAAATCAGGCCGGTGTTGATGCCGACCATGCCGCTTTCCAGGCCTTCTGCGACGCGCCAGATGCGGCCGATATCGCGCGAGTAGAAATAGCTGGCGAGGCCGAATTCGGTGTCGTTGGCCAGTGCGATCGCTTCGTCGTCGGTCTTGAAGCGGAACAGCGGCGCCATCGGGCCGAAGGTTTCCTCACGGGCTACCAGCATGTCGGATGTGACGTCGGCCAGCACGGTCGGCTCGAAGAAGCTGTGTCCGAGCGCATGGCGCTTGCCGCCGGCAAGGATGCGCGCACCTTTTGAGACGGCATCGGCGATGTGCTGTTCGACCTTGGCGACGGCTTTATCGTCGATCAGCGGGCCTTGTGTGACGCCTTCCTGCTGGCCGTTGCCGACCTTGAGCTTGGCCACCGCGGCCACCAGTTTTGCGGCGAAAGCATCGTAGACGCTGTCCTGTACATACAGACGGTTCGCGCACACGCAAGTCTGTCCGGCGTTGCGATATTTGGAGGCCATCGCGCCTTCCACGGCGGCATCCAGATCGGCGTCGTCGAATACGATGAACGGCGCGTTGCCGCCCAGTTCCAGCGACAATTTCTTGATCGTCGGAGCGCACTGCTCCATCAGCAATCGACCGACGCCGGTCGAGCCGGTGAAGGTCAGCTTGCGCACGATCGGATTGCTGGTCATTTCCGCGCCGATTTCACGCGCCGAACCGGTCACTACGCTGAACACGCCGGCCGGAATGCCGGCACGCTCTGCCAGCACCGCCAGCGCCAGCGCCGAGAACGGCGTCGATTCGGCCGGCTTGAGCACCATGCTGCAGCCGGCGGCGAGCGCCGGACCGGCTTTGCGGGTGATCATCGCAGCAGGGAAATTCCACGGCGTGATCGCGGCGCAGACACCGATCGATTCCTTGATCACGACGATGCGCGAGCTCGGCGACGGCGACGGAATGGTATCGCCGCCGGCACGCTTGCCCTCTTCCGCAAACCATTCGATGAATGACGCTGCATAGGCGACCTCGCCCTTGGCTTCGGCCAGCGGCTTGCCTTGCTCGACCGTCATGATCAATCCCAGGTCATCGACATTGGCCAGTATCAGGTCGTTCCATTTGCGCAGGATGATGCTGCGTTCCTTGGCGGTCTTGCGGCGCCATTGACGCCAGGCGTCATTGGCGGCGGAAATCGCGCGCTTGGTTTCAGCCGCGCCCATCAACGGCACGCTGCCGATGGTTTCGCCTGTGGCGGGATTGGTCACCGCGTGGGTCTTGCCGCTGTCGGCGTTGCACCACTCGCCGTTGACATAGGCTTGCTGGCGGAACAATGAAGGATCTTTTAATTGGATCATGGATAACTCCTGTAGGGGCATTGATGCCGCGCATACGGCGAGATGCGATATGCGCGGCGAAAACGGTAGCTGGTCGATTCAGCCTAGATCTTGGCGAGCGCCTTGTTGCGGCCGCGTATCCATTCCAGCGCCAACAGCAGGCAGGTGGAGAAGACGATCAGGATGGTGGCCAGCGCGGCGATGGTCGGGCTGATGTTTTCCTTGATGCCGGTAAACATCTGGCGTGGCAACGTGGCTTGGCCGGGACCGGCAACAAACAAGGTTACCACCACATCGTCAAACGAGGTGGCGAAGGCAAATAACGCGCCGGAAATCAAACCCGGCGCAATCACCGGCAAGGTGATCCGAAAAAAAGTCGAGAGCGGATTGGCGCCGAGGCTGAGGCTGGCCCGCACCAGATTCTGATTGAAGCCCTGCAGCGTCGCCAGCACGGTGGTCACCACGAACGGCGCGCCAAGCGCAGCGTGCGCCAGGATCAGGCCGGTATAACTGTCGGACAAGCCGATCTGCGCGAAGAACAGATAGACGCCGACGCCGACCACCACCACCGGCACCACCATCGGCGAGATCAGCACCGCCATCAGCAAACCCTTGCCGCGGAAATCGGCCTTGTTCAAGCCGACCGCCGCCAGCGTCCCGAGGACGGTTGCCAGCACAGTTGCCAACGGCGCCACGATGAAACTGTTCTTGGCGGCGCTGACCCACTCTTCCGATTGCACCAGGTTCTGGTACCAGCGCAACGAGAAGCCCTGGATCGGATACACCAGGAAGGTGCTGTCGCTGAACGACAGCGGAATGATGACCAGGATCGGCAACAGCAGGAACACCAGCACCAGCAAATTGAAGCCGCGCGAGGCAAAGAACCAGACGCGTTCGATCAACGAAACATAGGGAGGAAATTGCGGAAACAGTTTCATTTTCTTATCCCATCGCTACATCGTTTTTGGTAAAGCGGCGATACACGCCGTACAGCACCAGTGTCGCCGCAAACAGCAAGGCGCCGAGCGCGCAAGCCATGCCCCAGTTGATGGTGACATTGGTGAAATAGGCGATGTAATAACTGACCATCTGTTCGTTCGGTCCGCCCAGCAACGCCGGCGTGATGTAATAACCGACCGCCAAAATGAACACCAGCAAAGCGCCGGCGCCGATGCCCGGATAGGTCTGCGGCACGTACACCCGCCAGAACGCGGCGAACGGATGGCTGCCGAGCGAAACTGCGGCGCGCAGATAGGTTGGCGGAATCGATTTCATCACGCTATACAGCGGCAGGATCATGAACGGCAGCAGGATATGCGTCATCGCGATATAGACGCCGATGCGATTGAATAGCAGCTCCAGCGGCGCCTGCGTCAACCCGGTCGCCATCAGCGCCTTGTTGACCAGCCCTTCGGATTGCAGCAACACGATCCACGCCGCGACCCGTACCAGGATCGAGGTCCAGAAAGGAATCAGCACCAGGATCATGAACAGGTTGGCGCGCCGTTCCGACATGGTCGACAGCCAGTACGCCAGCGGATAGCCGATCACCAGGCAAGCCAGGGTAGCGACCAGGCCCATCCAGAATGTGCGGCCAAAAATCTTTTGATATACCGACGCATCAGGATCGGCTTTTTCAATGTGTCCGAACGCGTCCTGTTTCAGATCGAGCGCGGCCAGCAGATAGTATGGGGAATACGGCGCGCCGTTTTTGGCGATCACTTGCCAGTACGGCAGTTGGCCCCACTGGTCATCGATATCGATCAATGCTTGTTTCACCTGCGCGGCCGGCAGCGGCTTTCCATCGGCATCCAGCAGCGGCAGTGCGCGCGCGGTTTTCATGATGATCGAACGGGCGCCGGAGATTTCAGAGTTCAGGCGGCGCGCCAGTGAACCGGCGGAACTGTCTTCCCTGGCTTGCAGCAGATCGGTCGCCAGGCCGACAAACGCGGCATCAGGTGGACTGCTCTTGCGGTCCCAATCGGACAGTGCGGCGACGGTGTGCGGCAAGGTGGCGGCGATTTCCGGGTTTTCCACGGCGCGCTTGAGCAGCATCGCGATCGGTACCAGAAAAGTCAGCAACAGGAAAATCGCCAGCGGCGCAATCAGGGCCAGCGCGGCGGCGCGTTTACGGAATTGCGCCTGGCGTAACTCGCGCTTAAGTTGCGAATTCTGCGGCGCTGCGGGCGGCGCCGTCATCGCAGGACTGATGCCGGCGGCAGATGCAATGGAAGTCATAGTGATCCGGGAGTTACCAAAATTGTGAGTCGCAAGAAACTGCCGCAAGCCGGCGGGACGCAATCCCAAAGCCGGCCTGCGGTACTACCTGTCTATTACTTGGCAGCCCAAGCAGTGAAGCGTTGCTCCAGTTCTTCGCCGTGATCGGTCCAGAACGACAAACTCAGTTGCAGCGCATCTTTGGCGTTGGTCGGCGATGTCGGCAAGTTGGCCAACACTTTTGGATCCAGCAGCTTGAGCGCCTGGTTGTTCACAGGGCCATAAGAAATATTGCTGGCGTAGGCTTTTTGCGATTCAGGCTTGCTGGCGAAGGCGATGAATTTCTCGGCGTCAGCCTTGTTCGGCGAACCCTTTGGAATTACCCAGAAATCGAGCGTGTAGATACTGCCGACCCAGCTCACCTTGAGGTTCTTGCCTTCCCGTTGCGCGGCGTCGATGCGGCCATTGAATGCGGTCGACATCACGACATCGCCAGCCACCAGGAATTGCGGCGGTTGCGCGCCGGCCTCCCACCACTGGATGTTCGGCTTCAGTTCATCCAGCTTCTTGAATGCGCGGTCGACGCCGGCCTTGGTGCCCAGCACCTTGTAGATATCCTTCGGCGCTACGCCATCGGCCATCAGTGCGAATTCCAGCGTGTATTGAGCGCCCTTCTTCATCGCGCGCTTGCCGGGGAATTTCTTGGTATCCCAGAAATCAGCCCAGGTCTTCGGCGCGACTTTCAGCTTGTCGGCATCGTAGGCCAGCACGGTCGACCAGACGAAAGCGCCGACACCGCACTCATGAACCGCGGCAGGGCTGAAATCAGCCTTGTTGCCGATCTTGCTGAAATCGATTTTTTCCAGCAAGCCCTCTTCGCAAGCACGGCCGATATCGCCGGCGTCCACTTCCACCACATCCCAGCTGACCTTCTTGGCTTCAACCATGGCCTTGACCTTGGCCAGTTCACCGTTGAATTCCACCACCGTGATCTTGTCGCCGCTAGCCTTGGCATACGGATCGATATAAGCCACCTTCTGAGCCGCGCCATTAGCGCCGCCAAAATTAACCACAGTCAGCGCAGCAGCCTGAGCCATGCCAACCAACGCAAGCGACAATACGATACCGCTCAATACAGGTTTGAAAACAGAATTCATCACATCTCCCAAAGATGAAAAACACAGAAAATCAACAGCACTCGAAATGACGTATCGGGGGTTCAAAACCATGACCTCAGCTACGCTGACTTGGCTCAATGTCTGGTCGAGAAGCGCAGCTGTACGGAGGTACAGCGAGCATCGCAGGCCTGAAACCGAGTCGCGCAGCAGGTCTTGGCGGCCCTCTTCTTAGATAAAAAGACGTAGGTGCTTTGGATCTATGTCCAGTGCCACCTGGCTACCTTCGGACAAACCGGCCAGCGCCGGATCGTTCAAGGACAGCTTGACGAAACAATCGTCCTGTTGCGGAATCGCGCAACGCACGCGCACGTGGTCGCCAAAATAAATCAGGCTGGTGACGCTGACGCACAAGGCGTTCGGTGCGTTGCTGTCGAGCGGCAGCAAATGAATGCGCTCGGGCCGGATGCATGCCACTACTTGTTGATTGACTTCCGCCAGGTTGGCGTTGACGCCGCTCAGCAAAGCGCCATGTGGCAAACGCAGCGTGGCATTGCCGCCGTCGGTTGCTGTAAGCAAGCCATTGATGCGGTTGTTGTCGCCGATGAAGCCAGCCACGAACTGGTTTTCCGGATATTCGTAAAGGCGATCAACGACTGCCAGTTGCTGGATGATGCCCTGGTCGAAAACAGCGACGCGATCCGACATCGTCAGCGCTTCGCTTTGATCGTGCGTAACGTAGACGAAAGTGACGCCGAGGCGCTTGTGCAAGGCTTTCAATTCGAGCTGCATGTGCTCGCGCAGTTGCTTGTCCAGCGCGCCCAACGGCTCATCCATCAACACCAGCTTGGGATCGAACACCAATGCCCGCGCCAGCGCGATCCGCTGCTGCTGACCGCCGGACAATTGCGCCGGATAGCGGTCGCCGAACTTGCCCATCTGGACCATGTCGAGCGCCTTCTTGACCTTCTCGGCGCGCTCGCTGCCGTTGATATTACGTACCCGCAACGGATAGGCGACATTCTGCGCGACCGTCATGTGCGGAAACAGCGCGTAGTTCTGGAACACCATACCGATGTTGCGCTTGTGCGGCGGCACTTTGTTGAGCAACTGACCATCGAGGCGAATCTCGCCGCCAGTCGGGAATTCGAATCCAGCCAGCATCATCAGGCAGGTGGTCTTGCCGGAGCCGGACGGTCCCAGCAAGGTCAGGAACTCGCCGCGCTGGATATCCAGGTTGAGGTTCTTGACGACCAGATTCTCACCGTCGTAGGTTTTCTTGACCCCGGAAAACTGCACCAGGATATCCGCCGTGCCTTTGCCGGTGTCGACCGGGCTTACAGCCGACTTTACGGCTGACGCCAGATGGGGGGCGATATTTTCTTGCTTCAACTTGTTCTCCTGCCAAATATGTAGAGCCTGCAGCAACATCCGGACCAGCCGCATGCGGCCGGGACAAATTTTGCCAGAACCTCATCATGCCAACGACACTGCAGCTTTCATCACATGCATACGCAATGAAAGCTGCGTTGGCCACCTCGGGGATCACCTGCTGGTGATCTCATATTATTATTTATACAATTCGTCCTGCAACCGGCTTTCAGGCAGCAGCGACAGTCCGCATCGCCTTGCTCAGGATCGCCAGCGCTTCATCCATCAACGCATCTTCGATAGTCAGCGGGAACAGGAAGCGGATGGCGTTACTGTAGACCCCGCAGCTCAGCAACAGCAAGCCGTTTTTGAGCGCTTCAGCCTGTACTTTCTTGGTGAAATCGGCATCCGGCTGCTTGCTGCCCGGCTGCGTGAATTCCACCGCCACCATCGCCCCCAGGCCACGGATATCGGCGATCTGCGGCACATCGGCACGCAAGTCTTCCAGCACCTGCTTGAGTTTGCCGCCGAGCAGGTTGGCGCGCTCGACCAGCTTTTCTTCTTCGATCACGTCCAGCACTGCCAGCGCCGATGCGACTGCCAGCGGATTGCCGGCGTAGGTGCCGCCGAGGCCGCCCGGCGCCGCCGCATCCATGATTTCAGCGCGGCCGCAGACAGCCGACAGCGGCATGCCGCCGGCCAGGCTCTTGGCCATTGTCATCAAATCAGGAATCACACCCGAGTGTTCAACCGCGAACAGCTTGCCGGTACGGGCAAAGCCGGTTTGCACTTCGTCGACCACCAACAGGATGCCGTGCTCGTCGCACAGTTTGCGCAAGGCTTGCATGAAGGCCGGCGGCGCAGCATAGAAACCGCCCTCGCCTTGCACCGGTTCCAGGATGATGGCGGCGACGCGCTTCGGATCGACGTCGGCCTTGAACAGGCTTTGCAGCGCCCCCAGCGAATTGTCGATGCTGACGCCGTGCAACTCAACCGGGAACGGCACGTGATAGACCTCGGCCGGGAACGGGCCGAAACCGACCTTGTACGGCACCACTTTGCCAGTCAGCGCCATGCCCATCATGGTGCGGCCATGGAACGCGCCGGAAAACGCGATGACCGCGCTGCGGCCGGTGGCGGCCCGGGCGATCTTGACAGCGTTTTCGACAGCTTCAGCGCCGGTCGAGAAGAACGTGGTTTTTTTGGCATGATCGCCCGGCGTGATCGCATTGATGCGCTCAGCCAATTCGACATAGCTGGCGTACGGCACGATCTGGTAGGCGGTGTGGGTGAATTTACCGAGTTGTTCCTGGATTGCCGCCACCAGCTTTGGATGGCGATGGCCGGTGTTCAACACGGCGATACCGGCAGCGAAGTCGATGAAGCGACGGCCTTCGACATCCCAGATTTCTGAATTCAGCGCATGCGAAGCATAGAAATCGCACATCACGCCGACGCCGCGCGGGGTCGCGGCATTCTTGCGTTGGTGCAGTTCAGCATTGGTGGCAGATTTTGTTGTGTTTGAGGCAGCGGTGGCTGCTGCCGCGTGGTATCCGTCGTTCTTCATAATGGCTCCTAGATGAGATATGCGTTTTTTGTATGTGCATAAGCTTTGACTCATACTAAGGCCGTCGTGGATCTATAATATAGTGCCACTTTCAGTTTTTTAATGGAGCCACTTTGCGCATCGCCTCGCTCACCGATTTCCTGCTGATGCGCATCGAGCGCGGTGCCGACGGCCGCATTGCAAAACCACGCGGCGGCGCCAAGACAACTGCGGGCAACGGCAGCGCAACGGCGCCCCTCAACCGGCAGATCTACCAGGCCATCCGCGAAGCCATCCTGTCGCAACTGCTGCCGTCCGGCCTGCAACTGCCATCATCGCGCGACCTGGCCGGCGAATTGGGCATCTCCCGCAACACGGTGACCTACGCCTACGAGCAGTTGATAGCCGAAGGGTATCTGGAAACCCGGGCCGGCTCCGGCACCTTCATCGCCGACACCACACCCGATCAGATTCCCGAGGCGCGCCTCAACACGCTGCCGCTGACCGATCCCAGCGGCCAGTCGGAATTGTCGGCGCACGGCGCGCAACTGATCCAGCAGGCCGGCGTCAGCGATCTGCAATGGGGCGCCTTCATGCCAGGCGTACCGGACGTGACGCTGTTTCCCAACAAAATATGGAGCCGCCTGCAAAACAAACATTGGCGGCGTTCGCGCGCCGAACTGCTGACCTACGGTGAGGCCGGCGGCTACCTGCCGCTGCGCGAAGCGATCGCCGAATACCTGCGCATGGCGCGCTCCGTCAACTGCAACGCCAGCCAGGTCATCATCACCACCGGCATCCATCAATCGCTGGACATCGTGGTCAAACTGCTTGGCGAACACGGCGACAGTGCCTGGGTTGAAGATCCGTGTTACTGGGGCACGCGCAGCGTGCTCAACTCGCTTGGCATCAAGCCGGTGGCGATCCCGGTCGACGCTGAAGGCATGCGCATGCGGCTCGCCAACCTGCGCCAGCCGCCGCGCTTCATCTGCGCCACGCCGTCGCACCAATATCCGCTCGGCATGGTGATGAGCCTGTCGCGGCGACGCATGCTGCTCGAATACGCGGCAACCCGCAAGGTGTGGATCATCGAGGATGACTACGACAGCGAATTCCGCTACGGCAGTCGGCCGCTGGCATCGCTGCAAGGCATGGATACCAACGACCGCGTGCTGTACATGGGCACCTTCAGCAAAACCATGTTTCCCAGCCTGCGGATCGGCTTCCTGGTGGTGCCGGAGTCACTGGCGAATGCGTTTGCGATCGGCGTCTCCGAGCTGTATCGCGGCAGCCAGGTATTCCTCCAGGCGATCATGGCCGACTTCATGACTGAAGGCCATTTCGCTTCGCATATCCGGCGCATGCGCGTGTTGTACGCCGAGCGCCTGCAACTGCTGCAAGCCGCCATCGAGCGCCATTTCGGCGATGGCATCACGCTCACCGGCGGCGAAGCCGGCCTGCACCTGGCGCTCGGCCTGCCGCCGCAATGCGACGACATCGCAGTCAGCCGCGCAGCGCGCGAAGTCGGCATCGTGGCGCGGCCGCTGTCGCGCTATTTCATGAACAGCGATACCGCGCGCAACGGTTTGCTGCTGGGTTACGCCTGCGTGCCGAGCGAACAAATCGGGCCAGCTTTCGACAAGCTGGCGGCGATCATCAAAACGCACTGGAAGTAAGCGGCAAACACGATTGCATAAGCATCAAAAAACATCTCTAAATTTAGCCAGGGGAATTTCATGAAGAAGTTTATTTTTACGCTCGTTTTAACGCTCAGCGCAGCAGCCACCTCGGTATCGGCCCAAACCACACCAACGCGGCTGGATGAGGTCATCAAGTCAGGCACCCTGCGCGTCTGCATGACCGGCGACTACAAACCGTTCACCTTCCTGAAAGCCGATAACAGTTTCGAAGGCATTGATGTCGACCTGGCGCATTCACTGGCCAAGGCGCTCGGCGTCGAAGCGCGCTTCGTCAAGACCAGTTGGACCAATCTGACCAATGACTTCCTGGAGAAATGCGATATCGCGATGGGCGGGGTATCGGTGACGCTTGAGCGCCAGAAGAAAGTATCGTTTTCGGCGCCGCACATGGTGGATGGCAAGGCCGCCATTGCGCGCTGCGCCGATGTCGGCAAATTCCAGTCGCTGGCGGCAATCGATCAGCCAAGCACGCGCGCCATCGTCAATCCGGGTGGAACCAACGAGCGCTTTGCGCGCGCCAACTACAAGCAGGCGCAACTGATCCTGCATCCGGACAACGTCACCATCTTCGAGCAGATCGTGCAAGGCAAGGCAGATGTCATGGTGACCGATGCCAGCGAAACCATGTGGCAGGCGAAACTGCATCCGCAACTCTGTTCGATCCACCCGGATCAGCCGCTGCAGTTCTCGGAAAAGGCGTTCATGCTGCCGCGCGGCGATGCGCCGTTCAAGGAATTTGTCGATACCTGGATGCACCAGTTGAAGGCTACCGGCGAGTACGACCGGGTATTCAACCAGTGGCTGAAATAATCGCTAACCCTGCTTGCTGGCCGCATTCTGCGCGGCCTTGCTCTTCTTGATCGATTTCAAATGCGCAGCGACCGCAGTCGCCAACTGGCGCGCCCACAGCGCAACGCCGCTGGCCGATGGATGGTAGCCGTCGGAAGCCATCAAGTCGCGATCATTGATGTCAATCAGCATCGGCACCCGCGTCACCCGTACACTCCTCAGGTCGGCAGGCAGGTTGGCAAGCAGATGCTCGACCGTTTCATCCAGCGCCTTGGCTTTCATGCCGAGCACGTAGCGCAGCGGTTCGGGCAGCGCCGGGAAGGCGTGGATCGGTGGAATTCCGGAAATCACCATCAGGCGCGGCGACACGTGCGCCTGCAAATCGCGCATCAACTGCAACAGCTCGGCGCGGTAGCGGCGGCAGGAGCGGAACGAAGTGGTATCGTTGACGCCGAATGCAATCAGCACGATGTCGACTTTTTGCGAAGCCACCTGCGGCAGCATGCTCTTGACCGCCATGCTGATCGTCGCGCCGTTCTGGCCGACCGCCTGCCAGGTAATCGTGCGCTGCAGGCGCGCTGCCAGGGCGGCGGCAAACTGGCCGGTGATCGCCTCGTAATGGGTGGCGACACCTACCCCGGCCACCGGCGATTCGCCAATGGTCAGCAGGGCCAGCGGCCGCTGCGGCGCCTCGCCGGGATCGGCAACAATGCGCGCCTGGCCGATGGTCGGCCCCATGGCTTCCGGCAGGCGCGGCGTAACGCGGCGCGCGCGACGGCCTTGCACAATCAACCATGGCAATAGTGGTAATGCGATCAATTCCGGCAACCAGCGGCGCACTTCGTGTCTCCTTAGAGCCTGTTATTGTTCGACAGCACTTCTATTTTGCCAAACGGCAGGCAAATATAGTAGTCCTCTTCTCTGAATTTATTCTATCTTCAAACCTTTTAATTCGGGCTTGGGATCTGGCGGCGTCAGCTTCAGGTCTTGCAAGGTCTCCAGCAGGATACTGGCAATCGCCAGGTTGCGGTGCGGCTTGGAGTTGGCCGGAATTACATACCACGGCGCATGATCGGCATCGGTGGCATTGATCGCCTTGCCAAACAGCTCCTGGTACTTGTCCCAGAACTTGCGCTCCTCCAGATCCTGCATGTCGAATTTCCAGTGCTTGGCAGGATCGTCGATGCGTTCCTGCAAACGGCTGCGCTGCTCATCCTTGGAAATATGCAGCAGGCATTTGATGATGGTGGTGCCGGTTTCCGCCAGCATCTTTTCGAAATCGCGGATCTGCGCGTAGCGGCGTTCGCATTCGGCCTCATCGATCCAGTCATGCACACGCGTGACAAGCACATCTTCATAGTGGCTGCGGTTGAACACCACGATCTCGCCCAACTGCGGCACCTGCTGATGAATCCGCCACAAGTAGTCATGGGCGCGCTCAATGGTGCTCGGCGCCTTGAAATTGGCGATCTGGATGCCCTGCGGATTAACCAGGTTGAACACGCCCTTGACGGTGCCGTCCTTGCCGCTGGTATCGATACCCTGCAAGACCACGAGTATTTTATGTTTCTGGCCGGCGTAGAGCATTTCCTGCTGGACTGCAATCTGCGCCGCCAACTCCGCTACCAGTTCTTTATCCTTAGCCTTGTCGCCACTGGAAAGCGGCTTCTCATCGGCATCGGCATCCTTGATCTTGGTTTGTTTGCCCGCACGAAATTGCTTGGTTGCTTTCATTGCTTTCTCCGGTCGATCCGTATCGAACTTACAGGTATTTGGGAACAGCTTGCCACTTACAAAATGCCGTGCAGATTTCCCAGCGCATGCTCAATTTTCAGGCAGCGATCCATCACCACCAGTATGCCGTTGGCGCGCGCCTTCGCCGCCGCCGCTTCGTTGACGATGCCGAGCTGCATCCAGACACAGCGCGCATCGATCATGATCGCCTCGCCGACGATCGGAGGAATGTCCTCGGCCTTGCGAAAACAATCGACAATGTCGATCTTCTGGCCATCCGCCGCCAATGCTTTCGCAGCCTCGAACAAATTGGCATAGCAAGGCTCTCCGAGGATGTGAGCGCCTACATGCATTGGGTTGACCGGAATAATTCGGTAGCCGCGTTCCTGCATGTAGCGGGCCACGCCGAAGCTTGGACGATCCGGTTTGGTAGACAGGCCAACGATGGCAATCACCGGGTTGGCAGGATTAGGAACGGGGGCGGAAGTGTTTGGCATGGAGATGGAAATGATCCGGCTGTCTGCATAAATGGAATTCCCGACGATTCCGGGAAACTGTTTATGATCTTACCGCGAGAACATGATTTATTGCTGGATTGCGGAATCCTTTCCCACCCTGCCCCACCGGCGCGGAATTGGCGACACCATCGTTATCGCCAACCGCTGCATCGATGCGGCCACAAGTGCCCGTCCTATTTGAGTAAATAACAGAGCATGTAGGGTGGCCAGGTTTTATTGGCCATGCGTTGTGACACCCGCCTCAGATCAATCAACAGAGAAATTTACGGGCAACAAAAAAGCAGCCGAAGCTGCTTTTTCTTGATGCAATCCGACATATCGAACTACCGGATCAGCGTCCTTTTTGACGCAACTTTGCAATCGCCGCCAACTGCGCAATCGCTGCCGACAACTCGGACTGTGCTTTTGCGTAATCGATCACGGATTCCTTGTTGCTCAACGCTTCTTCAGCTCGGCGCTTGGCTTCGCTTGCCTTCGCTTCGTCCAGGTCGGCGCCGCGGATCGCGGTGTCGGCCAGCACGGTAACGTGGTGCGGCTGCACTTCCAGCAAACCGCCGGCAACGAACACGAACTCGTCGTTTGCCTGGCCTGGCACCTTGATGCGTACGGCACCCGGCTTGATGCGCGTGATCAGCGGCGTGTGACGAGGATAAATCCCCAACTCACCCGACTCACCCGGCAACGCGACGAATTCGGCTTCGCCGGAGAAGATCATCTCTTCCGCGGAAACAACGTCTACGAGAATAGTGTTTGCCATCTTAAACCCTTTGTTGTCCATGAAGTCACTAACGGAAAGCGTCGGAGCCACTCAACTGCGGCAGCCCCGATGCTCACCGATTAGCCGATCTTCTTGGCCTTTTCGATTGCTTCTTCGATCGTGCCGACCATGTAGAACGCTTGTTCCGGCAGGTGATCGAGTTCGCCGCTGGCGATCATCTTGAAGCCCTTGATCGTGTCCTTCAGCGAAACGTATTTACCTGGCGAACCGGTAAACACTTCAGCAACGTGGAAAGGCTGCGACAGGAAACGCTGCATCTTACGTGCACGCGCAACCAGCAACTTGTCTTCAGGAGCCAGTTCGTCCATACCCAGAATCGCGATAATGTCGCGCAATTCCTTGTAGCGCTGCAAAGTACCTTGCACAGCGCGGGCAGTTTCGTAGTGCTCTTGACCAACCACTTGCGGATCCAGCTGACGCGAAGTCGAATCCAGCGGATCAACCGCAGGATAGATACCCAGCGAAGCGATATCACGCGACAACACAACGGTGGAGTCCAAGTGAGCAAAGGTGGTAGCAGGCGACGGGTCGGTCAAGTCATCCGCAGGAACGTAGACGGCCTGGATCGATGTGATCGAACCGGTTTTTGTCGATGTAATACGTTCTTGCAGTTGGCCCATTTCCGAAGCCAGCGTTGGCTGGTAACCCACGGCGGAAGGCATACGGCCCAGCAGCGCGGAAACTTCAGTACCGGCCAGTGTGTAACGGTAGATGTTATCGACGAAGAACAACACGTCTTTACCTTCATCACGGAAGCCTTCAGCGATCGTCAGGCCGGTCAGCGCAACGCGCAGACGGTTACCTGGCGGTTCATTCATCTGACCGTAGACCATCGCCACTTTGGAGTTTTCCGGATTTTCCAGATCAACCACTTTAGCGTCAGCCATTTCGTGATAGAAGTCGTTACCTTCACGAGTACGCTCACCAACACCGGCAAACACGGACAAGCCGCTGTGTGCCTTGGCGATGTTGTTGATCAGTTCCATCATGTTCACGGTCTTGCCCACACCCGCGCCACCGAACAGACCAACTTTACCGCCCTTGGCGAACGGGCAAACCAGGTCAATAACCTTGATGCCGGTTTCCAGCAATTCTTGCGATGGCGACAGTTCGTCGTACGCAGGAGCTTTGCGGTGGATCGAAGCCGTCGTTGCGTGGCTCACCGGACCGCATTCGTCGATCGGGTTACCCAGCACGTCCATGATGCGGCCCAGTGTTGCTTTACCGGTAGGCACCATGATTGGCTGACCTGTGTTCTTGATTGTCATGCCGCGGCGCAAACCGTCGGATGTACCCAGCGCAATGGTACGGACTACGCCGTCGCCCAGCTGTTGTTGTACTTCCAGCGTCAGTTCCGAGCCATCCATCTTCAAGGCATCGTAAATCTTAGGCATCGCGTCACGTGGGAACTCAACGTCCACCACAGCGCCGATACACTGAACGATTTTGCCATCAGCCATTTTCGTTCCTTCAATAATATAAAAAACTACCTGTTAAGCGCAGTGCGCGCTAGACAATTCTGTTTTAGTCAGTTGGGGACAGAGTAATTTGTCACGCTTCGGCGACTCTTAAACTCTGTCCGGCAATTGTTGTTAAACCGCAGCCGCACCGGCAACGATCTCGGACAATTCCTTCGTGATCGCAGCTTGACGCGTCTTGTTGTAGACCAGTTTCAGTTCGCCGATCACGTTACCCGCGTTGTCGCTAGCCGACTTCATCGCCACCATCCGCGCCGATTGCTCGGACGCCATGTTTTCAGCGACAGCCTGATAAATCAGCGCTTCCACGTAACGCACCAGCAATTCATCGATGACGCTTTGCACATCCGGCTCGTAAATGTAGTCCCATGCATGCGAACCTGCATCCTCAGCCTTAGTGTCAGCCTCAAGACGATCGCTCGACAGCGGCAGCAATTGCTGCAGCATCGGCTCTTGCCTCATCGTATTGATGAACTTGGTGTACACCAGATAAACCGCGTCCAGGCGACCTTCCTGGTAAGCATCGAGCAGCACCTTGACTGGCCCGATCAGCTTGTCCAGATGCGGCGTATCGCCCAGTTGCACGGCATGTGCAACGACCTTGGCGCCGATCCGGTTGAGGAAACCCAGACCCTTGTTGCCGATCGCTACTGCCTGAACCTTGTTGCCTTGTCCTTCCAGCTCACGCAGTTTCGCGGTCAGCAAACGCAAGGAGTTGGTGTTCATGCCGCCGCACAGACCTTTGTCTGTGGTGACGACGATGAAACCAACGTTCTTGGAGTTGTCCTGCTTCACCATGAACGGGTGCGTGTACTCTGGATTGGCTTGCGACAAGTTAGAAGCGATATTACGAATCTTGTCACTGTAGGGACGGGCCGCACGCATCCGGTCCTGCGCCTTGCGCATTTTGGATGCGGCGACCATTTCCATCGCCTTGGTGATCTTCTTCGTATTTTCTACGCTCTTGATCTTGCTGCGTATCTCTTTACCTGTAGCCATTCCGTGCTCCAGTTAAATTAAGCCACGAACGATTTTTTGAAATCAGCAACGGCAGCGGACAATGCAGCTTCGCCATCTTTATCGAGTTGCTTGGTTTCTTCGATCTTTTGCAGCAAAGGCGCGTGGCTAGTCTTCATGAAGCTGTGCAGAGCGCTTTCGAACGGCAGTACTTGCTTGACGTCGATGCTGTCCAGGAAGCCCTTGTTGACTGCGAACAAAGTCACAGCCATCAGCGAGATCGACAATGGCGAGTATTGCGCTTGCTTCAACAGCTCAGTAACGCGTGCACCGCGGTCCAGTTGCTTGCGGGTCGCTTCGTCGAGGTCGGAAGCAAACTGCGCAAACGCAGCCAATTCACGATACTGCGCCAAGTCGGTACGGATACCACCGGACAGGTTTTTGATAACCTTGGTCTGAGCAGCGCCACCAACGCGCGACACCGAAATACCGGCGTTGATCGCAGGACGGATACCAGCGTTGAACAACGAAGTTTCCAGGAAGATCTGACCGTCGGTAATCGAAATCACGTTGGTCGGAACGAAAGCGGAAACGTCGCCAGCCTGGGTTTCGATGATAGGCAATGCAGTCAACGAACCGGTCTTGCCCTTGACTTCACCCTTGGTGAAATCTTCGACATACTTTTCGTTCACGCGTGCTGCGCGTTCCAGCAAACGGCTGTGGAGGTAGAACACGTCGCCAGGATAAGCTTCACGGCCTGGTGGACGGCGCAGCAACAGCGATACCTGACGGTATGCAACAGCTTGCTTGGACAGATCGTCATACACGATCAGTGCATCTTGACCACGGTCACGGAAATATTCGCCCATTGCGCAGCCGGAGTAGGCCGACAGGTATTGCATCGCAGCCGACTCGGAAGCCGACGCAGTAACAACAATGGTGTATTCCAAGGCGCCATGTGCTTCCAGCGAGCGCACGATGTTCTTGATCGACGATGCTTTTTGACCGATAGCGACATAGATACATGTCACGTCCTGGCCCTTTTGATTGATGATCGCATCGATCGCAACAGCGGTCTTACCAGTTTGGCGGTCACCGATGATCAGTTCGCGTTGACCGCGGCCGATTGGTACCATCGAGTCGATCGACTTGATACCGGTTTGCATTGGCTGCGAAACGGATTGACGGGCAATAACGCCTGGCGCGATTTTTTCAATCGGCGCTGTCAGCTTGGTGTCGACCGGACCCTTGCCGTCGATCGGCTGGCCCAGCGCGTTCACTACACGGCCGCGCAGTTCCGGACCGATAGGCACTTCCAGGATACGGCCGGTACATTTAACTGTATCGCCTTCGGAAATGTGTTCGAAGTCACCCAGAATAACGGCGCCGACAGAGTCGCGCTCGAGATTCAGCGCGAGGCCGAATGTGTTGCCTGGGAATTCCAGCATCTCACCTTGCATCACGTCAGACAGACCATGGATACGGCAGATACCGTCGGACACGGAAATAACCGTGCCTTGATTGCGAATTTCAGCGGTATCGCCAAGGCCTTGAATCCGGCTCTTGATCAGTTCGCTGATTTCAGACGCGTTGAGTTGCATATAAACTCCTAAAATTTTTCTCGTTGCTCATTACGCAAATACGCAGGGGCTCAGGCAGCCAAGGCAGCGTGCAATTCCTGCAGCTTGGCACGTACCGAGGTGTCGAGCACTTCGTCGCCGACTACTACGCGTACACCGCCGATCAGCGAGTTATCCACTGTTACCGATGGGTTCAGCTTACGGCCGAATTTCTTTTCCAGCGTGGCGATCAAATCCTTCACTTGCGCTTCGGTCATTTCGAAAGCGCTGGTGATTTCTGCATCTGCTGCGCCTTCTTGTGCGTTCTTCAGCACTTGAAATTGCTCGGCGATTTCCGGCAATGCTGTCAGACGACCGTTATCAACCAGCGTCGCGACGAAGTTCTTCACTTCGGCGTGGGCCGCTTGCGGCGATTTCAACAGTGCCAGGAACGTATCACCCAATTGCTGATGCGATACAGCGGGATTTTGCGCCAGCGCCTTGACATCGGGATGGACCGCTATCTGGCCCATCTCGGCAACCAAGCCAGCCCAGGCAGCCAGGTCTTGCGACTTGGCTACGCGGAACAGCGCTTCTGCATAAGGACGAGCAATCGTTGCAAGTTCAGCCATGATTACAGCTCTGTTTTCAGTTGGTTCAGCAAATCGGCATGTGCCGACAGATTGACTTCACGCTTGAGGATCTGTTCGGCGCCTTTGACCGCAAGGGTCGCAACTTCACCGCGCAGAGCTTCGCGAGCTTTGGTCATTTGCTGTTCCGCTTCGGCTTTGGCGTTGGCGATGATACGAGCAGCTTCTTCGGAAGCCGTTTTCTTGGCTTCGTCAACGATCAGCTGGCCGCGCTTTTCAGCTTCGCCAATACGCTTTTGACCTTCGTCGCGTGCGGTCGCCAGTTCTGCCGAAGCACGCTTTTCAGCGGCTGCCAGATCTGCCTTGCCGCGGTCAGCGGCTGCCAGGCCGTCCGCGATCTTCTTGGCGCGCTCATCGAGCGCTTTTATCAACGGCGGCCACACGAATTTCATCGTGAACAACGCGAGGATAAAGAAGACCACGAACTGCGCAAACAATGTTGCATTTAAGTTCACGGTAATTTCCTTCTCAGAATAACGTGGGCTGAAATAGCTTCAGCCGATTCGGTTACGCTCGATTAAATTACTTAGCGATGAACGGATTTGCGAAAGCGAACAACATAGCGATACCAACACCGATCAGGAACGCAGCGTCGATCAGACCAGCCAACAGGAACATCTTGGTTTGCAGGGTGTTCATCAGTTCTGGTTGACGTGCCGATGCTTCGAGGTACTTACCGCCCATGATTGCGATACCGATACAAGCACCAATAGCGCCCAAACCGATGATCAAACCACAAGCCAAAGCAACAAAAGACAGATCAGTCATGACAATTCCTTCAAAGTTAAGTGAATACAAAAATTAATACAAAAAACAGATTTAAAGCCAAAACTACAAATTCAAAACCAGTACTAATTAATGCCGCTCTTAGTGAGCCTCATGCGCCTGGCCGATATACACCAGAGTCAACATCATGAAAATAAACGCTTGCAACAACACGATCAGGATATGGAAGATCGCCCAGATCGAACCGGCAACTACGTGGCCGATGAAACCAAATGCAGTAGCGGTAGAGCCCAGCAGCGCGATCAACAGGAACAACAGTTCACCGGCATACATGTTGCCGAACAGTCGCATCGCCAGCGATACGGTCTTGGCAGCAAATTCAATGATGTTCAACAAGAGGTTGGCAGGAGCCAGCCAGATACCGAAAGGCGCCGCAACCAGCTCGTGCAGGAAGCCGCCGAAACCCTTGATCTTGAAGCTGTAGTACAGCATCAGAACCAATACGCCCAAGGCGATGCCCATGGTGCCGTTCAGGTCGGCGGTAGGAACTACGCGGTGATGCGAAATGACGCTATCGAGACCGACCAGCTTGAAGAAGGAGGAAAACAGATCGACCGGCAGGAAGTCCAGCGAGTTCATCAGGGCGACCCAGATGAACACGGTCAGCGCCAGCGGAGCGATGAAGCTGCGGTCGCCGTGGACGATGCCCTTGGCCTGGTCGTCAACCATCTCGACCACCATTTCGACGAAAGCCTGGAAACGGCCTGGTACGCCGGCAGTCGCTTTACGCGCCGCGATGTACATCAGCAGGCAGCCAACCACACCGGCAAATACCGACCAGAAAATCGTGTCGATATTGATAATCGAAAAATCGACTATCTTGCTTTGATGGCCAGTTGCAAAATGTCCAAGGTGATGGACGATGTATTCTGAGGGGGTTAGTGCTTCGCTTGGAGCTACGGTCATGATCGATGTCTAAAAAGTAAGATTATGTAACTTTTAAGTACCACGATGAAGCTGACGATAAACGCCGGCCAATTCAAATCGTGATACAACCATACGACCGCGCCAATCAGCGCAATCGTTGTAGCAATTTTGACAAACTCGCCGATGAAAAAAGACATCGGGTTGGCGCCACCTGGTTTGCGCGCGCTGATGTAAAGACGGAGGGCAAACAGTCCATTGGGAACCGCGCAGCACACACCACCTAAAAGCGCGGAACAGAATCCGGGTACGCCGGCTAGTAAACCTGCTATACATGCCAGCACGGCCGTAGTAACAAATTGCATAAGCACGATGCGCAGCATACTGACCCAATAATGTGCGAAAACGACTCGCTTAACAGAACGCGGTTGCAGTGTGGTGATGCAGCGCAGTTATCACGCAACGATCAGTCTACGGCTGATTTAGAAGCCCGAGGATTATAAAGGCTGGCCGAGACTTTCGTCAAACTTTTGCTGCCTAATCATAAGCTTATACAACAGACGACAATCAATCTGGTTGCTGCGGCCAGCGAAATTTCCGCGATCAATCCGGACATTTACCGAAGCCGGGAATTTGCTACGGTGCACCAAATTCGTGAATCCGGAAAATTCCCGAAACTCATCCGCTCTCGCGGCCGCAACTTCCTTTCGCAGCTATCTTTGTAACTTACTCTACACCCTTGAGGCGTGTGATCAGACCATCCAAGGTATCCAGATCGGAAAAGTCGATGATCAGCTGGCCGCGATTCTTTGCCGCCGTTTTGATTGTTACTTGAGTTGCCAGCAGATCCGACAACTCTTCTTCCAGCCGCGCGATGTCGCGCGATTTTTCCTTGTTCTTGGCTGGACGGTCGGCCGCTTCCGCCTCGGTGGTGGTACGCACCACCAGTTTTTCGGTATCGCGCACCGACATGCGCTTGGCCACTACCTGGTTGGCCAGCGTAATCTGGGTCGCGGCATCGACGGCCAGCAGCGCGCGCGCATGGCCCATGTCGATATCGCCGGCCATCAGCATGGTCTGCACCGGCTTGGCCAGGTTCAGCAGGCGCAACAAATTGGATACTGCGCTGCGCGAGCGCCCTACCGACACTGCCGCCTGCTCGTGGGTGAAACTGAAATCGGTAATCAGGCGATGGATACCTTGCGCTTCTTCCAGCGGATTCAGATCCTCACGCTGCATGTTTTCGATCAGCGCCATGGCGGCGGTGGTCTGGTCGTCGACATCCTTGACCAATACCGGCACCTCGATCAGCCCAGCCAGCTGGGCCGCGCGGAAGCGCCGCTCGCCGGCAATGATTTCGTAGTGCTGTGCACCATTGTGCAAGGCAATCGGCCGCACCAGGATCGGCTGCAGCAAGCCCTGCTCCTTGATCGATGCCGCCAGCTCAGCCAACGCGCCTTCGTCCATCCTGGTCCGCGGCTGGTACTTACCGGCCTGCATGACGGTCACTGCCAGTACCGATGGCGCGCCGACAATCGTTGGCACCGCTTCCGTGATATCGGTTGAACCGCCGAGCAAGGCTTCCAGACCGCGACCGAGTCCTTTTGATTTTTTCGTGACCATCTTTTCCTACCGTAGAGTGCCTGCTGCCAAGCAACAGCCTGTGGATAACTTTATGGATAACTCAGTGGATAAACCATGAATAAGCCGGGAATAAGCTGTGACTAACCCCATGGATAACTTCTGTATTACCACTGTATTAGCTGTGTCTAACTAACCGGGAGTGAGTCATATATCGCATCACTGCCGCTACGGCGGCCCCTGCCCGGCAATCGCTTACATCGTTTTGATGCGCTCCACCATCTCGGCGCCAAAGGCGATGTACGCCTGCGCGCCCTTGGAAGCCGCATCGAAAGTGACGCCCGGCATGCCATACGACGGCGCTTCCGCCAGACGTACATTGCGCGGGATGACGGTCTTGAACACCTTGTCGCCAAAATGCTTTTCCAGCTCATCCGACACTTGTTGCGATAATGTCATGCGTGGATCAAACATCACGCGCAGCAAACCGATGATCTTCAAATCCGGATTCAGGTTGGCGTGCACCTTCTTGATGGTGTTGACCAGATCCGACAAACCTTCCAGCGCATAGTATTCGCACTGCATCGGAATGATGACGCCGTTGGCGGCGCACAAGCCATTCAGCGTCAGCAGCGACAGCGCCGGCGGGCAGTCGATCAGGATGAAGTCATAGTCATCGGCAACCAGGGCGAAGGCGTCTTTCAGGCGCTTTTCCCGATTCTCCAGTTCGACCATTTCCACTTCGGCGCCGGCCAGTTCGCGATTTGCCGGCAATACGTCGAAGCCGCCGGTTTCGGAAGTCTTGCGCACGCTCTTGATGTCCGACATGCCCAGCAGCACTTCATAAATCGAGGCGGTCAATGTGCCTTTGTTGATCCCTGCTCCCATCGTCGCGTTGCCTTGCGGGTCGAGGTCTGCCAGCAATACACGCTGGTTCAGTTGGGCCAGCCCGGCGGCCAGATTGACGGCGGTAGTGGTTTTACCGACTCCACCTTTTTGATTGGCGACGCAGAAGATTTTTGCCATGTGTTTTCTATTTATTGATGGGACGGATTCGATGTCGCCAACTGATCAGATAAAACGGTTAAATTACAAGGAGCTACGAGGCTATTAGACAATACCCTAGTGGGACGCAATAACCCACTATCGTCAGCTCCGTTTGATAAAAATAAGGTGGCGTTCCGCATCCAGCCCCGGCACCGTCACTGGACGTATTTCAGTGACTTGCCAGCCCGCAGGCAAACGCGCAATCTCTTGATCCGGCTGCACACCCTTGAGGGCGATGAACTGGCCGCCGTCGGCCAGCAGATGCTCGGACCAGTTGATGAAGTCGGCCAGTTCGGCAAATGCCCGCGATGTAATCACATCAAATTTTTGTGTGACCTGCAGTTGCTCTACTCTTGCCGTGTGGACACTGACGTTAGCCAATCCCAACTCGGCCTTGGCTTGTGTCAGGAATGCCGTTTTCTTGTGCACCGTGTCGATCATCGAGACCCGCATTGACGGCCGCGCCTTGCTCGCCCAGATCGCCAGGATCATCCCTGGCAAGCCGCCGCCGGCGCCGACATCCAGCACATTGTCGGCCGCTGCAAAGGCCGGCACCACCGCCAGCGAGTCCAGCAGATGGTGCGTCATCATTTGCGCCGGCTCACGGATCGAGGTCAGGTTATACGTGCGATTCCACTTTGCCAGCAAACTCAGATAAGCCAGCAATTGCTGCTGCTGCTTTTCATCCAGTTCAATTCCCAATGCCTGTGCGCCCTGCTGCAGGCTCGCTTCCAGCGATGCACCCGATGCGATCTGCGTTGCACTCATCCTGCCAATCCTCCACTATCCCGGCAATTACCCTTGAGGTCATTGCCCATTATTTATGCAGCCTGGTCGTCTGCGCCAAGCTCGTTCAAACGCTTCATGCCGCCCTTTTTCAGGTGCACCAGCAACAGCGACAATGCCGCTGGCGTGACACCGGAAATCCGCGAGGCCTGGCCAAAGGTTTCCGGGCGATGCAGGTTCAGCTTTTGCCGCACCTCGATCGACAATGCCTGCACATCCATGTAATCCAGATCGGCCGGCAGCTTCAGGTTTTCATTGTGTTCGTGGCGCTCGACTTCGCGTGCCTGGCGATCGATGTAGCCGGCGTACTTGACCTGGATCTCGACCTGCTCCTTGACGGAATCGTCCTCGACTCCCGGGCCGCCGATTTCCTGGCCATCGACACCTTTGAGCGTCATCAATTGTTCGTAAGTAACATTAGGGCGGCGCAGCAGATCGGCCAGCGCATATTCGCGCTCCATTGCCTTTCCAACAACCCGCTCTGCTTCGGCATTGGAAATAAGACGCGGGTTGACCCAAGTCGTCCGCAGGCGCTCCATTTCCAGTGCAACCGCTTCGCGCTTCTTCTCGAATTGCGCCCATTGGGCATCGCCGACGCAGCCCAGCTGGCGGCCGATTTCGGTCAGGCGCAAGTCGGCATTATCTTCGCGCAAGCTCAGGCGATACTCGGCGCGGCTGGTGAACATGCGATACGGTTCTTGTACACCTTGGGTAATCAGGTCGTCGACCAGCACGCCGAGATAAGCTTCGTCGCGGCGCGGCGTCCAGGCGTCGCGCTCTTGTGTTTGCAAGGCGGCGTTCAAGCCGGCCAGCATCCCTTGCGCGGCGGCTTCTTCGTAGCCGGTAGTGCCATTGATCTGGCCGGCAAAGTACAGGCCCTGGATCGACTTGGTTTCCAGCGAGGCCTTCAATCCGCGCGGGTCGAAATAATCGTATTCGATCGCATAGCCGGGACGCAGGATATGTGCGTTCTCCAGGCCACGCATCGAATGCACCAAAGCCAGCTGGACATCAAATGGCAAACTTGTCGAAATACCATTGGGGTAAAACTCATTGGTGGTCAAGCCTTCCGGCTCCAGGAATATCTGGTGTGAATCCTTGCCGGCGAAGCGATGGATCTTGTCCTCGATCGACGGGCAATAACGCGGACCGACACCTTCAATCACGCCTGTGTACATCGGGCTGCGATCCAGGCCGGCACGGATGATGTCGTGTGTCTCTTGGTTGGTATGGGTCACCCAGCATGGCAACTGCTTAGGATGCATGCCGACATTGCCCATGACCGAAAATACCGGGATCGGATCGAGATCGCCCGGTTGTTCCTGCATGACTGAAAAATCAATGGTGCGGCCGTCAATGCGTGGCGGCGTGCCCGTCTTCAATCGGCCTTGCGGCAACTTGAGTTCTTTCAGGCGTGCCGACAGCGATATCGCCGGCGGGTCGCCGGCACGGCCGGCAGAGTAATTGTTGAGGCCGACATGGATCTTCCCATCGAGGAAAGTACCCGCTGTCAGCACCACCGCCCTACTGAGGAATTTGATGCCAACCTGAGTCACGGCGCCAATCACGCGATCGCCCTCAACCAGCAAATCATCCACTGCCTGTTGGAACAACCAGAGATTTTCCTGGTTTTCCAGGCGCGAGCGAATCGCTTGCTTGTACAGGATACGGTCAGCTTGCGCGCGGGTTGCGCGCACGGCCGGGCCCTTCGATGAATTCAGGATACGGAACTGGATACCCGCCTCGTCGGTAGCGATAGCCATCGCCCCGCCCATGGCATCGACCTCTTTTACGAGATGGCCCTTGCCTATCCCACCAATTGACGGGTTGCACGACATCTGGCCCAGGGTCTCGATATTGTGCGTCAACAATAACGTTTTTTGGCCCATACGAGCAGACGCCAACGCGGCTTCGGTACCGGCATGACCGCCGCCGACAACGATTACATCAAAATTTGTAGGAAAAAGCATAGTGCGCCTCGTGGAGACGATGAAAAACGGTGAACAGAGGCGTGATTATAAACCCAGAAGCATCGGCGGAACGAGTCGTGGCCAAGACGACACATGATTTGACCTCGATATACGACAGTGTTTCACGTGAAACATTGCCCATTACGAATTTTCGGCAAGCAAAAACAAAAGCGGCGATTGTTTCACGTGGAACAATCGCCGCTCATTACTGCCATGTTTAACTTGGATATCTACCAACGCCTATTTAAGGAAGGCGTCGTACCCTGTCTTCAAGATCAATACCGAGACCACCAGCAAGAACAGTTTCCGTACAAAACCACTGCCATGCTTCAATGCCAGGCGCGTACCGACCAATGATCCACCCACATTACAGATAGCCATAATCAATCCAAGTTGCCAGATGATATGCCCGCTATATCCAAACCAGAGCAAGGCAGCGAGATTGGTCGCAACGTTGATAACCTTGGATACTGCCGACGCAGCCAGGAAATCGAAGCCGAAAAACCGCACAAACAGGAAAATCAGGAAGCTACCTGTACCAGGGCCGAAAACACCGTCATAAAACCCAATTCCGCCGCCGATCAACACCGCCAAGATTTTTTCTTTTGAACCCGAATGCAAGGGAGCATGGATACTGCCGAAATCCTTCTTCTTTATCGTATATATCGCCACGGCCAGCAAAATGAACGGCAGTGACTTGCGGATCGCTTCAGTCGGGATATGCGTAACGGTATAGGCGCCGAGGAAGGCAAACAGAAAAGCGGCACCGGCTGCAGGCAAGGCCGCGCTCCATGCCAGCTTCACCCTTCGAGCAAAATTCACTGCTGCGGCGCTGGTACCGAATATCCCGGCCAGTTTGTTAGTGCCAAATATGGTTGCAGGTGCGGTATTGGGTAGCATTGCGAATAATGCCGGGATCTGGATCAAGCCCCCTCCTCCAACCACCGCATCGATCAAACCAGCGAGGAAACTGGCCGCAGCCAGGATGAAAAAATCCGGAAATAATTCAGGCATGATCCGTTACCCTTTCTTTAACTATGCAGGAAAGGTCGGCATGAAAGCCGTAGGCAACGACACGGGTAAGTAAATACATGGATGACAGGAGCTGGTTAGGAATGGAGCAGGATTGCCGTTTTTATATTTATGGCATCTGCAAGAGCTGTCATTTTACGTGGCGGATCTGAGGCTGGGCGTCTGCCCTGCTATGTTATTTACTCATAGCTATCCAAGAAATCCCATCAGCAAGACAGCCCCCATCGCGAAGCGGCTTTAACACCTCGAAATTGACCTGCCTATTTATTAGGCAGTGATTCGGCGGCATCGAACTCAGCAACACCAAACTCTGAAACTTCTAACGCCCATGAAAAAAGCCCGTAACAGCAAGCTGCATACGGGCTTCGATTTACGATATTACTTATCGTCAGCTTTTGGCGCTTGCTGTTTTTTTAAGCAATGCGGAAATCTCGCCAACAATCCCTCGCCTGAACGCCAGCACACAAACGATAAAGATAAAGCCAGTCACGATAGTCACCGATTCACCCAAGCCATTGAACCAGTCGATATGGGTCACGGAGGCCAGCCAATTGCCGATATCGCCCAACTTGTTTTCCAACATGATGATGATGAGCGCGCCGACGATCGGGCCGACAATTGTTCCCAATCCGCCAACCAAGGTCATCAGCACCACCAGGCCGGACATGGTCCAGTGAACATCAGTCAGCGTCTCAAAACCCAGCACCAGTGTCTTGGTCGAGCCCGCCAGGCCAGACAGCGCAGCCGACAAAACAAAGGCCAGGAGCTTGTAGCGGCTGACATCGTAGCCCAAAGAAATGGCGCGCGGCTCGTTTTCCTTGATCGCCTTGAGCACCTGACCGAATGGCGAATTGACGATCCGCACGATCAGCGCAAAGCTGGCGACAGCGATTGCCAGCACCACGTAATACAAGGTGAGGTCGTTGCCGAGATCGATGAAGCCGAGCAGATGCCCGCGCGGCACGCCTTGCAGGCCGTCCTCGCCACCCGTGAACGGCGCCTGCAGGCAGACGAAGTACAGCATCTGCGCCAGCGCCAGCGTAATCATCGTGAAGTAGATGCCCTGCCGCCGGATCGCCAGGCTGCCCATGACCAGGCCAATCAGCGCGCCGGCAGCGGTTCCGGCAATCAGTCCCAGCTCCGTCGGCAAGCCCAGGGTCGTCAACGCATAACCGGTTACATAGCCGGCGCCGCCGAAAAACGCTGCATGCCCAAATGACAACAAACCAGTAAAGCCGATCAGCAAATTGAAGGCGCAGGCAAACAGCGCGAAACAGATGATCTTCATCAGGAATACCGGATAAACCCCGAATGGGGCAGCCAGCGCGACAAGGAGAATCAGGCCGTAACCAATTTTCTTATTCATGTTCATCTATCATTTCTCCTTGCCGAACAAGCCAGCCGGCCGAATCATCAGGACGATCGCCATCACGATGAACACCACGGTCGCCGAAGCCTCGGGATAGAACACCCGGGTCAGTCCTTCAATCACGCCCAGCGCCAGGCCGGTGATGATCGAGCCCATTATGGAACCCATGCCGCCGATCACCACAACCGCGAACACGACGATAATCAGGTTGGAACCCATCAGTGGTGACACCTGGATCACCGGCGCCGCCAGCACCCCGGCAAAGGCCGCCAAAGCGACGCCGAAGCCGTAGGTCAGCGTGACCATCAATGGCACGTTGATGCCGAACGCTTCGACCAGTTTCGGATTCTCGGTGCCGGCGCGCAGATAAGCGCCCAGCTTGGTTTTTTCAATCACGAACCAGGTCGCAAAACACACCACCAGCGAAGCCAGCACCACCCAGGCGCGATAATTTGGCAGCACCATGAACCCAAGGTCGGTAGCGCCGCTCAACGCATCAGGGACCGAATACGGCTGGCCGGAGACGCCATAGAACGAGCGGAAGATGCCCTCCACCATCAAGGTGATGCCGAAGGTCAGCAGCAAGCCGTAGAGATGATCCAGCTTGTACAGCCAGCGCAGCATGGTCTTCTCGATGATGATGCCGAACAGGCCGACCAGCACTGGCGCCAGGATCAGCATCACCCAGTAATTGAGGTTGAAATAAGTGAGCCCGATCCAGGCCAGGAAAGCGCCCATCATGTACAAGGCGCCGTGAGCGAAGTTGATCACGTTGAGCAGGCCGAAGATGACGGCCAGGCCAAGCGACAGCATCGCGTAAAACGAACCATTGACCAGACCCAGCAACAGCTGGCTCATCAAGGCTTGAAAGGGAATGCCGAATATTTCCATGGCAATGTCATCAAAAAATCACTCGGGTGAGTGAACAACTATCAAACAGCGCAAATCAAACAATGCAACGGCGTGCAGGTCCTGTCATGGACATGCACGCCTTGTCACAAGCTTGATACGCCAGGCATATCGTCAGTCAGCTGCACGCAACGACAACTCACGTGCGGCTGCGCTGAAAACTCAAAGCGCCATTACTTCCACAACGCGCACTTGCTTTCGGCCTTGGTGCCGAAGGCTTGTTCGCCAGGAATGGTCTGGATCTTGTTCAGATAGTCCCAAGGATATTTCGACTCAGCCGGTGTCTTGACCTGGTACAGCACCATGTCATGCACGACACGGCCGTCCGGACGCAGATAGGCATTCTTGGCATACATGTCGTTGAACTTGGTCTTGCGCAGTTGCGCCATGACCTTGTCGCCGTCATCAGTGCCGATCGCCTTGACCGCCATCAGGTATTGCATCGCCGACGAGTAATCGGCAGCTTGCAGGCTGGACGGTTCCTTCTTCATCTTTTCAAAGTAACGCTTGGCCCATTTGCGGGTTTCGTCGTTCTGGTCCCAGTACCAGCTGTCGGTCAGGTACATGCCCTGCGTCTGCTTCAGCGTCAGCGAATGGATATCGTTGATGAACACCAGCAGGCCGGCCAGCTTGGCATTCTTGGTCACGCCGAATTCATTGGCTGCCTTGACCGCATTGATCAGGTCGCCGCCGGCATTCGCCAGGCCGATGATTTGCGCTTTCGATGATTGCGCCTGCAGCATGAACGACGAGAAATCGGATGCGTTCAGCGGATGCTTGACCGAACCCAGCACGGTGCCGCCGGAAGCCTTGACCACTGCTGTCGTATCTTTTTCCAGCGACGCGCCGAAGGCGTAATCCGCAGTCACGAAGTACCAGGTCTTGCCGCCCTGCTTGACCACTTCCGACCCTGTGCCGTGCGCCAGAGCGTAGGTGTCGTAGGCATAGTGCACGGTGTAAGGCGTGCACTCTTCATTGGTCAGGCGGGTGCTGCCGGCGCCGATTTCAAAGAACGGCTTTTTCTTTTCCGCAGCGATCTTCGCCATCGCCAGCGCGGTGCCGGAGTTGGTGCCGCCGATCAGCATGTCCAGGCCTTGCTGGTCAAACCATTCGCGCGCCTTGCTCGATGCGATGTCGGCCTTGTTCTGGTGATCGGCCACGATCAGTTCGATTTTCTTGCCGTTGATATTGCCACCCATGTCGGCAATCGCCATCTTGATTGCTTCAGCGCCGCCAGGGCCGTCAATGTCTGAATACACGCTCGACATGTCGGTGATGAAACCGATCTTGATTACGTCCCCGGAAATCTGTGCTGACGCCGGTGCGGCAAAACCGATAGCGATTGTGCTGCTGACCGCGATTGCCAAAGTCTTTAATTTGATATTCATTGTCTTCTCCATTTTATAAACGACCTCCGACTTGTGACTCGTGACTAATGACCCGTCATACTCCCAACAAAGCATTCAACACCGGCATTTTTTCTTCCAACTGTGACGAAGCAAAAGACTCGACGATCTGTCCGTGCTCCATCACATAAAAACGATCGGCCAACGGCGCGGCAAAACGGAAGTTCTGCTCCACCATCACGATGGTGTAACCCTTGGCTTTCAAGGTCGTGATCATGCGCGCCAGAGCTTGCACGATCACCGGCGCCAGGCCTTCGGAAATTTCATCGAGCAGCAACAGCCGTGCGCCGGTGCGCAAGATGCGCGCGACAGCCAGCATCTGCTGTTCGCCGCCGGACAAGCGCGTGCCCTGGCTGGAGCGGCGCTCCTTCAGGTTCGGAAACATGTCGTAGATTTCCTCGAGCGACATGCCCTTTTCGGTGGTCGACAAAGTCGGCGGCAGCAACAGGTTTTCTTCCGTCGACAGCGAAGAAAAAATGCCACGCTCTTCCGGACAGTAACCGACACCGAGATGTGCAATCTTGTAGGTCGGCAGGTCGATGGTCTCGACGCCGCCGATCTTGATCGAGCCTTTGCGGGCGCCGGTCAAGCCCATGATGGCGCGCATGGTCGTGGTGCGCCCGGCGCCGTTACGACCGAGCAGCGTCACCACTTCACCCTTGTTCACGTTCAAATTGACGTTGTGCAGGATATGCGATTCACCGTACCAGGCTTGCAGGTTCTCGATGCTGAGCGCAGCGGTGCCTTGCGCTGCACCGGCGATGGATGGGGATTGGACTGCGGACATCAATGCGCTCCTGCCAGGGCCTCGGCAGTGGTGCCCATGTAGGCTTCCATTACCAGCGGGTTCTTCGAAACTTCTTCGTAGCGGCCTTCGGCCAACATCGCACCGCGTTGCAGTACGCTGATCTTGTCGCAGATGCCGGACACTACGTTCATGTTGTGCTCCACCATCAGGATGGTGCGGCCGGCTGACACTTTCTTGATCAGTGCGGTGACACGGTCAACGTCTTCGTGCCCCATGCCTTGGGTTGGCTCGTCGAGCAGCATCAGCTCCGGCTCCATCGCCAGCGTGGTGGCAATCTCCAGCGCGCGCTTGCGGCCATACGGCAAATCGACTGTCAGGGTATCGGCGAATTCGGTCAGGTCGACCTCAGCCAGCAAGGCCATTGCGCGCTCATTCAGCTGCGCCAGCGACTTGCCGCTTTTCCAGAAGTGAAACGATGTTCCCAACGTCCGCTGCAAGCCGATGCGGACGTTTTCCATCACCGTCAGGTGAGGAAAAACGGCTGAAATCTGGAAGGAACGAATGATTCCCTGACGCGCAATCTGGGCCGGCGCATCGGTGGTGATGTCGCGACCATTGAACAGGATCTGGCCGGAGGTCGGCACCAGGAATTTGGTCAGTAAATTGAAGCAAGTGGTTTTCCCGGCCCCATTGGGACCGATCAACGCATGAATATGGCCGCGCTGGACTTGCAGATTAACGCCATTGACGGCCGTGAACCCCCTGAACTCCTTGGTCAGGTTTTTTGTCTCCAAGATGATGTCGGTCATCTGGTCTCCTATTGATGTTGCTTTATCGGAACATCCCGGGGTGCTGGGTTATATTGGACTAACCTTATCACCCTTATATTTTTTTACGGATACTACCGGTGCCACTCTGACGGAGCAATACGTAGAAATACTATACAAAAACTTAGACGAAAATCAGAATTGCCTGACAGAATTTTTAGAGTATCGATATCGACCGCCATTCGGGCAAAGCAGAAGATTGTCTATCGACCAACGTCAACTCCCCTATCATCGGCCTTCCTTGATAAAACCAGCAGCCATTTCTGCAATCATCAAGGTTGGCGAGTTGGTATTTCCTGACGTAATGGTCGGCATGACCGACGCATCGACCACCCGCAATCCAGCAACACCGCGCACCCTCAATTTACTGTCGACCACCGCCATCTGGTCATCGGCACGCCCCATCTTGCAAGTCCCGACCGGATGGAAAATGGTGGTGCCAACCTCGGCAGCAGCGTCGACCAATTCTTCTTCCGTACGATATTGCAGGCCTGGCTTGAACTCTTCCGGCGCATATTTCTGCAGTGCCGGAGCGGCAGCGATCTTGCGCGTCAATCGCACCGATGCGGCGGCAACAGCCCGGTCTTCGAGCGTATCCAGGTAATTCAGCGTGATCTTCGGCGCCACGCCGGCATCGCTCGACGCGATTCGCACATGTCCGCGCGAAGTTGGCCGCAAGTTGCAAACACTGGCGGTAAAGGCCGGAAAGGTATGCAGCGGATCGCCGAATTTTTCCAGCGACAAGGGTTGCACGTGATATTCCAGGTTGGCGGTGGATTGCGCCGGATCGGACTTGGCAAAGGCTCCCAGCTGCGACGGCGCCATCGACATCGGCCCGCTTTGCGACAGCAGATATTGCATCCCGATCTTCGCCTTGCCAAACCAGTTGCTGCTCATCGTGTTAAGTGTCTTCACACCGCTCACCTTGAACGCCATGCGGATCTGCAAATGGTCCTGCAGATTTTCGCCGACACCAGGCAGATCAACCTGCACTGGAATCTGATGCTGCTGTAACAAAGCTGCCGGACCAATACCGGACAACTGCAAAATCTGCGGCGAGCCAACCGCGCCGGCACTCAACAAGGTTTCCCTGCTGGCCTCGGCATTCCACTCCCTGCCGCCGCCGGAAAACTCCACACCCTTGCACACCACGCCCTGCTCACCGCGTTCCAGCAGCAGGCGCTTGACCTGGCAGCCCGTCATGATCGTCAGATTGCCGCGGCCGCTGGCCGAGCGCAGGAAAGCTTTCGATGCATTCCAGCGTATGCCGCGTTTCTGGTTGACGTCGAAATACGCCGATCCTTCATTGTCGCCGCGATTGAAATCGTCAGTCTTAGGAATCCCGGTTTCGGCAGCAGCATCCCTGAACGCATCCAGGATCTGCCACGACAAACGCTGCTTTTCGACCCGCCATTCACCGCCGGCGCCATGAAATTCATCGGCACCTTTATAGTGATCTTCACTCTTCTTGAACAGCGGCAAAACATGCTTCCAGCGCCAGGCATCATCACCGGTCAATTGCGCCCATTCATCGTAATCGCGGGCCTGGCCGCGCATATAGATCATGCCGTTGATCGACGAACTGCCGCCCAACACTTTACCGCGCGGATAAATCAGACTGCGGCCGCGCAAGCCAGGATCCGGCTCGGTCCGATATAACCAGTCGGTACGTGGATTATTGATGCAATACAGGTAACCGACAGGGATATGAATCCAGATGTAATCGTCTTTTGCACCTGCTTCTATCAGCAGAATTTTTACCGAACTGTCCTGGCTCAAGCGATTCGCCAGAACGCAGCCAGCGGTTCCCGCACCGATGATGATGTAGTCGTAATTCCCTGCAGATTCCATTCGTCTCTTTCTATTTATTGTGTGCTACGACAATCTGTTCTACGTCTGTTCTTCGACTTATTATTGCAATTTCAAACCAGCGATTTTCAAGTCACATGAAACATCGCCGGCTGAATAAAATAAATAATAATATTATTTATACTGTTTGTAATTTTAATTATTTACACTATTTATTTGGCGACCGGCATGGTGAACTCAGCGCCTTTTGAAATCGTCTGCGGCCAGCGTTGCATGATCGATTTGTAGCGCGTATAAAATCGCACGCCTTCCTCGCCATATGCATGCGTATCGCCAAACAACGAGCGCTTCCAGCCGCCAAACGAATGCCATGCCATCGGCACCGGAATCGGCACGTTGACGCCAACCATGCCAACCTCTACACGTCGCGAAAACTCGCGTGCGGTGTTGCCATCCGAGGTGAACAACGACACGCCGTTGCCAAATTCATGCGCATTGATCAGGTTCACTGCAGCCGCAAAATCGGGAACGCGAACGATGCATAACACTGGCCCAAAAATCTCTTCCCGATAAATCTGCATCTCCGGCGTAACCTGGTCGAACAACGAGCCGCCAAGGAAAAATCCTTGTTCCAGGCCAGCTACTTTCAAGCCGCGTCCATCGACCAGCAATTTCGCTCCGGCGCGCACACCGCTGTCGATATAAGTCTCTATCTTGTCCTTGTGCGCAGCACTGACGACCGGTCCCATTTCCGCATCTGCTTCCATGCCGTTCTTGATCTTCAACGCCTTTACGCGCGGAATCAGTGCTTCAATTAATTTATCAGCGACATCGCCAACCGCGACCGCCACCGAAATCGCCATGCAACGTTCACCAGCAGAGCCGTAGGCTGCTCCCATCAATGCATCCACCGCCTGTTCCAGATCGGCATCCGGCATCACCACCAAATGATTTTTGGCGCCACCCAACGCTTGTACCCTGAGCGGATAAGCGCCTTTGCACTGTGCCCCCTGCTGATAGATATATTCAGCAATCGGCGTCGAGCCGACAAACGATACTGCTTTCACATCAGGATGCTGCAGCAAGGCATCAACTGCCAGTTTGTCGCCCTGCACCACATTGAAGACGCCGTCCGGCAAACCGGCCTGCTGCAACAAATCAGCAATCATCAGCGACGGCGACGGATCGCGTTCGGAAGGCTTCAAGATAAACGTATTGCCGGTAGCGATCGCCAGCGGCGCCATCCATAACGGCACCATCACCGGAAAATTGAATGGCGTGATTCCCACAGTAACGCCGAGCGGCTGGCGCAGGTTCCAGTTATCGATGCCGCCACCGATGTTGTCAGTGAATTGCGTTTTCAACAGCTGCGGAATGCCGCAGGCGAACTCAACGATTTCCAGGCCACGCGTCACTTCACCTTTGGCATCGGAAAAAACCTTGCCGTGTTCACGCGTGATCGCAGCTGCCAACGCATCGTGATGCTGCTCCATCAATTCCTTGAATTTGAACATCACACGCGCACGCTTTAGTGGCGCCGTGTCGGCCCACGCCGGCGCAGCGGCGGAAGCCGCGGCTACTGCGGCGTTCACTTCTTCAACACTGCCCAATACGACTTTTGCAGACGCGGCCCCGGTTGCCGGGTTGAACACATCCTGCATGCGGCCGCTACTGGATTCGGTCACTTTGCCATTGATGAAATGCTGGATCAGCGGAATATTGATTGAAGAGGTAGTCATAAGGATTCCTTTTAATGAAGCCGGGTTGAATTATTTTTGTCCCAGAATATCGTTTGAACTACCAACAATCCAATGAGTTATCATCAATATCGATATAAGCATTCCTAATAATGAAACCCCTTTGATGAAAAATCAGGCAATGGACCTTACACTGCTTCGCGCCTTTGTCACGGTCGCCCGTGAAGGCAATCTAACCCGCGCCGCCGAACTGCTGCATGTCACTCAGCCGGCTGTCAGCCTGCAAATCAAATCGCTGCAGGCAAATCTAAATCTACAATTATTCACCCGCGTTCCCAGTGGCATGGCGTTGACCGACGAAGGCATCAAGTTACTGCCTTTTGCCGAACGCGCCATTGCCAGCATGTCCGAACTGCGACAACAAGCTGAAAGCCTGCATCCAAGTCACTTGGAAACACTCAGCGGAAAACTCGCAATCGGCACGATTCTCGATCCTGAATTCATCCGTCTTGGCGCATTTCTCAAACGACTTGTTGAGAGTTATCCACAACTTTCTACACAGTTGCAGCACAGCATGTCGGGTGATGTGTTGCAGCAGATCAAGTCCGGTCATCTCGATGTCGGCTACTACCTGGGCATCCCGAACAAGAGTTTTCATCGACTGACATTGACACAATTTACTTACTGCGTGCTTGCACCGTCGGGTTGGAAAAATCGCATTTCAGGAAAAGACTGGCCGGCATTGGCAAAATTACCCTGGATCTGGACTCCTCCTGAATCTGCCCATCATCGTTTACTCAGCAAAACTTTTGCTCAATATAAAGTTACGCCAAACAAAGTTGCGTTGGTCGACCAGGAACCATCGATGCTGGATCTGGTGAAATCTGGGGTCGGTCTTTCTCTTGTCAGAGAGTCAATTGCACTTCGCGAAGCACATGCACATGGTTTGGTGATCTCCGATACGGTGAATTTATCCACTGAATTGTCGTTTATTACCCTGGATAAACGTAAAGACGAACCAATCATTGCCGCTATTTTTGCCATATTGCAAACAATTTGGGGAAATTGATGTTCTAAAGGCATTTTCTTTGTCCTGTAGACCCGGTTTTTTGGAAAACCAACTTCTTCAGGTTTAAATTTAAAGATTTATATATATAAATAGTAGTAGTAGTTAACCACCTGTTTTTCTGTGGATAACTCAAAATTTGACTATTCATTCAAGCACTTACGACTTGGATAAAGACTTGGTAAGCCTTGTATCTGGAAAGAACATTTCTTGGATAAAAAATAGGCTGTGGATTTCCATCTGGATTATTCACAATGGATTCCTGGTGTTATCCAAAGACTTATCCACAGTTGTTTCATTGCATCCCTTCTTTTTCTGCTTTTTACGTAGAAATTCTCAATAAATTTTCTTGAACAGAGTTGTGTAAAAAAATCATTTTTTTTGAAAAAGTAATTTTTTTCATCAGCCGCTTTTTTTCGGGCAATTTCAAGAAAAAAAGTGCCTCGGTTTTGTATTTAAAGATTTATATATACAAATAGTAGTAGTAGTTAACGACCAATTTTTCTGTGGATAACTCAAAATTTGACTATTCATTCAAGGACTTACAAATTGGATAAAAGCTTGGTAATCGGTGTATCGCAAAAGAATAATTCTTGGATAAAAAGTCGCCTGTGGAAAACTAACTCTGATATCCACAATTCAAAAGCGAGATATCCACAGCTTTATTCACAAAATTGCAAAAAATGTCCGTTTACAGCCGTTTTTTGAGTTGCGAAGAGTAAATTCGAAAAAATTTTCTCTGATTAAATTATGAGCAGCAAGTTTTTTTAAAAATCTGGACAGCCAAAGCTGAAAGCGGTAATGTACGCAAAGCGTATACTTGGAGATATGAATGATCGATCAACAGACTTTTCTTCGTGATGCAATGCGGCGCCTGAACCTTACCAGGGATCATTTTTCGGACCGCATCGGCGTTCGCAAACGTGCATTGGATACTTGGCTGTTGCCGGAAACATCGGGCGAATTCCGCGCCATGCCTGACATTGTCAGCAAATTCGTTAACGAAATATTGCATGGCGACTTACCTGAAGCAGGAAATACGCAGAGCGTATATATAGCAAAACCAAACGTCCCTCTCCGGACGGTCATCGGTCATGCCGGCAAGCCGCAGCTGCTATCTGTCGACCAGTTTTCGCGCGATTCGCTGGAAGACCTGTTCCGCGTCGCAGACATGATGCAGCCCATTGCGAGGCGCCAGAAGGTGTCGCGCATACTGGAGGGTGCCGTACTAGCCAATTTGTTCTTTGAAGCCAGCACGCGCACGCGTATCAGCTTTGGGGCCGCTTTTTGCCGCCTGGGAGGTTCGGTATGCGACACCACCGGGTTTACCTTCTCTTCGATGACCAAGGGCGAATCGATCTACGACACCAGCCGCGTCATCAGCGGTTATGTCGACGCATTGGTGGTGCGCCATCCGGAACAAGGCGCGGTTGACGAGTTTGCGCGCGCCACCAATATCCCGGTGATCAACGGCGGCGATGGCCCGGGCGAACATCCGAGCCAGGCGATTCTCGACCTGTACACGATCCAGCGCGAATTCTCGCGCCTGGGCAAATTGATTGATGGTGCACACATCGTCATGGTCGGCGACTTGAAGTATGGCCGCACAGTGCACTCGCTGATCAAGTTGCTGGCCTTGTACCGCGGCTTGAAGTTCACGCTGGTTGCTCCGCCGACGCTCGAAATGCCGGCGCACATCCTGGACCGGATTTCACGCGGCGGCCATGTGGTGGAACAAACGACTTCGCTGACGCAAGGCTTGAAGGGAGCGGACATCGTCTATGCCACGCGCATCCAGAAAGAACGCTTTGCCGACGAAGCGATAGAAGGCTACACGCCGGAATTCCAGATCAACCAGGCCTTGATTGACGCCAGCTGTGGCGCCGGCACCATCGTCATGCATCCATTGCCACGCGACGGCAGGCCCGGCGCCAACGATCTCAGTACCGACTTGAATCACGATCCGCGACTGGCGATCTTCCGCCAAACCGACAACGGCATACCCGTTCGGATGGCGATTTTTGCCGTCTTGCTTGGAGTGGAAAACCAGGTGCAGCATTCGATGCGCGACGCCAGCTGGCGCTCGCCGGCACATGTCGGGCCGGATGATGCGGCGTTTGACGGCCTCGATTGAGGAATGAGGAAGAAACTGCGCCGGCTGTCCATTCTGTAAATGGCATGGCCGGCGCAAAAGAGGAAGTGTGAAGGGGTTTAACGCGGGGTTTTTGGTTTTAAGGTCTTGCCCGGCGGCGGCGCTACCGGCTTTTGCCGGGCATCCGCCAGCAGGCCGGCGCAATTGCTCTGCTGGTCCGGTCCGATATTAATCAACGGCAGCAAGGCCGCAGCCGGCGCCAGCACACCGAGCGCCACGGCGCCGCCAGCCTTCAGGGCCAGCACGCCCTTGTCGACCCCTACGTCAGGGTCCTTGAACGTCCCTGTGAGGTGCAGCGGCGCGCGCAGCGAGAAGATCCGCAGGCCCTTGTTCTTCGGGTTAATGGTCAGCGCCAGCGTTTCCTTGGCCAGGTTGACCTGACCCTCGATATTGATGATCGCATCGTCGGTGTCGAGCACGAAGGTGCGCGCATCCATCACGCCGTTGCTGACAGCAAAATCGCTAGCCAGGCAGTTCAGCTTGACCTGCTTGTCGCCGAACAGCTTGGAAATCACCACATTACCGATGTTCAGGCCCGCCGCCTCCAGCAAGAATTTGCTGATGGTGCCCTGGTTGATCAAGGTCTTTACCTCGCCGTTCGACGCGCCCAGCAAGGTCGCCACCGAATTGCCTACCGCCGACAGCGACGCATCGCCGTTGACTTCGCCCAGGCTGGCTTGTGCCGACTCCAGCGCCGGGAACAGTTGCTTGATTTTCAGGTGGCGCGCCGACATCTTTATTTCTGCCTTGATCAGTTTGTTGCTACCGTCGAGCTTGATGTTGGAAATCAGGTTGCCGCCTGCCACGCCGAAATTCAAGGGCGTCAACGACAGCACGCTATCCTTCATGTGCACATCGGCGACCAGGTCCTGGATCGGCAACTCCTTGTCGCGGATGATCTTGCGGCCGGTGAATTTGACATCGGCGTCGATGCTGCCCCAGCGCGTGGTGTCGAATTGCTCGACCGGCAGCACCTTGCCGCTTGGTTGCGCCACGCCATCGCCGCGATTGGCTTTGCTGGCGTTCGAATCGGCGCCGATCAGCGGCGCCAGGTCTTGCAGCCGCAGCTGATTGGACAGCAGCGTACCCTTCAGCAAAGGCCGCGGCTTTTGCGCCACATACTCCAGCGTGCCGGACAAATCGCTGGAACCGACGTGACCGCTGAACTTCTCATAGATCCAGTCGCCGCCGGCGCTGTTGAGCTTGCCGATCAAGTGTCCTTCGGTGGCGAACGGCGGCGTCGCCGGCAGCACGATGCCGGTCAACGGAAACAGATTCGACATGCTGGCGCCGGACAATTTCAGGCGCAGGTCGAGCGCAGCCAGGTCGCTTGGTTTGGTCAAAGTTCCCTGGATGGCAATCGCGGTCTTGCCGACACGGACACTGGCTTGTAATGGATAAGGTGAGCTGGAGTTTTGCAGCGACAGCACTGCGCCGGCTTTGCCGTCGCCGCTGACGGCGGTCTTGTTGAATGTGCCGGCCACCTTCCAGCCGATGCCGTAACCTTCGGCGCTGGTCGCCGGCAGGCTGTCGATATCGGCTTTGATATCAAGTTTGCTGACCGGGTCCAGCAATCGCACGGTGCCTTTCGCCAAGACCAGTTTTTGCAGATCAAGCTGCCAGGCGGACGGCCCGCTGGATGCGAAGGTCCAGTTGTTCTCGCCATTCTGCTGGCGTTCCAGCGCGATGCTCGGCGCATTGAGTTCCAGCTCAGGCAAAACAATCCGATGCGCCAGCAACGGCAAAGGGCTAAGCGAAAACGTCAGTTGGCCGATTTCAGCCATATGCGGACCGGTTTTTGCCCATTGCGGATTATCGAGCACGATGTCCTTTGCGCTCAGGCGCGGCCACGGCACCCAGCGGCGCCAGCTGTCCTGGTCGGTTTGCGACTTTTGCCAGCTCAGCGACAAATCGCCGCGGATCGCAAACGGCCGGCCGACCGCTTCGCTGACAGTCTGGTTGAGCCATGGCTTGGCGCGATTCCAGTCGAATGTAAGCAGCAATGCGATGCACAAGGCGAACAGCAGTGCCAACGTGGCAACGGCCCACAGCAATAGCCTGGCCGGACTGAATTTTTTTGTAGTCATGAAATTTGTGAGATAGCCAGGTTGAAAAGGTTCAACAGACGGGCACTGATGAAACAATAGTTAATGATTACCAAGTGGTAATTGTTATAAGGATTGTATGTCATCGAGACTTCCTGTCCAGGCGTTACTTAACAAGTGCGCTGCCATTGTGGCCAAGAGTTTGTTTTCTGTGAGACATGCAAGTGTTTGTAACGCAATGTTGCGAGGACAACCCGGCATGCTAGCTTGTAACAATCGCCATTTCACGTTGTGTGGAGTAAAAAATGACAAATAATAAAAAATCCCTTTCCCTGATGCTGAGCGCTTCACTATGCGTTGCGCTGCTGCCGTTGGCGGGATGCGACAAAAAAACTGATGCCGACACGACTGCGTCTGCGCCGCCGGCCCCGCAAGCCCAGGCAGCACAACCGTATGTGCCGCCGACCGCCGACCAGTTATATCAGTTGGTTGGGCCGATCGCCCTGTTCCCCGACAAGCTGTTGGCGCAGGTCCTGGCGGCCTCCAGCTATCCCGACCAGATCACGGCGGCCGATAATTGGCTGGCGCAGAATAAAAACCTGAAAGGCAGTCAGCTACAGGATGCAATCAATCAGCAACCGTGGGACGTCAGCGTCAAGGGCGTGGCGCAATTTCCAAGCGTGCTGGACCAGATGGCGCACAATATTCCCTGGACTTCGGCGCTCGGCGATGCCTATGTCAACGATCCGACCGATGTGATGAATGCGATCCAGGTCATGCGCCAGCGCGCCGCCAGCAGCGGCAACCTGAAAAACAACCAGCGTCAGCGGATTGCCGTTGCGCCGCGCGCGCAGCCGGCTCCTCCAACCGACTATGCGCCGCCATCCGGCGAACCGCTGGTGTATGCCGGACCGGAAGTCATTCCCCCACCGCCGGAAACCATCGTCATCGAACCGACAGAACCCGATATGGTGTACGTGCCGGACTACAATCCGGGCGTCGTATACGGCGAACCGTTGCCGGTCTATCCCGGCTATTACTATCAACCTCCACAGGCTTACTATCCACCTGGTGAAATAGTCACGGCAGGCGTGATCACGTTTGGCGTGGGTATCGCGGTCGGCGCCTTGATCGGCCATCACGACTGGGGCTGGGATTCATGGGGCGTGCATTGGGGCGGACCTGGCGGTGGCGGTAACTGGGGTGGGCCTGGTGGCGGCGGTGGCTGGCATCGGCCGGCAGTGGTGTACAACAACAACACGTACGTGTCGCGTTCCACCACGATCGTCAACCGGGTTACCAACAACTACAACAACTCGGTAGTTAATAACAACAACGTCACCCGGAATAATTTCGGACCGGGTCCGGCCAACAATCCGGCTTTGGCAAATGGCGCGCGCCCTGGCCAACCGGGCGGAGGCGCAGCCAATTTCAATTCGGCGCGTCCCAACTTTGCGCCGCAAGGCAATCCTGGCCAGCCACGTCCGAACCAGAACGCGTTGCCTAATGGGCCGCAGGTCGGCGGCGCTCAGCAGCAAGCGCACGCGCGGCCGGATTTCAACAACATGACGCGGCCTAATTTCAGCCGGGTTCCGCAAACGACAGCACCGCTTGGCGCGGCTACCGCAAATCAGCTCGCGCGTCCGGGCTTTGTCCATCCTGGAGCGAATCCGGCGCCGCAGAATGAACCGGGACGGCCGAATTTTGGCCAACCGGCGCAAAATGCCAGGCCGACGCCAAATCCGTTGCAGCAAAACGCCCAGACCCATGTTCCGGTCCAGCCACGCCATCTGGATATGGAAAAGCCGCCTGTTAATCTAAACCAGCATCCGTTTGGCGGCAATCCGCAGCAGCCGGATGTGAACCATCAGGCTGCGCCCGCGCCGACGCCAAGGGCGCAACCTTTCCAGCCACCGCAAAATGTACAGAACCGGGCGCCGGAGCAATTTCAAAACAGACCTAACGGCGGCCAGCAGATGCATCCGGAAGTGAACCATCCGGCGCCGCCCGCCGCAGCGCCGGCTTTCAATCGCCCGGAACCACGTCCGCAGGCGCCTGCGCCGCAACCCCGGCCGCAACCTCAACCTCAACCTCAACCTCAACCTCAACCGCAGCCACAGGCACGGCCACCTATGCAGGCGCCGCATCCATCGGCGCCCGCACAAAGTCATGAGCAGCCGCATCATGATGGCAATCATCCGGATAAACGGGAAGATGAGCACAAGTAAGTGCGTTGCAAGTCGTTGATCAGCCGAGTGGCTGGAATACAGCGAATTTGAAATCCTGAAGTAAAAAAAGCTGGCTGAACTCACGTTCAGCCAGCTTTTTCATTCTTGCAGCAAGGGCGTCGCTGCCGCGAAAATCAAACCTGCAAGGTCATCAGGCTGGCATTGCCACCGGCCGCTGTCGTGTTGACACATACAGCCCGTTCCGCCAGCAAACGCCACAACGGAATTGATGCGTACTCTGATGTTTCCAGTAGCGGCACCAATGCGCCAGTCCGCTCGCCAAGCGCAGCCAGCAAGGGCCTCAAGCGCGCGGTGCCGGCGCCGTCGACCAGCGCCAGATGCAGCGCTACGCCGATACTGTCGGCATCGACGCCATCGACCAATCGAATCGCCGCATGCACCGCTTTCGGCAAGCCTTGAGGAATCATCGCAGCCGAGGCTTTTTCAACCACAGGGAAATTACCGGTGGCAAAAACCGCAGCCAGTTGATTCAGCATGGCGCCGACATTGTCTGCACTGCACAGGATCGCGCCACGCGGTGCAAACGACAGGCTGTTGCGCTCACCGGTCGGGCCTGGCAGCACCAGCGAAGTACCGAGCCAGCTGGCGTGCAAGTACTCTTCGCCGAGCCCGGCAATGCGCTGGTGGCCATGGGTACGGGCCCAGCCCAACAGGGCTTGCAGCACCGGCGTGTCGACTTCGGCGTTAGGCGCATGGATCGTGTGCGCGCCCAGCGAGACGATCGGATTGCGCTGCAGGCGCTTCAGGTACAGCGGGCCGCCGGCTTTGGGGCCGGTTCCCGATTTGCCTTCGCCGCCGAACGGTTGCACGCCGACTACCGCGCCGACGATATTGCGGTTGACGTAAATGTTGCCGACATGGGCATGGCTGACGATGAAGTCGATGGTTTCATCGATGCGCGAGTGGATGCCGAGGGTCAGGCCGTAACCGGTGGCGTTGATGGCGTCGACCAGTTGCGGCAGCGTATTGCGGGCATAACGCAGCACGTGCAAGACCGGGCCGAACACTTCGCGCTTCAACTCGGACAGCGAACCGATCTCGATCAGCGTCGGCGCCACGAACGTGCCGTTGCGCTGTTCTTCCGGCAGCGGCAGTTGGTAGAAATCCTTGGCCGTGCCGCGCATTTTTTCGATGTGGGCCAGCAGATTGCCTTGCGCCTCGGCGTCGATCACCGGGCCGATATCGGTCGCCAGGCGATCCGGATTGCCGATCCGCAGTTCCTGCATTGCGCCCTTCAGCATGTGTAGCGTGCGGTCGGCGATATCATTCTGCAGGCACAGCACGCGCAACGCCGAGCAACGCTGGCCGGCGCTGTCGAATGCTGAATTCAGCACGTCCTGCACCACTTGTTCCGGCAACGCGCTGGAGTCGACGATCAAGGCGTTCTGACCGCCGGTTTCAGCGATCAGTGGCAGGTCTACCGATTCTTCCAACGAACGCTTGGCCAACGTACGGTTGATCAATTGCGCGACTTCGGTCGAGCCGGTGAAGATCACACCCTTGACGCGCGGATCGCCGGTCAGCGTAGCGCCGACGGTCTCGCCCTGGCCCGGCAGGAATTGCAATGCCGCGCGCGGCACGCCGGCTTCATGCAGCAATTGCACCGCACGCGCCGCGATCAGCGGGGTTTGTTCGGCCGGCTTGGCCAACACCACATTGCCGGCTGCCAGCGCAGCGCTGACTTCACCGACAAAGATCGCCAACGGAAAATTCCACGGACTGATGCAGACCACCGGACCCAGCGCCAGCGCGTTCTGGGTGTGGCGGATTTGTGCGGCGTAATAGCGCAGGAAATCGACGGCTTCGCGCACTTCGGCGATGGCGTTCGGCAGCGATTTGCCGGCTTCGCGGATCGCCAGCGAAATCAGTTCCAGCTGCTGCACTTCAAACAGCGCTGCGGCGCGCTCCAGTTTCTCGGCACGTTCTACCGGCGGCAGGGTTTGCCAATCCATCGCGTACGTAGTGGCGGCGTGCAAGGCATTGTCGACATCCGCGGTCGTTGCTTCAACCACGCTGCCGACCACATCGCGATGATCGGCCGGGTTCAGCACAGGCCGTGGTGTTCGGTCGTAAACATGCGGCTCCGCCAGCAATGGCGTGACCTGCCATTGCTGCTTGCCTAGTGTTTCGAAGGCGATGTCGACCTGGCGCAAGACTTCTTCATTGCTGAGATCGAGGCCGGCGGAATTCTTGCGCTCGGCGCCATACATCGCAGCCGGCAGCGCAATGTGCGGATGCGGCTCGCCGCCGAGTTGCTGGGCGGTTTGCAATGGATCGGCAATCAGCGCATCGATCGATACGTTTTCATCGACGATCTGGTTGACGAACGACGAGTTGGCGCCGTTTTCCAGCAGACGCCGCACCAGGTAGGCGAGCAGAGTCTGGTGTGAACCGACCGGCGCGTAAATGCGGCACGGCTTGTCCAGCATGTCCTTGCCGACCACCTGGTCGTACAGCGTTTCACCCATGCCGTGCAGGCACTGAAATTCATAATCGGTGATGTTCTTTTCTTTTGCCCAGCTGTAGATGGTCGCCAGCGTATGCGCGTTATGCGTCGCGAATTGCGGATAGATGACGTCGGTCGAGGCCAGCAGTTTTTGGGCGCAGGTCAGGTAGGACACATCGGTGTACACCTTGCGCGTATAGACCGGGAAACCTGGCATGCCGTCGACTTGCGCGCGCTTGATTTCGGAATCCCAATAAGCGCCCTTGACCAGCCGTACCATGAACTTGCGGCCGCTGCGGCGCGCCAGGTCGGCCAGGTAATCGATCACGAAAGGACAGCGCTTCTGGTAACCCTGCACCACGAAGCCGATGCCGTCGAAGCCGGCCAGCTCGACATCGAACGCCAGCGCTTCCATCAGATCGAGCGACAATTCCAGGCGGTCGGCTTCTTCGGCGTCGATGTTGAGACCGATGTTGTATTGCTTGGCCAGCAGCAGCAATTGCTTCAGGCGCGGCAGCAGTTGTTCCATCGTGCGTTGGCGCTGCGCGCGCGAATAGCGCGGATGCAATGCCGACAGCTTGACCGAGATGCCCGGCCCCTGTTTGATGCCGCGTCCCGCCGAAGCGCGGCCGATGGCGTGGATCGCTTCTTCATACGAGCGGTAATATGCGGCGGCATCTTCTTCGGTCAGCGCCGCTTCGCCCAGCATGTCATAGGAATAGCGGTAGCCGCGCTTTTCATTGTCGCGGCTGTTGTCGAGTGCTTCAGCAATCGTCTGGCCGGTCACGAACTGATTGCCCAGCATGCGCATCGCCACATCGACGCCCTTGCGGATCAGCGGTTCGCCGCCCTTGCCGATCAATTTGGTCAGGGCCGAGCCCAAACCGCTTTCGCTGTTGGTGCTGACCAGCTTGCCGGTGATCAGCAAACCCCAGGTTGCGGCATTGACGAACAGCGACGGCGATTCGCCCAGGTGGCTGCGCCAGTCGCCCTTGCTGATCTTGTCGGCGATCAGGCGGTCGGCGGTCTGGTGATCCGGAATCCGCAGCAGCGCTTCGGCCAGGCACATCAACGCCACGCCCTCTTCCGACGACAGCGAAAATTCATGCATCAAGGCATCGACGCCGGATGCACGGGTGCGCTTCTCGCGCACCGCCTGCACCAGCTTGCGCGCCAGCGTCTGGCTGGCGGCATGGGCGCTCGGGCTGTTTTCTATCTGCGACAGCAACCATTGGACCGCAAGCGTTTCATCGCGCCGATAGGCGGCAGTGATGGCGGCGCGCAATGGTGTCGGGTCGCGCATGACTTCATCGTGGAAAGCGGCAAACGGACTGGGCATGATTGAGGGGCTGGAACTACTGGATGGCTGGGATGACGGCTGTAGCGGCGGCATGGCGATTGTCTCGGTAAGGGTATTTATTGTGTCGATTGGCTGCTGCTTGCAAACACGCCCGCAAGCGCCGCCGCCGAATGACAATGCTGACGCTCCCTGCGATGCATCTTGCGGGAATTGCAACATTGCCGTTCGGCTGCAGAATTGCTTGCTGACGTTGTGTCAGGCGATTTATGTTGGCTCTTGTTGAAAACCAAGTTGTTCGATTGTAGGCGGCATCGGCATGGATTAATTCTGGTAATAATGGCTGCTATCAAAATTTTGTTATTGGTGAGAAAATTTAACCGAATAAAATTTTTCAGAAAACAGCCCATGCTTGACAAGATCAGTAAGAAAATTTTGGCGGAGTTGCAGAACGACGGCCGTATCAGCAACGTCGATCTGTCGGCCCGCGTCAACTTGTCACCCGCGGCGTGCCTGGAGCGGGTGCGCAAGTTGCAGGAAGCCGGTTATATCCTCCACTACAGCGCCCAGCTCAATCCGCAGCTGCTCGATGTGGCGCTATTGGTGTTTATCGAGGTCGTGCTGGACCGCACTACGCCGGAAGTCTTCGACGCGTTCAGCCAGAGCGTGCAGATCATTCCGGAAGTGCTGGAGTGCCACATGGTGGCCGGTGGTTTCGATTACCTGGTCAAGGCGCGTGTCAAGGACATGAACGCCTATCGCGAGTTTCTCGGCAAATCGCTGCTGCAACTGAAGGGAGTGCGCGAAACACATACTTACGCGGTGATGGAAGAGGTCAAACACACTACCAAATTGCCGATTCGATAAGCGTTCGCGCTATTGTCGTACATAAAAAACCGCCCTGCCCGGCGCTTCCGGACAGGGCGGTTTTTTATGAAGCCAGGGACTCGGTACTCAGGTGCTATGCCGGATCGCCAACTCGAAACCGAGGTCGATATGCGGATTGTCTATCGGTTCGCGTCGCAATATCTTGATCAACTGCTGAGCCGCGGTAAAGCCGATCTGGTAGCGTGGCGTGACGATGGTGGTGATGCCGGGATTGGCGAATGCCGACCAAGGCAGATCGTTGAAACCGGCTATCGCCATCTGGCTGGGAACCGACAGGCCGCGCCGCTGGCACTCGAACAGCACGCCCAGCGCCAGATCGTCATTGCAGCAGAACACGGCGTCGCAATCGGGAGTCTGTTGCAGTATCTGGCCCAGCATCTGGGTGCCGAGTTCAACCGTTGACGACGCCGGCGTCAGCACTTCGACATTGGGATTGATGCCGGCTTCGGACAGCGCTTTGCGAAAGCCGTGGCGGCGCTTCATCATGCGCGGATCCAGCTGGGCGCCGAGAAAGCCGGGCTGGTGGTAGCCGCGCTCGATCAGATGGCGGGCAATGCTGTAACCCGCCTCTTCATGCGAAAAGCCGACCGTCACATCGTCGCGACTGATGCCAAGGTCAAACATGCGCACGGCCGGCACATTGTTGGTGGCCAGTTGTTCGCGCAGCGATTCCTGCTGTTCGATGCCGCTCAGCAGAAAGCCGTCCGGCGCATGCGCCAGGTAAGTGCTGATCAGCTGGCTTTCCCGTTCCTGCGAATAGCCGCTTTCGCCGATCAGGAATTTGTAGCCGTGCTGGTTGAGACTGTCACGAATGCCGGTCAGGGTTTCCACGAATACCGAGTTGCTTAGCGACGGCACGATGACGCCAATCACTTGCGACTTGGCCGAGGCCAAGGTGCTGGCGGCCTGGTTGGGCACGTAGCCGAGTTGCTTGATCGCCGCCGCAATCCGTTCGCGCGCGCCCAGCTGCACCAGCGCCGGCGTCTTCAGTGCACGCGAGACGGTCATCGGGCTGACCTTGGCCAACCGTGCGACATCGACGATTGTTACCCTGCCGCTGGCACGGCTATGACGTTGTGGTTTCAATTCCGGGAACGGAGTATTCATGGTGGGTGACAGTGATTAACGTATTGTCTTCTTGGCACTCGCTATTTTGCCAGTAGCGCGCACCCTTTAGTATGTTCACCGGCTGATGTTGTATTTCAGTCGACGGCGGGATCTTGTTGCTTTAACTAGCCTTAACGATATTACGCCCAAACATGTCGCATTGCGGAAGATTTCCCTAGGGAAATGATACTACTCATGGTTGTATTGTTACCTGCGATTTTTGCGGGCGTGGGTAATGTTAGCGCTATCACGTGGTGTATCATCCCAGCCGCCCACAAGTATTACAATTAACAGGCTTAGGCGGCCAAGCCCGGCTACGATTGCCGCAGCCATGCGGCACGTTCAACAGATCACGAGGTAGTTCATGCATCACCAGCCAGAATACATGCTTGGCGTAGACATCGGCACCACTAGCACCAAGGCGGTGCTGTTCACAACCCAGGGAAAAGTGGTGGCGCAGCACGCGGTGGAATATCCGCTGATGTGCACCAGCCCCGGCATGGCGGAACAGGATCCGTTGCAGATTTACGCCGCGGTTCTCGAAGCGATTCGCCAGGCGGTCAGCAATGGCAAGGCTGCCGCAGAACAAATCACCTTGGTGTCTTTCAGCGCCGCCATGCATAGCGTGATCGCGGTCGACAGGGAAGGTAATTTGCTGAGTAACAGCATTACCTGGGCCGATAGTCGCGCCGGCGAATGGTCTAACCGTATCCGCGACGAGATGGACGGGCGCGCGATCTACCTGCGTACCGGCACGCCGATTCATCCGATGTCGCCGCTGTGCAAGATCATGTGGCTACGCCACGACCAGCCCGAACTGTTCGCCCGCACCGCACGCTTCGTCGGCATGAAGGAATACGTTTTCTATCGGCTGTTCGGCAGTTGGCTGGTCGATCACTCGATCGCATCCGCAACCGGCCTGTTCAACCTGCAGCAACTGGATTGGGACCGTGGCGCGCTGGAGCTGCTCGGTATCAACGCGAATCAGCTTTCGCAACTGGTGCCGACCACGCACCACCTCAGCGGCCTGGAACCTGCCGTGGCACAGCAACTCGGCCTGTTGCCGACTACACCGTTTGTCATCGGCGCCAATGACGGCGTGCTGTCCAACCTCGGCGTCAACGCCATTGGCCCAGGCCAGGTGGCGGTCACCATCGGCACCTCCGGCGCGATGCGCACCGTGATCGACAAGCCAATGACCGATCCGTCCGGCCGCACCTTCTGCTATGCGCTGACTGACAAGCACTGGGTGGTCGGCGGCCCGACCAACAACGGCGGCAGCATCTTCCGCTGGGTGCGCGATGAACTGGCGACAGCCGAAGCGGCCGCCGCCAGGGACGCCGGACTGGACCCTTACGAAGCCTTGACCAGCATTGCCGAAACGGTGCCGGCCGGCTCTGAAGGCTTGTTGTTCCATCCTTATCTGGCCGGCGAGCGCGCGCCGTTGTGGAACGCCGATGCGCGCGGTTCCTTCTTCGGCCTGGCGATGCATCACCGCAAGCAGCACATGATTCGCGCCGCCCTGGAAGGCGTGATTTTCAGCCTGTACAGCATCTTGCCGGCGGTCGAGGATTTGATCGGCCCGACCCAACGCATGATGGCGACCGGCGGCTTTGCCCGTTCAGCCTTGTGGCGGCAGATGATGGCCGATATCTTCAATCGCGAAGTGGTGGTGCCGGAGAGCGTCGAATCGTCCTGTCTGGGGGCGACCGTGCTTGGCTTGTATGCGCTGGGAAAAATCGATTCGCTGGAAGTGATCGCCGATATGGTGGGAGCGACGCACCGGCATGTGCCGAATCCGGAGAGTGTCGCGCTGTATGCGCGTTTGTGGCCGATCTATGCAGCGCTTCCGCAACTGCTGGAGCAGCAGTATCGGCAGTTGTCGCAGTTTCAGCGCGAGGTGGGCGTGAAACACGCGGGTTGAATTGAGGGGACACGTGGGCAGAAAGTCCTGCCCACCGTACTTCGATGTCACCCAGTAGGGGGGCACTTGTGCCCACGCGTATCGCAACGTTGTCCACGCGGCTTATTCAAGCAATGCGTGGGCAAAAAAGCTTGCCCACCCTACCGTCGTCCCGCAAACATTAATCTTCTTCTTCCGGATCAATCAAACTGAATTTCTCATGCGCTGTCGCGCTCAGGTGGCTGCGCAGCCATTTGTGCGCCGGGTTGCGCACATCCCGTTCATGCCACAGCATGTCGACGTGCACCGCCGGTGTCGGGAACGGCAACTCGCGTGCGACCAGGACATCGGTCATGCCGGTGGCGCCGATCAGGTGACGCGGCAATACCGTCAGCAGGTCGGAACTGGCAACCACGCGGCCGGCGGTGAAGAACTGGTTGACGGTCAGCAGGATGCGCCGCTCACGGCCCATCGCCGCCAGCGTTTCATCGATCAAACCATGGGCGCGGCCCGAGAAGCTGACCAGCAAGTGATGCGACGCGCAGTAATTGTCCAGCGTCAGCACCTGGTTGGCCAACGGGTGGTTCTTGTGCATCACGCACACATACTCGCCGGTGTAGAGCCGCTCATGATGGATAGGCGAAGCGCTGGTGGTCTGGCCGCCGGCCAGCTGCGCCGCAACCCCCGGGAAGAAGCCGACCGCCAGGTCGACGTCGCCGCGCAACAGCATCTGGCGCGGATCGCGCGTGGTCAGCGGCACCATGCGGATGTTCAATTGCGGAGCATCGCGCTCAATGGTGCGCACCAGCGCCGGCAGCCACAAGGCGGCGGTAGCATCCGCCATGGCCATCTGGAAAGTGGTGTGTGCGCGCGAGACATCGAAGGTTTCCGGCGTGATCGCGGTTTCCAGGTCGGTCAATGCGCGTCGCACTACCGGCCACAACTCTTCCGCGTGCTGGGTCGGCTTGACGCCGTGCGCGGTGCGGATCAGTAGCTCATCGTTGAGGGTATCGCGCAGGCGCTTCAAGGCATTGGAAACCGCCGGCTGCGTCATGGCCAGTCGGCTGGCCGCACGCGTCAGGTTTTGCTCCGTCATGACCGCATCGAAGACGCGCAGCAGATTCAAATCAAGCGTTAGAAAACTCATGGTCGGTTATTCGTTAATTATTCTGGACTGGACACGGGATATCGCAATACTACTTTGGTTAAAAGCAATATTCATGGATTTTATATCTGTTATATGAAAGCACAATGACAGATTTCAAGTTGGAATGAAATATTGCATTGCCGCATAAAGCATATATCAAGCCTGATTATGTCTGATATATCGAATGGTTGCTTAAGTGCAATATGACCGCTGCACGACGCCGCTCAACATAGATGCAGCATACGACAAGATAGCGGTGCAATGCGACGAATCGTTAGTGGATACCTCCCATTATTCGCTCAACACATAACTGATATCGAAAATGCGAATTGGATAGGTTTCTTCCTATTGAATATACTGCAATGCAACAACACCATGAAAAGTAATTTGTATGTCCATATTTGCCCTAGCCATCCCTGCTGAAGTTGCCCTGTTCGATGCGTCGGCCTTGTTGGCCGCAGCCGCGAACTTGCTGCGGCCGGTGCTTGGACTGGGCGCGGTGGCGACCTTGATGGTCTATTTCAAGCCGCTCTGGATGGGGTTGTTGCGTGCAGCATTGATGTTGATTAAACCGCGCAAGTCGCTGGATCAGCGAATTGCTCGCAGTAAGTTCATGGGACAGCAATTGATGCGCCGCATGGCTAACGACCATGCCGTCAGCCAGCCGAACCTGGCTGCTGAATTGCGTTTGCTGGCCGGTCGCGATTAACTACAAGGAGTTACCACATGCACCAATATATCTACCACGATGACGACGGTTTCCCGACTTTTGCAGTCATGCAATGGCTGCGTGCGCAAGGCGCGCGCGTGTTGGCCTGGATGGGTCTGAACGGCCTGTAAGAAGTTGCCTCAAGGCGGATGCGCGGTATTTGTCCGCCGTATTGCATCACCGTATTTCTGACGTCTCCTCTTTCCTGCGATGGAAGGATTAACCCCGTTGCCTGAAATGGCCGCGGGGATTTTTTTGCCTTAAGTATCCTGGTTCGCGTTTTTGTTCGCACTTGGATTTGCCGTGTAGCATAAAAAACGCCCGCAATCTGCGGGCGTTTTTATTTGCTGCGCATTCAGCGCGGGTGCGACATGGCGCGGGTGTTTAGTCGGCCAGTTGCTTTTCCAGCGCTTGCTTCACCGCCACCAGTTCCTGTGGCAAATGATGCTTCAGCTTGTCGAACAGCTCGGTGTGCAGCGCTGTTTCCGCTTTCCAGGCAGCCTTGTCGATCGACGTGATGTGGTCGAATTGCTGCTCGCTGAAGTCCAGGCCTTCCCAAGTCAGGTCGGCAAAGCGCGGAGTCACGCCGAACAGATGCTCGACGCCGCCGCTCTTGCCGTCCAGGCGATCCAGCATCCACTTCAGCACGCGCATGTTGTCGCCGAAGCCAGGCCAGACAAACTTGCCGTCGGCGTCGGTACGGAACCAGTTGACGCAGTAAATTTTCGGCAATGCGGCGGCGCCTTGCGCGCTGAGCTTCTCGCCCAGCGTCAGCCAATGCTGGAAGTAGTCGCTCATGTTGTAGCCGATGAACGGCAGCATGGCGAACGGATCGCGACGCACGATACCTTGCTGTCCGGCTGCGGCCGCTGTGGTTTCCGAACCCATCGTGGCGGCCATGTAGACGCCTTCGACCCAGTTGCGCGCTTCCGTCACCAGCGGTACGGTGGTGGAGCGGCGGCCGCCGAAAATGAAGGCCGAAATCGGTACGCCGGCCGGATCGTCCCAAGCCGCATCGATCACCGGATTCTGGGTTGCTGCAACGGTGAAGCGGGCGTTCGGATGGGCTGCCTTGGCGCCGGTTTCCTTGGCGATCGCCGGAGTCCAGTCCTTGCCTTGCCAGTCGATCAGATGCGCTGGCGCTTCCTTGCTCATGCCTTCCCACCAGACATCGCCGTCGTCGGTCAATGCAACGTTGGTGAAAATCGTGTTTTCACGCAGCGACGCCATGCAGTTGTGGTTGGTCTTGTCGTTGGTGCCGGGCGCCACGCCGAAATAACCTGCTTCCGGGTTGATCGCATACAGGCGGCCATCGGCGCCGGGTTTGATCCAGGCGATGTCGTCACCAATGGTGGTGACTTTCCAGCCTTCGAAACCCTTCGGCGGGATCAGCATGGCGAAGTTGGTCTTGCCGCAAGCCGACGGGAACGCTGCGGCCACGTAATGTTTCTTGCCTGCCGGCGATTCGACGCCGAGGATCAGCATGTGTTCCGCCAGCCAGCCCTGATCGCGGCCCATGGTCGAAGCGATCCGCAACGCAAAACACTTCTTGCCGAGCAGCGCATTGCCGCCGTAGCCGGAGCCGTAGGACCAGATTTCGCGGGTTTCCGGATAATGGACGATGTACTTGGTTGGGTTGCAAGGCCAGGCCACATCTTTCTGGCCGGCCGCCAGCGGTGCGCCGACGCTGTGCACGCACGGCACGAATTCACCGTCGGTACCGAGTACGTCATACACGGCTTTGCCCATGCGCGTCATGATGCGCATGTTGACGGCGACGTAAGGCGAGTCGGACAGTTCGACGCCGATGTGCGCAATCGGCGAGCCCAGCGGGCCCATCGAGAACGGCACCACGTACATGGTGCGACCCTGCATGCAGCCATCGAACAGGCCGTGCAGCGTGTTGCGCATTTCGGCAGGATCGGTCCAGTTGTTGGTCGGGCCGGCGTCTTCCTTGTTGGCCGAACAGATGAAAGTGCGGTCTTCTACGCGCGCCACGTCGGACGGATCGGAGCAGGCCAGGTAGCTGTTCGGACGCTTTTCCTGGTTCAGCTTTTTCATGGTGCCGGCAGCCACCATTTCAGCGCACAGGCGATCGTATTCGGCTTGCGAGCCATCGCACCAGTAGATCCGCTCGGGCTTGGTCAGTGCTGCAACTTCGGCGACCCAGTTGATCAGTTTTTGCTGTTTGACGTAAGCGGGTGCATTCAGTGCGGCGATGCCGCCCATGAGTGGTTGATTCATGAAAAACTACCTCCAATACCAATAAAGAAATTTTTTCATTCCAGTGCGGCGCGCGGCGCTCGGGCTGCTGGATTGCCAGGCGATTCTGGCTTTGTTCTGATTCGATTGTTATCGCTATCAGTGGATGACCGCTGACAGCGAAAATGAAATAATGGGTCCGGCTTAGATCAGCGTTCGCTCTTCGGTTTTACTGCAGGCACACGCCGCATACCAAGGCTGATGTTGTCTCTTTTGTACAAGTTATCCTGGAAATTGGGGCGATTGTACACCCGATTTGTAGTGAAAATGACCAACCTTTGTAGTAAGGTATTTTCCATTTTCCGGATGCCGTTGCTTTATTACGCAAAGCCCGGTTTTTCGCCGTTTTCCCGTGTTTTTTCTTTAATTTCCTGATTTGGAAACCGCTATGAAAATTGCCGTATTGGATGATTATCAAGACAGCGTCCGCCATCTCGATTGCTTCAAGATGTTGGATGGCCACGATGTGAAAGTGTTCAACAATTCTGCGCGCGGAACCGGGCAGTTGGCGATCCGGCTGGCCGAATTTGACGCGCTGGTGCTGATCCGTGAGCGCAGCACGTTTTCAAAGGCTTTGCTGCAAAAATTACCGAATTTAAAAGTGATCTCGCAGACCGGCAAGGTCAGCGGCCATATCGATGTGGAAGCGGCTACTGAAAACGGCATTGCCATCGTCGAAGGCATCGGCGATCCGACCGCACCGGCCGAATTGACCTGGGCGCTGATCATGGCTGCCAGCCGCCGCATTCCGCGCTATGTCGCTAACCTGCAGCAGGGCCAGTGGCAAACCGTGTCGTCGCTGCCGCAAAACAATGTGCTCGGCAATGTCCTCAAGGGCCGTACGCTGGCGATTTGGGGTTATGGAAAAATCGGCCGCATGATTGCCGGCTATGGCAAGGCGTTCGGCATGCGCGTGCTGGTCTGGGGTCGCGATGCCAGTCGCGCGGCGGCGCTGCAGGACGGCTATCAGGCAGCCGAGTCGAAACAACAATTTTTCGCTGAAGCCGATGTGCTGACATTGCATCTGCGCCTGAATGACGCAACACGCGGCATCGTAGAAGCCGGCGACCTGGCGCTGATGAAGCCGAGCGCCATCTTCGTCAATACCAGCCGCGCCGAACTGGTCGCCACCGATGCGCTGTTGCCGGCATTGCAGCAAGGCCGGCCGGGCTATGCCGCGCTGGATGTGTATGAGACAGAGCCGTTGCCGCCTACTTCGCCGCTGTTGCAGATGGAGAATGTGCTGGCATCGCCGCATCTGGGTTATGTGGAAAAAGACAGTTACGAGCTGTACTTCCGCGCCGCGTTCCAGAACCTGGTGGATTTTGCCAACGGTACGCCGAAGAACGTCCTGAACCCGAACGCCCTGCTGAAAAAATAACGTCGGGTCGGCATGCAATGCCCACCCTGCGCTCAATTAATCAATCAATCGTCGTCGGCGCCGCTTGGCAGGATCAGCTTGTTCAGCCTGGCGGCGGGCGCCGCCAGCGTGGTGTCGTGCCACATGCCGTTCCAACCGGGCGGCCATGGCAGCGGTGGCCCACTGTACTCGGGCACGTTCTTGCGTACCGGGATCACCGGCAGGCTTTGCGGCAATACACCGCCGCTCCAGCCGAGGCTGAACGCATAATCGGGCAGCAAGGCGTCGCAGATGCGGGCAAACCAGTTGCTGTGATCCTCGTCGCGTCCCAATGCCTGCGCCAGGCCGTGCGGATCGAATTGCGCCAGGGCGCTCGCCAGTTCCGGTACAGAAGCGCCGGGCTGGTCGCCCCAGCCGAGGATAGGATTGAAATTGTAATCGGCGCCGGAGCCGTACCAGCCTTCGCGCCACGGCCGTTCCATCCAGTTGCGGCGGCCGCAAAACAGATGCCAGCGCCAATGCAGTCCGGACGGCTTGGGCCAACTGTACAGATACAAACGCTGATAACCGGCGCGATGCAGCTCCCGCACCAGCGCCATCAAGCGCGCATGCGGCATGCGGTCCGGCGGCGCGCGCCGAAACAGGATCGGCTCACCATCGGCATGCTGCAATTCGTCGGATGACAGGTTCAGGTCCAGCGTCCGCACTTCGCTGCCGAAGCGCGCAGCCACCCAACCGGTCAACAGGTTGACCGAGGTGATCACGCCATAGCCACGATAGCGATGGAAAATAACGGTGCCGGGTGCGATGGGTTTCATGTGCGGTGCTTCTAAAATTTGCGTAGGTCGAAATCAAATGTTACCAGTGTAGCCGCTGCGCCGCGTTTTCATAGATAGTGGAGCACGACAGGGCGCAAGTAAAAACACGAGGCAGCTATTCATTTTGCTTAGTATAATCAGCCAATCCACAAGGCAGAAAGGACTAGCCACATGAAGCAACGTCCACACAATGCAGGTGAAAAGAAAGACGATCCGCCCAATGCAGTGCCAGACGGCGGCGCGTTCTCTGCCAGCAGGCGCAATGCCATATTGTTGACCGGCGTCAGTTTCGCGCTGTTGAGTACGCCCCGCTGGATGCGACAAGCATCCGCCCAAACCCAAGCCTCCACTCCCGCAGCATCCGCATCTCCTCCGCAAAACCCAGCTAATCAGCAGCAAACCAATTTCCTGGCTTTGTCGGCGTTATTGACCGGTACGCAAAAACTCAATCCCCGCACGGGTACAAGAATCTATGCCGCACTGAGCACGCAGGCAATCGAGTTTGAAAAGCAGGCCGCGGCGCTATGGCAATACGCGCTTGATCACCAGATCAAGGATGTGGATAACCTGGCGGCGGCAGTCGGCAGCGACTCCGCGCTCTCGCTGGTATTGCATCGGATTATCAGCGCCTGGTATCTCGGCGTAGTCGGCGACGATGGCGTAACCGGCGGCGCAAAAGTTGTCTCATTCGAGTCGGCGCTGATGTTCGACCAGGTACGCGATGCGGTGGTGGTGCCGACATATTGTCGCGCCGCTCCCGGTTATTGGGTGACACAACCGGCAGTCTTGAAAGCGGGGGGTTGAACATGGCCGATAACTTGTCTGCCGATGTCGTGATCGTCGGTTCCGGCGTCGCCGGCGCTCTGGTTGCGCATCAACTTGCCTTGTCGGGTGCATCGGTGCTGGTGCTGGAAGCCGGACCGCGGATTGAGCGCTGGCGCATCGTCGAAAACTATCGGAACACGCCGAGCAAAGACGATTTCATGGTGCCCTACCCGTCCACCAAATATGCGCCGCATCCGGAATACACGCCGGAAAACAATTACCTGATCCTCAAAGGTACGCACAAATACAATTCGCAATACATCCGCGCGGTAGGCGGCACCACCTGGCACTGGGCTGCCGCAGCATGGCGCTTCCTGCCCAACGACTTCAAGATGAAAACCTTGTACGGCGTCGGCCGCGATTGGCCGATCGGTTACGACGAACTGGAGCCGTACTATTACCGCGCCGAAGTCGAGCTCGGGGTATCCGGTCCCAATGACGGCACCGATCTCGGCTCGCCGCGCAAACAGCCCTATCCGATGGATCACCTTCCGCTGTCGTGGAACGACCAGCGCTTCAGCGCCGTGGTCAACGCCGCCGGCCATAAGGTGGTGTCGGAACCGGTGGCGCGCAACAGCCGCGCCTACGACCAGCGGCCGAACTGCTGCGGCAACAACAACTGCATGCCGATCTGCCCGATTGCCGCCATGTACAGCGGCATCATCCACGTCGAGAAGGCCGAGAAAGCCGGCGCCAAGGTGCTGGCGGAAGCGGTGGTCTATCGCATCGAGGTCGACGCCAAGGAGCGCATCAGCGCGGTGCATTACAAGGACCCGGACGGCGTTACGCATCGTGTCACCGGCAAGTATTTCGTGCTGGCGGCGAACGGTATCGAGATTCCGAAACTGATGCTGATTTCGACCGACGACAAGCATCCCAACGGTATCGGCAACAGTTCCGACCAGGTCGGCCGTAACCTGATGGACCATCCCGGCACCGGCGTCACCTTCCTCGCCAACGAGGATTTGTGGCCGGGCCGTGGCTCGATCGAAATGACTTCAGTGGTGGATATGCGCGATGGCGCTTTCCGCTCCGAATACGCCGCCAAGAAGCTGCATCTGAATAACATGGCGCAGACCAATCACGCTGCGCAAACGGCGTTGAAGAATGGCTTGGTCGGCGTCAAGCTGAACCAGGAAATCCGCCGTCGTGCGGCGCGTACCGTCAATATCAACAGCTTCCACGATATCTTGCCGAATCCGGAAAACCGGATCCGGCCGAGCGCCGACAAGCGCGATGCATTGGGCATCCCGCAGCCGGAGATCACCTACTCGATTGACGACTACGTCAAGAAAAGCGCGGTCCTTACGCACCAGACCTACGCCAGCATCGCGGCACTGTTCGGCGGTACAGAAATTCAGTTTGCAGACGATTTCGCGCCGAACAATCACATCATGGGCGCCGTCATCATGGGCGGCGATCCGCGCGATTCGGTGGTCGATGCCCATTGCCGTTCGCACGACCACGAGAACCTGTTCATCGCCAGCAGCGCGGTGATGCCGGTGGCCGGCACGGTGAATTGCACCCTGACGATTGCGGCGCTATCGCTGCGCATCGCCGATACCTTGAGGACAGTGCTATGACGGCTCGCCATCACTTTTCCCGCTGGATCGGCGCCATGGCCGTGATCACCAGCATGGTGCACGGCGTGTATGCAGCCGATGTCGTCAACTCCGCCAATCCTGCTCCCGGCCCCGGTCCGAACACCGATCAGATCAAGCGCGGCGAGTATCTCGCCAAGGCCGCCGACTGCATCGCCTGCCACACGGTGGACCCGGCCAAACCATTCGCCGGCGGCTATCCGCTGGCGACGCCGTTCGGCACCATCTACGGCCCCAACATCACGCCCGACAAGGAAACCGGCATCGGTAACTGGAGCGACGAGGATTTCGTCCGCGCGCTGCATGAAGGCATCGACGACGAAGGCAAGCACTTGTACCCAGCCTTCCCCTATGCGTCATTCACCAAGCTGTCGCGCGACGATGTGTTGGCGATCAAGGCCTATCTATTCAGCCTGCCGCCGATACAGCAGAAAACCCCGGAAAACAAATTGCCTTTCCCGCTCAACCAGCGTTGGGTCCTGGCGGGCTGGAACCTGTTCAATTTCAAGCCGGGCGAATTGAAGCCCGACACCGCCAAGAGTCCCGAGTGGAACCGCGGCATGTACCTGGTCGAAGGGCTGGCGCATTGCCAGGAATGCCACACCCCGCGTAACGTCACCATGGGTGTCGATGGCAAGCGCGCCTTCGGTGGCGCCCAGTTGGGCGGCTGGACCGCGTTCAACATCACGCCTGATCCGGTCAGCGGCGTCGGCGGCTGGAAAGACGAAGAGTTGATCCAGTATCTGAAAACCGGCCTGGTTCCCGGCAAGGCCTCGGCCGCCGGCGGCATGGCGGAAGCAGTCGAACACAGCCTGCAGTACCTCAACGATGACGACCTGAAAGCCATCGTCACTTATCTGCGCAGCGTGCCGGCCATCAATGATGCAGCCGACAAGAAGCCGCGTTATGCATGGGGCCAGCCGTCTGACGACGACGCCGATTTGCGCTGCATTGCTGCGGTATCGGTCAGCAACAACGCATCCGGCGGCGCTGAACTGTTCAGCGGCAATTGCGCCAGTTGCCATTCAGCCAGCGGCAGCGGCGTGGTCGGCGGCTACTACCCGTCACTGTTCAGCAACAGCGTAGTGGGCGCGCGCGATCCGGGCAACCTGTTGATGGTGATCCTCAACGGCGTGCAGCGCCACGGCAAGGATGGCGAGGCGTTCATGCCCGGTTTCGCCGACCATTTGAACGATGCCCAAATCGCAACGCTGGCCAATTACATCCTCAAGCAATATGGGCACGCAGACGCGCCGACCATCACGCCGGAACTGGTCAAGACCCAGCGCCAGGGCGGACCGGTATCGCCGTTGCTGACTTTATTGCCGGTGGGGCTGGCGGTAGCGGCGCTGATCGTGGTATTTATACTGTTTTTACTGTTCGGGCGGCGTCGGCGCAAACCATCGCCGTGACAGGCGGCCGGCATTAATTGCAGAAAAGGAAACGAAATACCATGGCTTTACGCATCATCGCTACCGGCGGCACCTTCGATAAACACTACGATGAGATCGCCGGTAAATTGACCTTTGCCGCCAGCCATCTGCCGCAGGTGATCCAGCGTGCCCGGATCACCACGGAACTAACGCTGGAAGAATTGCCGCTGCTCGATTCACTCGACATGCAGGACATCGATCGCCGTCGCGTGCTGGCATCCTGCTCGCACGCCAGCGAACAGGCGATCGTGATCATCCACGGCACCGACACCATGCGCGATACCGCCGCCGTGCTGGGCCCAGCGACGCTCGACAAAACCATCGTGCTGACCGGCGCCATGATTCCATACGCGATCGACAATTCCGACGCCCTGTTCAATTTCGGCTTTGCCTGCGGCGTCGCGCAAGTGCTGCCGCCTGGCGTGTATGTGGCGATGAACGGCAAGATTTTTGCGTGGGACAAGGTCGAAAAGAATCGCACGGCTGGAGTTTTCGAACCACTGTAATTCCGCTCTATCGGCTGTCGCAATACGAGCAGACAAAAAAACGGAGCAGTCTGGCTGCTCCGTATCGGTAATCAACAACATCAACAAACCGGGGATAGCATGCGCTGATCCCCGTTCAAAACCTTTACCGGGTCTTGGCAGCTTCCGCCATACCGCGCGCTTCCAGCAACGGCCCGACATCGGGACCACGTCCGTAGAAATCCTTGAACAATGTGCTCGGATCCTGGCTGAAGCCGTGTGACAGTATCTTGGCGCGCAACAGGTCGCCATTGGCGCGCTTGAGGCCGCCGTGGGTGTTGACCCAGTGTTCGGTATCTTTGGCCAGCACGTCGCTCCAGATGTAGGCGTAGTAGCCGGCCGAGTAGCCGCTGGCGAAGATGTGCTGGAAGTACTGCGTGTGATAGCGCGGCGGCACCGCGTATCCCTCACCGCCGGCTTTCTGCAGGGTCTGCGCTTCAAATTCCATCACCTCGGTGGGAGCCGGCGTTTGCCCTGCCGGCAACTGGTGCCAGGCCTGGTCGAGAATCGCTGCTGCCAGATACTCTGAGGTTTCGAAGCCGGCATTGAATTTGTGCGCGGCCAGCACTTTTTCCATCAGTGCGCGCGGCATTGGCTTGCCGGTTTTATAGTGCTTGGCATAGTGCGCAAGAACCTGCGGATTATGCGACCACATTTCATTGAACTGCGACGGATATTCGACGAAATCTTCCGGTACCTGGGTGCCGGCGAACATCGGATACTGCACGTTCGAGAACAAACCGTGCAACGCATGCCCGAACTCGTGGAACATGGTGTTGACTTCGTCGAAGGTCAGCAGCACCGGCTTGCCTGCAGGCGGCTTTGGAATATTGATATTGTTCGACACCACCGGCTTGGTGCCGAACAGGCGCGACTGATACACATAGCTGTTCATCCAGGCGCCGCCCTGCTTGTTGTCGCGTGCGAAGCCATCGAACAGGAACAGGCCAAGCGGCGAGCCATCGGCGTTGAACACTTCGAACACGCGCACATCCTGCTGGTACACCGGCAGGTCGGTGCGTTCCTTGAACGTCACGCCATACAATTCATGCGCCGCGTAGAACACGCCGTCTTTCAGCACGTGGTTCAACTCGAAGTAAGGCTTGACCTGGGCTTCGTCGAAGTTGTAGCGCGCCTTGCGCACCTGTTCGGCATAGAACGCCCAGTCCCACGGCTGCAACTTGAATGGCTTGGTGTGCGTAGCCTTGGCCTGGCGATCGATCAGTTTCTGTATAGCGGCTGCTTCCTTGCGGGCATTCGCCGCGGCGGCAGGCGCCAGTTGCGCCAGCATGCGGTTGACTGCCGCCGGCGTGCCTGCGGTTTCGTCCTCCAGCACATACGCCGCATGGTTGGGATAGCCGAGCAGCGCGGCGCGTTCGGCACGCAGCTTGACGATCTGGGCGACGGTGCTGACGTTGTCGTCGCTGCCGCCGTCGGCGCGGCTGATCGAAGCCTTGTAGATGCGTTCGCGCAGCGCGCGATTCTTGAGTTGTGCCAGCACCGCCTGGTCGGTGGTGTTTTGTAGAGGAATCACCCACTTGCCATCAAGGTTGCGGCTCTTCGCGGCTTGCGCGGCGGCGGCAATTCTTTCCGGCGATAAGCCATCCAGGTCAGCCAGGCGGTCGACCACCAGTGCACCGTTGTTGTTCGCCTTCAGCAGGGTTTGCTGGAACTGCGTGGTGAGCGTGGAAATCTGCTGGTTCAGTGCGCGCAAGCGATCCTTGTCGGCGGCGCTCAGGCGCGCGCCGGCACGAACGAATTTGACGTGATAGCGTTCCAGCAGCCGCAGCGATTCCGGATCGAGGCCAAGGCTGGCGCGCTGTTGATAAAGCTGATCGACGCGAGCGAACAGCGCCGGATCGAGCAGGATGGCATCATTCTGCGCCGCCAGTTTTGGCGCCACGTCCTGTTGAACCTGATCCAGTGCCGGGCTGGTGTTGGAACCGGTGAGATTGAAAAATACATCCGAAACGCGCGTCAGCATCTGGCCGGAACGCTCCAGCGCAACAATCGTATTATCGAAAGTCGGCGCTGCGGGATTGCTGGCGATCGCCGTCGCTTCCTGGCGTTGTTGGGCCATGGCCTGTTCGAACGCAGGACCGAAATCGGAATCCTTGATCTTGTCGAATGGCGGCAAGTTGTAAGGCAGGGAACTGATTTGAGCGAACGGCGATGGCGCCGGTGCGGGAGTTGTTGCTGCCGTTGGAGTGGCGGTAGTGCTGTTCGGTTTGGTTCCGACATCGCAGCCCATCAGCCCTGTGCCAATGGTCAACATCAATCCGCATGCCGAGATACGTCGTATGGAAGCTTGCATCAATTCCCCTTTGTCTTTGAACTGGATATTGTTTACGCAATAACAAAATTCAACGCGAACCTTGTGGGCTGGCGTTGAATTCTCGTTTGCGTGCAGCAACATTCTACGCCTTCGACGCTAATTCACAGCATCGCCAAAAGACTGGAAACTGATCGGATGTTTTTTAGATGTTTTATGCTGCGGATGTGGTGAGGAAAGAGCAAATCGCCGGGCGCAGCGAGTGCGCGCCCGGTTTCATACAAACCGCAGTTAGAACCGATGCTGAATACCCGCAATCACACCAGTCTGGCTGTTGCCGTAGGCCAGGTCGTCACGCGACAGGCCGACCAGTTGCTGGTTCTTGGCCTTGGCGTAGGCGGCGCTCAGGTACAGGTCGGTACGTTTCGATAATGCGTACTTGCCGCGCACCGAATACATGATCGGGTCCGCGTCCTTGCCGTTGGCGACGTTCTTGATGTCCTGGTAGAAGATGGCGCCGATCAGCGTTACTACCGGCGTCACTTTGTAAGTGGCGCCGCCCCAGAAGAAATCGCTGCGCAGGTCGGGTGCATTGCTGGCCAGCGTCTTTTTGTAGTTGCGATAGCCCAGGTCCAGTCCAAGATTGCTGGTGACCTGGTAATCGCCGGCCAGGTGGATGCTGGTGGCTTTGTCGTAGCCGCTGTTGAGCGTCGCTGCTGCGCCGTTGACGCGGTCGAATGTTGCGGCGATCCGGAATGGACCATTTTCGTAACCCACGCCCAACGCGTACTTGGCGCTGTCGCCGTTGCTGCCGGCGACTTCACCGAAACCATAGGTTGCGCCCAGCTTGAAGCCGCCGAACTTGCCCTGGTATTTGAGCATGTTGGCCAAGTTGGTCAGCATGCCATCCTTGCGGCCGCCGGTAGCGCCGGCTGATGTCACCCACGAATACTGGCCCGAATAACCCATCGGATCGAATGGCAGGATGAAGTCATAGGTCGTCGAATAGGAACGGCCTGCAACGATGCGGCCGAAGCTGCCTTCCAGGCCGACATTGGCTTGCCGTCCGAACAGCAGGCCGGCGCTGTCGAATTCACCGGTGTCGGTCTTGAAGCCGTTTTCCAACTGGAACACTGCCTTCAGTCCGCCGCCCAGGTCTTCCGTACCGCGAAAGCCGATACGTGACGTGTTCGTCGCGCCGGAACTCAAGCGGAACAAGCCATCCTTGTTGGCATTGGCGTTGTTCACGTATTCGACGCCGGTATCGATCAGGCCGTAGACGCTGACGCTGGTTTGAGCGTGCGCGCCGCAGGCCATGGTGCCGAGTGCGGCGAGCGTTGCCGTCGCCAGGTATTTTCTTTTCATGTTGCTTCCTCCGGTTTGATTTTGATTGCTATTTTTTTGTTGTTTGTGCTGTACCGCTGAGCCGCACAAAAGCTACTGTGTAATATCGACCTGAAGCCCCCTTTCCCCTTTTCCCTGGATGTCTTAGAACGCCCACAGCGCGTCCTGCGGCAATTGCAGCCAGTACTCCCCTGGCGACAAGCGCTGCCGCGCATAGGCGCGCAGGACGGTGCTGTCAGCGCCACTCTCGGCGCCGTTGCGGAACACGCACTCCCAGCGGTCACCCAGGTACATGCAGGTCGACAGCGGCAGCTTGATGGCGTTTTCCACTGGCGCATCGGAGATGTTTACCTGCTCGACGCGAATGATGGCGATGGCATCTTTGCCATCGTTATTGACAGCCTGGCCGCGCAGCGTTGCCTTGACGTTGCCGCCTTCCATTTGCAATAACGCTTGGGTGCCGTCGCGCTGCAAAATCTTGGCCGGCAGGCGGTTGTTGCTGCCCATGAACTCGGCGGTGAACAAGGTGTCCGGCGTTTCATACATGCTTTGCGGCGTGCCTTGTTGTTCAATCTTGCCGTTGTTGAGCAGCAGGATGCGATCCGAAATCGCCATCGCTTCGGCCTGGTCATGCGTGACCATCAGTGCCGACAAACCGAGCCGTACGATCAGTTCGCGCAGGAATGCGCGGGCTTCCTCGCGCAACTTGGCGTCCAGGTTCGACAGCGGTTCGTCGAGCAGGATGACCGGCGGGTTGTACACCAGCGCGCGCGCAATCGCCACGCGTTGCTGCTGGCCGCCCGACAATTGATGCGGGAAGCGGTCGCCCAGATGGCCGAGGCCGAGCTGGTTCAGCACGGTCTTGACGCGTTCGGCAATGTCGCTGCCGTTCATCTTGCGCAGCTTCAGGCCATACGCGACGTTGTCGAACACCGTCTTGTGCGGCCACAGCGCATAGGACTGGAACACCAGTCCAAGATTGCGCTCTTCGGCGGGGATTTCCAGCTTGCGCTCGCCATCGTACATGGCGCGCGCACCGATCTGGATGATGCCGGACTTCGGCGATTCAAGACCGGCGACTGCGCGCAGCAAGGTGGTCTTGCCGCTGCCGGACGGCCCCAGCAACGCGACCACTTCACCGCGTTGCAATTCCATCGATACGCCCTTGAGAATCGGGTTGGCGCTGGCGCCGCTACCGTAGTCGAGATGCAGGTTGTTGACACTTAATTCGCTCATGATGATTTCCTGGATTAGTCGTGCAACTTGACGCCGAAGCGCAGTGCAATGCCGAGGCCGATGGCCACCAGCGTGATGTTGATGAAGGACAGGGTGGCAACCAGATCGACCGAGCCGGAAGCCCACAGCGAGACGATCAGGGCGCCGATGACTTCGGTGCCGGGTGACAGCAGATAAACGCCGGTCGAATATTCGCGCTCGAAAATCAGAAACACCATCAGCCACGCGCCGAGTACGCCGTAGCGCACCAGCGGCAGCGTGACATCGCGCGTCACCTGCGAGCGGCGGGCGCCGACCGCACGCGCCGCCTCTTCCAGTTCCGGGCCAACCTGCAACAGCGCCGTCGTGATCAGGCGCAAGCCATAGGCCAACCACACCACTGAGTACGCCAGCCAGACCGAGAAGATGGTCGAGCGTAATTCGCGCAATTGCGGAATGAAGTTTTCCACCAGCCACACCGCGATGAAGTTGTCATGGCCTTGCAACAGCTTGTCGAGGAACGACGGTACGAACAGGAACACCCACAGGAACGACAGGCCGGCCAGCAGGCCTGGCACCGCGCGCGGGATCAGTACGCTGTAGTCGAGGAAGCGCGTGATGCCATCTGATTTGCGATGCATCGCCAGCGCTATGCAGCAATAGCAAGCCACTGCCAAAGCGCCGCCGATGACGCCGATCATGATGGTGTTGACGATGCCGCGCACCAGCGACGGTTGGTCCATGATGTCGCGGAAATGCTGCAAGGTCAGCGCCTCCGTCAGCGATACGCCGTAACCCCAGTGCGAGACAAATGCGCGCAAGGCGATGCCGGACAGCGGAATCACGATGGTGAACACCAGCCACGCCGCGATCAGGCTGAACGCCAGCCATTTCCATTTACCCAGCGGCAGCGCCTTCTGACGTGCGCCCTTACCCTTGATCGATACATATTTATTGGCCGAGCGCAGCAACCAGCGTTGAATCATCACCAGCGGCAAGGTCACCGCCACCAGGCAAACCGCCACTGCTGCCATCAGATGGTAGGAAGGCGTACCGAGCTTGTTGGTCAGTTTGTAGAGATAGGTCGGCAGCACCAGATGGCCTTCGGGATCGCCCAGCACCAGCACCAGGCCGAATACTTCGAAACCGAGGAAAAATACCAGCACGCCGGCATATGACAGTGCCGGCAAAATCATCGGCAGCGAGACATTGAGCGCCACCTGGAGCGGCGAAGCGCCGGCCACGCGCGCAGCTTCCTCGACATCGGCGCCGAGGCTCTTCAGCGCTGCAGATGCGTACAAATACACGTGCGGCACGTGGGTCAGGCCGGCGATGATGACGATGCTAGGGAAGGCATACACATTCCACGGCGTCGCCTCGATGCCGATCATGCGCAGCAGATCCTGCACCCACACGGTGTAGAAGCCGACCGGCCCCATCGACACCACATAGCCAAAGGCGATCACCATCGGCGAGACGAAAATCGGCACCAGCAGCATCGGCGCGATCCAGTTGCGGCCCGGCAGATCGGTACGCACCATCAGGAACGCCAGCATGCCGCCCAGCGGCACGGCGATCAATGCCAGTCCGGTGGCCAGCAGTAAGCCGTTAATGAAGGCCTGGCGGAAGTCGGGATCATCGAAGATGAAACGATATGGTTCCAGGCTCAGTGTTTTGATCGGCGCAAAGAACGGCGCCGACAGGAAGCTTTGATAGAAAATCAGGGTCAGCGGCAGGAAGATGGCTATTGCTGCCAGCGTGACCACCAGTCCGCGCGGCCAATTGATGCGCGCCAGCCGGGAGCGGCTGGCCAGCGGATGAGGGGGAGAAATGGATGACATTTTGTACCTTGCAGAAAAGCCTGCGTCTTAAAAACCCGCCATCCCCGCCTATGCGGGGATTTCGGCTAGTAAGTAAAAATGGAAGCCCGCTTGCGCGGGAATGACGTAGTTGAAAATTATTTCTTTCCTGCGGCGGCTTTCCATTGCTTCAGGAATGCCAGGCGCTTGGTCTGGTCCAGGTATTGCAGCAACGCCGGCGTGACAGGAATCGGCTTGAGCGCTGTACCCAGTTGCGTCGTCAATGTCGCCAGCGTGGAGTTGCCGCTGACATCGGAACGCAGTGCATACAGTTGCGATTCGTTCGCGATGATGGTCTGGCCGCGCTTGGACAACAGGTAATCGATCCACAACTTGGCTGCGTTCATGTTCTTGGCAGATTTGTTGATGAACACCACGCGCGACAGCACCAGGTTGTAGTCCTTGGTAAAGGCAACGCCGATCGATGGATCTTTTGCCGCACGTGCCTGTGCATAAGAGCCGATCACGTTGTAGCCGATCAGGTTCTCGCCGGAAGAGATACGCTCCAGCATGGTGCCGGTCGACGATTGCACGCGTACGCCGACATCGCCCAGCGCTTTGGCCAGATCCCAGAATTGCGGATTCAGCTGCGCATCTTCGGTGATGAAGGAAAAGCCGACGCCGGATTTTTCGATATCGTAGGTGGTAACCTTGTTGCGGAACTTGTCTGCCTTGGTGGTCAGCAGCTTGGTCAAATCGGCATGCGTGGCCGGCACTTCATCGGCGCTTACCAGACGCTTGTTGTAGACGATGGCAACCGGCTCGAAGGTGGTGCCGTAGGCGGTGTCCTTGAAGTTGGACCAGGCTGGAATCGCGGCGGCTTCCGGCGATTTGTATACCGCACCGTAACCTTCGCTGACCAGCTTCACTTGCAGGTCCATCGACGACGACCACAGCACGTCGGCCGTGGCACCGCCAGCTGCCGCTTCTGAAATGAAGCGGTTATAGACTTCAGTCGAATTCATGTCGTTGAATTCAATCTTGACGCCTGGGTACAGCGCGCTGAAGTCCTTGATCAGCGGTTCTGCCGCCTTGGAATCGGTGGCGCTGTAGATCACCAGCTTGCCTTCCTTCTTTGCAGCGTCGACGATCTTGGCGTAGTCGGCCGGATAGCCGGCCGGCGCTTGCGCCGACGCATTGAGCGCGAAGCTCAACGATAAAACTGCGAGTGCGCTTGCCAAAGGTTTTTTGATAAACATGTGTGTCATCTCCTGGTGGGTTGAGTTATTCGTTATTCAAAAAGGCGCAGACGAGCCGCGACAAGCCATGACATGGCTGCCACTTTGTTGAACCTTGCGGAATTTTTTGCCGGCCGTGCCGGCGCGGCCAGACTTATCTGATCAAGCCAAGCTGGTCCGATTGCTTGCGGTAGTCTTCAACGGTTTTATGAATATATTTAGTCAATTGGTCGCCGCTCATCGCTATCGGATAAAGACCGTTGGCGATACGCAGTTGATCGAATGCCGGGCTGGCCATCATCTTGTCGAAAGTCTTGACCCAGCGTCGATAGATATCGTCGCTGACCTGCGGCCCCATATAGACGCCGCGTATGATCGGCCAGCTGATGTCGATGCCTTGCTCGCGCGCGGTCGGCACATTGACCAGTGCGCCTGGCAGGCGCTGGTCGGCCAGTACTGCCAGCACGCGAATTTCACCTTCGGCGGCATGCAGTGCGGCTTCAGAGGCGTCGCCGGAGACCACTTGCACATGGTCCGCAAGCAATGCGGTAAATGCATCGCCGCCGCCTTCAAGCGCAACAAAGCGCAGACTCTTCGGATCGATCTGGCTTTTCTTTGCGACCAATGAGAATTTCAGCCAGTCCTGGCTGCCGATAGTGCCGGCAGCGCCGATGGTGATATTGGAAGGATTTTTCTTGAGCGCTGTCATCAGGTCGCCCAAGGTCTTGTACGGCGAATCCTTGCGCACGGCGATCATGCCGTAGTCGATGCCGATTGCCGCGATCCAGCGCACGTCGTTGACATCGGCATGGCCGTATTTGCCCTGCGCCAGGTTCATCAGCGAGCCGCCGGAAAACGCCACCAGCGTGTCGGCTTCGGCGCGCCGTTGCGTGACAATGGAATTCCAGGCGACCGCACCGATGCCGCCAGGCATATAGCTGATCTTGACTGCGGGATCTTTACCGGCGGCGGACAGTTGCGCCTGCAGGCCTTGCTGGATCAGTTTACAGGTTACCGCCATGCCGCCGCCCGGCTTGGCCGGAGCGATGCATTGCACAGGCGCCGCGACGGCACTGAGCGTGACGCAGGCGCTGAGGGCGAAAAAGATCCTGGCGATTCGGGAAGTCATTGTCTCCTACCCATTCCATTTATCGGGCGCCTCGGCAAACCGGCAATGCGGCGCGTCGAGAAGCCCAGCTTTTAATTATAATTTTTCAACTCGCAAAATTTCTTTACAGACATGTTTGCGAGATGACTACGCATCCGGTGGGATCGAGCCCGCCAGTCGATGCAAACCTGAAACAAGGGTTTATTCGGTTTTTGCATCATACCGGCTGGAATCTTTCATTTTCCTTTCACTGTGTCGGCGAAAGGCCCTGGGCTTTTGCCAAGCGCGGCGTTCTGTGTGAGTATTGGCGCCTTATATTTCCACACTTTCGCTTACAAGGCCATGCGGATCTTACTGATTGAAGACCATGTCGAGCTATCGCGCTGGCTGACCAAGGCGTTGCAGGACGCGCACTGGACAGTCGAGTGCGCGATGAATGGCGCCGACGCCGACAGCTTGCTGCACACCCAGCAATATGCGCTGGTGATACTCGACCTGAGCTTGCCCAAGATGGATGGCCTGGAGGTATTGAAACGCCTGCGCGCACGCGGCAGCAAGACCCCGGTATTGATCCTGACCGCGCGCGGCGGCTTGCAGGATCGGGTGCAAGGTTTGAACCTGGGCGCCGACGATTACCTGGCCAAGCCGTTCGAGCTGGTCGAACTGGAGGCGCGGGTCAAGGCCCTGCTGCGCCGCGCCCAGGGCGGCGAAGCGCCGGTCTACAGTTGCGGCGCGCTGCGCTTTGATACGGTAACGCGCATGTTCAGCTATGGCGATGCCGCGCTGGCCCTGACGCCGCGCGAACACGCGGTGCTGGAGGTGCTGATCAGCCGCGCCGGCCGCGTGGTATCCAAGGAAAAATTGTTCGATGAAGTGTTTTCGCTGGTCGATGACGCCAATCCGGACGCCATTGAAATCTATATTCATCGGCTGCGCAAGAAGCTGCAGCGTGTCGACGCCGGCCAGGTTGCCATCACCACCTTGCGTGGCCTCGGCTATCTGCTGGAAGCCGTTGCCGAAAAATGATGCGCACTGCGAACCCAGCGAACCCAGCGAACCCAGCGAACCCAGCGAACCCAGCGAACCCAGCGAACCCAGCATCGCCAGCGGCCAGATCCCTGGGCAGCCTGCGCAGCCAGCTGTTGCGCTGGTTGCTGATCCCGTTGCTGCTGCTGGTCGCGCTCGATGCCTTTTCGGTGTACCGCAACGCGCTGGACGTGGCCGACCTGGCTTATGACCGCGCATTGCTGGCTTCCACCCGGGCGCTGGCCGAACGCGTGTCGGTCGTCGACGGCAAGGTGGTCGCCGACGTGCCTTATGTCGCGCTCGACAGTTTTGAAACCGACACGCTGGGCCGCATTTACTACAAGGTCACCGGCACCCACGGCGAGTTTGTCTCCGGTTACGAAGACTTGCCGGCGTTGCCGCCCAACGTGCCGCGCTCGGAAATTTATCCGGCGCTGGTGCGTTTTTATCACGCCACCTATCACGGCCAGCAGGTGCGCATCGCTGCGCTGTACCAGCCGGTCTATGACGATTCGATGCGCGGGATCGCCCTGATCCAGGTCGGTGAAACCATGGATGCACGTAGTGACCTGACCCGCAAGATCCTGTTCAGCACCATGTGGCGCCAAGGGCTGCTGGTGACGGTGGCGGCATTGCTGGTGTGGTTTGCCGTGCGTTTCGTGCTGCGGCCGCTGATGCAGTTGAAAGCTGAAGTGGAAGCGCGCTCGCCGACGGACCTGGCCGATTTCGACGCCGATCGCGTGCACAAGGAAGTACGGCCGCTGGTCGCCGCCATGAACGGCTACATGGGGCGGCTGCAGGCGCTCATCACCGGCCAGCGCCGCTTCATCGCCGATGCCTCGCATCAGCTGCGCACGCCGCTGACGGTGTTGAAGACGCAGGCCGAACTGGCGCTGCGTGAACTCGATCGCAATCCGAACGATCCGCGCGCCTGGCGCGACATGCGCGAAATCGTCGAAAGCATTGCCGGCACCACCGACTCTACCGTTCACCTGGCCAATCGCTTGCTGACGCTGGCGCGCGCCGAACATGGTGTGGCCGAGAGCGGCGTGGAGCCGGTGTCGCTCACCGATGTGGCGCGCCAGGTTGGGCTGGAGCTGGCGCGCACCGCAGTCAAGAAGCAGATCGACCTGTCGTTCGATGCCGTCGAAGGCGTCATGGTCAATGGCAATGCCCTGCTGCTGCATGAACTGGTCAGCAATCTGGTCGACAACGCGATTCACTACACGCCGGCGCATGGCCGGGTGACATTGCGCGTGCGCCGCGACGATGTTGCGCAACGGGCGCTGCTGGAGGTGGAGGACAGCGGCATCGGCATTGCTGCAGAAGATCGTGAGCGCGTATTTTCTGCGTTCTATCGTTCGCCCTCGGCGCAGCAGCAGAACCCGAGCGGCGCCGGTCTTGGGCTGTCGATTGTGCGCGATATCGCACTGTCGCACAACGCAACGATGACATTGAACGCAGTCGAGGACGCCAATCCCACCTGTCCCGGCCTGAAAGTCTCGATCAGCTTCCCGTTGTCCTGATTCGGTATAGTATTGCGCAAACCAAGGAGGCAGATATTGAACGATACTTCCAGCAAAGCGGTGCACGGCACGGCGTTGAGCGACGAGCAGAAGAAAGACCTGTTGCATCGCTTGGCGCGCGTCGAAGGACAGATTCGCGGAGTCCAGAAGCTGGTTGCCAATGCCGCGGTGCCTGCCGACTGCGAGGGCGTCGCCCAGCAACTGGCGGCCGCCCGCAAAGCCTTGGACCGCGCTTTCGTCACCTTGCTTACCGATGCCATCGTGACCCACACCGCCGCTGCCGCCACGCCGGAGGAAGTGCAACAGCGCGTCAAGGATCTGGCAGCGCTGCTCGATAAATTTGCCTGATTCCGACTTCATCCACGCAACAACAAATAAGCGCATCCCGCATTTCTGGTAACTACCGCCGTTCCTATAATGCGATTTCAGGCGAGGACTGAAAAAAGGGAGCGGCATGAAGCCAGCCAACCACACAGCGGCGACACAATCGGGGACCGGCATGATAGAGGTGCTGGTTTCGCTCGTCATCGTCGGCGTTGCCCTGCTGACTTTGGTCGACGTCCAGGTGGCTGCGCTACGCTCCCAGAAACTCGCCTATTTTCGTTTGATGAGTGGCCACTTCAGTGCAGATCTCGCCGAGCGCGTGCGCGCCAATATCCGCGGTGCTCATGATGGCGGCTACAGCTTGTCGCAGCAGGTTTATCCGTCATCTGCTCCGGCAGCGCCGTCGTGTAGCGATGCCGGCGATTGTTCGCCGCGCGAATTGGCCGCCGCGGATATTCACGAATGGCGCAACTGGCTGGCTTATTCATTGAGTGGCGGCTGGGGCGACATCAGCGGTTCGGTCGCGCAGGGTTTTACTGTCCGCGTATATTTCAAGGCGCCGCAAGGACGGTGCGAATCGGATGCCGTCGACGCGGCGCTTCATCCTGACGTGCAGTGTATGTCGACGCATTTTTTCCCATGAGCCGAACTGTCGCCAATCCGATGGCTGGAACGGCGCGCATGCCGCCGCGGCATTTGCGATATGCGCCTGGCGTAGTGTTGCCGGTGTTGCTGATTTTCTTGCTGGCGACGATGGTGCTGGCTTTTGCCGCACTGCGCAGCGCGACGCTGGAAGAGCTGATGGCCGCTAACGCCAATGACCGCTTGCTGGCTTTCCAGGAGGCCGAGCGGGCGTTGCGGTTTTGTGAAAGCCAGCTGCAAATGAAGCCGATTCCAACTACGCTGCCGCAACTGGAACAGGGGCCGCAACCAGCTGGCGGCAAGGGCGCGAAAAACCATTGGGAAGTCGCGGAAAACTGGCGCAGCGATAGCGTCTCCGTCGCCGTCCCGGACAGCTCCAGATCGGCTGTGCCGCCACGTTGCATGGTCGAGCGTTTGCAGCTGCAACGCGGCATGCGATTTCAACTGCGGCCGCCGCCGCAAAGGCCTGCTTTCAGGATTACCGCGCGCGCTGTCGGCGCCGGCGGCAGCGCCACGGTGATGCTGCAAAGTTACCTGCTTTTATGAGACGAATTTTCGGAATCATCCTGTCGTTGTGCATGGCTCTCGCGCATGCCGGCAATCCGCCGCATCAACCGCCGTTCATCTATACCGCCAGCTATGAGTCGGACACATGGCAGGGACACCTCAAAGCCTTCCCGATTACCGACGATGGCGTTTCCAGCGTGGCGCAATGGGACGCGGCCGAGTTGATTCCGCCGTGGCCGCAACGTCGGATTTTTACCGCCGGCGCAGCATTTCAGTGGCGGCAATTGGAGGATGCGCAAAGAGACATGCTGCTGTCTGAGGAGATCCTGCAATACCTCGCAGGCGACGATGCGCTGGAAGTTGCGCATGGAGTCGGTCGCTTCCGCAATCGCAGCGGCAAGTTGGGCGACATCATGCATTCATCGCCGCTGTATGTCGGGCCATCCGATTCTGCTTATCACCTGGTTCCGCCAGCCGCCGGTGGCGGCACGTACCAGGATTTTATCGAGAGCAAGCAGCAACGCCGCGCGATGCTGTATGTCGGCGCCAACGATGGCATGCTGCACGCTTTCGATGCCGTCACCGGCGTCGAGAGGATGGCGTTCATCCCGTTCGCCGTCTTTCCCTATTTGCACGAATTGAGCGACGTCGCTTATCAGCACCGAAGTTTTGTCGACGGCCTATTGACCTTCGGCGACGCCTATCTCGCGCTTGGAGGAACGACTGGCTGGCGGACGATATTGCTCGGTTCAACCGGCAAAGGCGCAAAGAGCCTATTCGCGCTGGATGTCAGCGATCCAGAGAAATTGGACGACAGCAGCGTGCTGTGGCAGAGAAGCGCGGAAGATGATGGCTTTGGCGCTGCGGATGATGACCTGGGTTACCAGCAAGGCGAGGCATTCGCCGTCCACTTGCGCCATGGTGGCTGGGGCGCGCTGTACGGAAACGGTTACGACAGCAGTGGGCGGCGCGCGGCGCTGTATCTGGCTGATCTCGCCGACGGCAGCTTGATTGCCAGGTTATACGCTGGAGCGCCTGACGCCGCATTGTCAAATGGCCTGTCGACGCCGGCGCTGGAGTTCAATCCGCAACGCGAAGTCGTCGCCGCATATGCGGGCGACTTGCTCGGTCATCTCTGGAAATTTGATCTTGATCACATCGAGCCGGACGACTGGAAAGTCGCATTCGGTGGCACGCCCCTGTTTGCTGCATCGGACGGCCATGGCCAACGCCAGCCTCTCGTGCAGCAGCCCTTGTTGGCGCTGCACCCGAAAGGCGGAACAATCGTCATGTTCAGCGGCGGCGCAAGCGCCGATGGTGTTGGCCAGGACGTCAAGCGCGTACAAACGCTGTACGGCATCCGGGAGAAAATCGATGCCGCACCAATCACCAGCCGGGCGCAGCTGCAACAGCAAACCCTGACCGCAAACGGCGACGGCAGCTGGACCTTGAGCCGCAATCCCATCGACTGGAATCGCCAGCATGGCTGGTATGTCGATCTTCCGGAACAGGTCGGCCAGGTAGTCGGGAAATTGCAAATTGCCGACGGCGTGTTGTGGGTACTGACATTTTCTGCCGAACACCAGAAGTCGCATCTGCTTGCGCTCGACTACACGATAGGTGGCGCGGCAGTCGGCGCTGCGCAGGCGACATTTTTGCAAAAGACTTCGATGATCGAAGCGGTTGCTTCAACTGTTACGCCCACCTTTATCCAGTTGCCCGACGGCCGCCGCAGATTTGTGGTGATCGACCGCGACGGCGTGCCGCAAGCGATCGACCTCAAGGCTGCGCATGCGAGTCCGTTCAGGACCTGGCGTCAATTAGCCGTGCCGCCAGGTCTTGCTGATTAGATGCGCATCAATCAATGCCAACGGATGGCGATTGCACGACCTGTTATCGATCGTAGTAATCGCGATAATGTTCACGCTGCCATTCGCGACGCCGCCATTCTTCACGACGCCATTCCTCGTCGCGACGCTCGCGCCATTCGCGGCGTTCACGCCAATCCGGCTCGACATACACTTCGCGCGGTGGGTAATAAACCGGCACAGGAACGTAGCGCGGTTCGTATTGCACCACCGGCGGGTAATACGGTTGCGGTGGCGGTTGAACATAAATGCCGACGCCGATATCAACGCGGGCAGCAGCGCTGCCGCTTGCGCCAATGATGATCGCGCCAAGAGCCAGACATGCCAAAAATTTCTTCATATATTTCCACTTTGCCAGTATTGCACGTGGCGATTTCGCCAAATTGTGAATTCAGTGTACGGACGATGTTCTGCCAGAGGTGTACCGAGGGGCAACAATTGTAACGTTAAGTAAATGCATGTAGTAAAAATGGGAAGGCAATCGCCGAATATCCGGTCACTCATTTGTCGCACGGACAAGTTTGCTGCGGAGCGGCATTGGATCGGGAAATCGGCTGCAAAGCCAATGTAGGAAACGTATTCGCCATATTGAGGGAGGCCGACGGACTTGTCGTTACGGCATGGAAATCAACTACAGAAATGGAATGCGATTTGTACATGCAGTTGCTTTTTGTTTCGCGCCCTGAACTTTTTGTATTTTTTTACCCGCTTGTTCCGATGTATAGTTGGCGCAAAACGGGAGAAGCGCATGAAAACCATCATTCTCGCGGCGTGGCTAATCGTTGTGTCGTGCGGCAGCAGCGCCGAAGAGATATCGAAAGAGGCATGGTGCTCGTCGACATCTCAAATCTACGAGACTGCTGTCTATGCCCGGGAAACCGGCAAGAGTCAAAAAACCGCGCTCGACATGGTGTCGAAGTTCACGGCGATCCCTGTCGATGTGCAAAAAGGCATCGTCCGCCAGGTCTATTTCTCCAAAGAATTCCAGAATGTCGGCAGCCAGGGATTGCGCTGGGCGATCCTCAATATCTGCCTGCATGAATCGAAGAAAGACAAATCCCTCAGGTAGCACCTGAATTCCGTATGCCGGCTGCACGCGCGGCGCCAAATTCCTTGGGTTAGTATCTCTCCCTGCACTGTTGTGTTTCGGAAAAAAGGGAGCTGGGAATGGGTAAAGGCAGGCTGGAAGCATTTAGCGATGGTGTGATCGCCATCATCATCACCATCATGGTGCTAGAGTTGAAAGTGCCGCACGGCACCGATTTTGCCGCGCTGCAGTTGGCCTACCCGGTATTTCTCAGCTATATCCTCAGCTTCGTGTACACCGGCATCTACTGGAACAACCATCACCACATGCTGCATGCGGTGCAGAAGATCAATGGCTCGGTGCTCTGGGCCAATCTGCATTTGCTGTTCTGGCTTTCCCTGATCCCTTTCGCTACCGGCTGGATGGGCGAAAATCACTTCGCTGAGCTGCCGACCGCCCTGTACGGTGTGGTCCTGCTGATGGCCGGCATCGCTTACTACATTCTGAGTCGCAGCCTGATTCGCATGCATGGCGACAATTCGCAGCTGGCGCAGGCGATCGGCAACGACGTGAAAGGCAAACTTTCCGTTGCCGCCTATGCGATCGCCATTCCGCTCTCTTTCGCCAATCGCTGGCTGGCGCTGGGGATGTATGTTCTGGTGGCAATCATGTGGCTGATTCCCGATAGCCGCATCGAGAAAGTCATCCGCAACTGATGTCGGTGGCAGCCTTCAGATTGCGTGACATTGCCATCCAAGCAGTTTTCTTGAAAAGAGAATAAGAACAAAATCGCATTCCACCCCTCTAACAGGAAGCGCAGCCTGCTGCGCTCAAACCTGAGGGGATAAAAATGAAAAATGCACAGCCTTTTCCCGCCGCAACCAAACAAGGTTACACACTGATCGAATTGATGCTGATTATTGCGATCATGGGGATTCTGGCGGCGGTCACCATACCGGCCTATCAGGTCCACGTGAAAAAGGAAAAATTCGCCGAAGTGGTGACGGCCGCTTCGGTAGCCAAGGCCGCGGTTGAAGCCTGCGCGCTACAGCTGAAGACTCTCGCCGGCTGCGATGGCGGCAGCAACGGCATTCCTGCCGATCTCACTGGTAATTCCGGTAATTACGTCGCTTCGGTAAGTACCAGGGATGGCGTAGTCACGGTTGTTCCGCAAGAGAAAGACGGCATTCTTGCCAGCGATACGTATATCGCCACGCCAACCATGCACGGCGCCGACAGTCCGCTGCAATGGTCAACTGCTGGCAGCGGCTGTATTGCGACGGCGCTTTGCAAGTGATCTAGCCGGCGCAAAGGCGCCGGCGTGGCCACACAGATTACAGCCGCCGGTTCCCGGTGGCGCTGCGCTTCAGCCTGCGCCGCGCAGTGCCGTCAGATCGGGCTGAATCCGCAACGGACGCTGCACCGGCGACAGCGCTTGTGGTCGCTGTTTCTCGGCAACATTTTCAACGCCGTCTGCAGATATCGCTTCCAGGAAAGCCAGCACATTGCGGTGGTAATCGACCCGCATCTCTGCTTCCAGCAACTGCCGTTCAGCTTGAAACAACGCCAGGCGCGCATCGCCCAATTCGCGGTCAGCGACCTTCTCCGGCGTCAGGACATACTTCATCGCCAATCTATTAAGCCAGTTCATGTTGGCACCTCGTTTGTCAGGAAGACATACTGATCATAAATCGTTCTGCACAAAGCTGCTGGGAATTGACATCATTTAACAACTGTTGCGGATTCTCAACGTCGAACACAAGGAAACTTGGGAGGCAAATTCGACGCGCCGACTGTGCACGGCGATTAGTGCCACACTAGGGTCTGTTAGCCAACAATAAGGAGCTCACATGAAACGCCTGACTCTTTTGTTTGTACTCGCGACCTTGCTCGGCGGTTGCGTGCTGGTACCCGATCATCCGAGGGATGACGGTCGTTACGAGCATCGCGACGATCGTGGCTATGGCGATCATCGCGATGACAATCCGAACCGTTATTAGTTAACATCGGTAGCCTCGGATCGGCGACAGTCCGAGGTTTTTCATTTTTGCGCCGACAAAAAAATCGGCATGCCTGTCTGTTAAATTAAGATGCATCTATTCGCACAATGCCAGCAACGCCGGCGTCGAGTAACTGTATTCACGGCAGGCACGGATAACGCCACGTCTGAAGCATCCTAACAAGAAAAGAAATCCTATGACCCTACGCAAGCCAGGTGAGCCCGAACCCAGCAACAAGAAAATCCAGCACGCCGCATCGACCGTGCTTTACGCACTGCTCGTCATCCTCGCGCTGTGGGTGGTGCGCGACTTTATCCCCGCGGTGGTGTGGGCTGCGGTCATCGCGATAGCGTTGTGGCCGCTGCTGCAGCGCCTGGAGCCCAAGCCGGGATCGCGCGCTCGCACGGCTGGTATCGCCCTGCTGTTGACCGCCGCAGTCGGGCTGTTCATTGTGCTGCCGTTTTTGCTGGTGCTGACGCAAGCCGCGCATGAGTCGCACGAACTCATCGCCTGGTTCAAGCAGGCTGAAGCGAACGGCATTCCGCTGCCGGCCCTGGTTGAGCATTTGCCTTTTGAGTCTCAGCAGGTAAGCGCCTGGTGGCAAGAGAATCTGGCACGACCGCTGCACGAGTCACCGGTGGCGAATGGCTTGCATGCCGAGTCGGTGCTTGCCTTTGGCCGACATTTCGGCGCGCTCGCCGCCCACGGCCTGATCCTGTTCGGCTTCATGCTGGTCACTTTGTTCGTCATTTTTCAGGCCGGCTCGAGCATGAGCGGCAATCTGGTCAAGGCCACCCGCCGCGCATTCGGCGCCGATGGCAGCCGGCTGGTGGAACAAATGGCGGCAGCCGTACGCGGTACGGTGTCCGGGCTGGTGGTTGTCGGCATCGGCGAGGGGCTGTTGCTGGGCATCGCCTACGCGATCACCGGCGTGCCGCACGCAACGCTGCTCGGCCTGCTGACCGCGATCGCAGCAATGCTGCCGTTTTGCGCACCGATCATTTTCTGCGGCGCCGCCCTCTGGTTGTTCGTGCAAGGGGCGACCGTCGGCGCGCTTTGCGTGCTCATCTTCGGTTTCGTTGTCGTCTTGGTCGCCGAACACTTTGTGCGGCCGTTATTGATCGGCAGCTCGACACGCCTGCCCTTCCTGCTGGTCCTGTTCGGCATCCTCGGCGGTGCGCAGACATTCGGCCTGCTAGGCCTTTTCATCGGCCCCGCACTGATGACAGTGCTGACGGTGATGTGGCGCGATTGGGTGAAATAGCCTCATCTCTCAAAACCCGGAAGCAAAAAAAAGCCCGCCAGCCTTGCGGCAGCGGGCCCTAAAATCCAAAACTTAGGGAGAGTTGGAGGAGACTTAACCGATATTGAGCCGTCCAGACCATTTTCAATACCTTTCTCGATTATTTTTTACGGAACATCCCCTCCGAATCGGCGACAGGCTGAAACATCACAAGTTATTTCTGTATTGGTAATATTTTTCTGGCGAGAAGGCGATGAGATTTATCCGCCAAACATGTCACCTGACGAATCGCGGTCGCACTTGAAACCTTCGCAAGAGTGGTAAGACGGATCAACGATAGTGAGCAACAACGACGATGCTGATCTCCACCACCAGCAGTAGGACGAGCAACATGCCGAACTCCTTGCGCGTGCTTGGCAAATTCGCTGCTCCACCATCCCCAAATATGGCAAGAGCAATGTATACGAGAATGGCCACGCCCTTGGCCAGTTGAATTAGCGCATTCCAGACAATCTCGGCAAATCTTGACAAGCTAAATCGACGGTATGGCTTGACTACAGGTCGGTGGAACTCTGGTTGCTTGTCGAAAATCATGGTTGTGTATTTTCCTGACGCAGATACGCCAATGAGAGCGTGCTCGCCATGCGAATGTTGTCTTGATAATAATATTTAACTTTACAATTTGCAACACTTTAGAGCATAAGCGGCGATTGAAATCGCGTACTCTCCCTTGGCTTCCGTGCGTTCAGGGCCGCGAATTTACACATGACAGATTTTAGAGCCACGGCCGGACGGAGCTCTAACTGAAGAATACCCATGCTGCTCAATACATCCATACAACAAGCCATCGATTAAAAAAATTGGGACATATAGTGAAAAAACATTATTTAAAGCTGATATCGGTTACTTCCATCGTCACGCTGCTTGCAGCCTGTGGCGGCGGTGGCGATAGTTCCAACTCGGGCACGGGGAGTACCGTCACGCCAGCTCCTGTAGCAGTCGGTAGCGTAACCACGGTGGCCGGTAGCGCCACCACCGGCAATGCGAATGGCACTGGTACTGCTGCTAGTTTTTCATCTATCAACGGCATTGCAGTTGATGCTTCAGGAAACATTTATATCGGTGATACCGGCAACAATCTGATTCGCATAATTACCCCTACAGGAATAGTGAGTACGTTGGCCGGAAGTGGCAGCGCGGGTAGCGGAGACGGTATCGGGAGTTCTGCCAGCTTTTACGGACCTGCTGGAGTAGCCGTGGACAAGGTTGGCAACGTCTACGTGGCAGATGCCAACAACAATCTTATCCGCAAGATTACTCCTGGCGGTGCGGTGACTACGTTAGCCGGCAGCGGTGCCGTTGGTAGTGCAAATGGAACCGGAACTGCCGCCAGCTTCAATGCGCCTCTCGGTGTTTCGGTAGATGGTTCTGGGAACATTTACGTAGCAGACGATGGCAATAATCTGATTCGAATGATAACGTCAGCGGGAGTTGTCTCCACCTTGGCAGGAAACCTTAACAGGGGGGCTGCGGACGGTATTGGTGCTGCTGCAAGTTTTAGTGTGCCGGCAGGTGTCGCGCTCGACGCGACAGGCAATCTCTATGTAGCGGATAGAGTGAACAACCTGATCCGCAAGGTAGCGACAGGAGGTGTGGTGACCACGCTCGCGGGCAGCACAACCCATGGCAACACAAATGGGACAGGCGCCGCTGCCAGCTTTAACCAACCCAACGGCGTAACTGTGGACGCACAGGGAAATATCTATGTGGCGGATTTAGGAAACAGTTTGGTTCGACAGATTACTCCTGCCGGCGTCGTTACTACTCTTGCCGGAAGCGGTGTGCAAGCCGCCGTCAACGGTATCGGGACTGCCGCCAGCTTTAGCAGTCCGACAGGTGTAGCGGTGGATGCGTCAGGGAATGTCTATGTTGCTGACGGTCATTCAGTTCGTAAGATTAGCACCCAATAAGAGTAATTTCAAAAGGGGCTAATGGACGACTACTTTCATACAGAAGCTATCGACCGTTAGCAAAACCTTGTCTGTATTGGCTTCCAAATAATTGACATCATTTTGTGTACTTACCTGCGTACTTAAAACACAAAGTACATCAAATTATCCACAGACTCATGTAAATCCACCCGAATAAAGAAGACAATAACAAAGGCCGCTACTGAGATTAGCTAAAAACTGGCGCCGGTCCGACAGCCTAGGAACGAAGCGCCATTGGTGGCCGCCGCGCCGCAGCCAAATAACCCGCATCCGCCAAGAAAGAGTGCCACTACAGTCAGGGCGCAAATTAAGCGATAACGAGATTGCATCATTTTCCTTTTGCTCTCGCAACCTATAAAGGTCGCACAGTCGCTGCAGTTCCGTTTTCGAATGCTGCCATACTTCTGCTCTGGAAATGATGGGGCGCATACACTTGGCTGCTAGATGTACAATTCCGCAACGAAAACCCCGCCCGGCGCAATAGTTCACTAAGAATATGCAGCAAGAAAAAACAAGAATTGACTCGATACAAGCTCTGCGGGGTGTAGCAGCACTTCTCGTGATTTTGTATCACTACAAGCTCAATCTGAATGGCATTTATCAAAAAGCTAATTTTGGCGACTCGCTATTCGGAAACGGAGCGCTTGGCGTAGATCTTTTTTTCATAATCAGTGGCTTCGTTATGGGCTATGTAACTACGGCAACGACGACGCCCGGCGCATTCTTGCTCAAACGGTTTTTTAGAATCATACCGCTGGCCACCGTTGCTACCGTCGGCACATTCATGCTTGGCGGGAATGAGCTTCCAACGCTACTCAAAAGCTTGTTTTTTATTCCGTTAAAAAATTCTGATGCGCCATTTTATGGTTACAGTTTGCTGTCTCCGGTCTGGACCCTAAGCTATGAAGTGATTTTCTATGGGGTGTTTGCGTTAGCCCTCGCGATATCTCCTAAACGTCGCATTGCGCTGGCCAGTGCCGGTCTTGCTGCTATGGTATTTGGCATGCAGATACTGCTTGGTCATCTGACGATAGACCCCCTTTCCTCTCCGCTTATCCAATGGGACAGCGTATTTGCATCGGTACTGAGTGAAGTGGCAAATCCGCTGTTTTTGGAATTTATAGCAGGGATGGCGATAGCACGCTTTTATTTGAACAATGTAAAAATCCCAAAAAGCTGGATCAATCTTTTCTTCATCGCGACCTTGGGATATTTCTTGTTCACATATGCGCTGAGAGCCAACCTTGCCCATGGACTTTTAGGATACGGCCATGTTTGCGCCCTTCTCGTTCTTGGCGTCGTGTTGTTTGAGAAACACGGTCAACGATTTATCGTACCGGCGTGGCTGATGAAATTGGGTGATCTTTCCTATTCAATGTACTTGGCGCATATCTTTGTCATGATCGTAGTCGACCGATGGAATGACCTCAGTCCTCAAATCAAGGCGACCGTGGGAATGTCGCGGGTTGCATTAATGCTTGCCTTGACCCTCGCACTGGCGTGGTTGTTGTTTTCGGTCGTTGAAAAGCCTTTTATCTTGGTTGGCAAAATGCTTCTCAAATATTGGAATGAAAGGGACATGCAAGTGGCAAACCAGCGGTCATCGCCAAATTAGACAATGCAGCACAAACGAAATTCGCAACCTGGCGTCAGAGTCGACATGCAGAAAGAAAAACAAAATATTGAGTTCATTCAGATGCTCCGTGGAGTCGCTGCGATTCTCGTTGTCTTTTATCACGGCCGGGAAGCAATTAACGGAATTGAAGGCGGGACGATTGCAAATATTTTGTTCATGCCAGGTGGTGCAATGGGCGTTGATCTGTTTTTCCTGATCAGCGGATTTATTATGGTTTGCACGACCTGGAGCAATGACGGTTCGTTGAAATCATACATTGAGTTTTATATAAAGCGCTTTTCCCGGGTTTTCCCAGTCTATGCGGCAATAACGATTCTTGTACTCATCATAGAGGCTATCGCTGCGGCGTCTTCCTATTTCGACATCAATTTTAGCGGCTTGATAAAAGCGTTGGCATTCATGCCGCAAGGGGATAGGGCTAATGGCCCGATCTACGGGCAGCTGCCATTAAGCGTCGGATGGACGCTGAATTATGAAATGTATTTCTATTTGATTTTTGGTGTGAGTCTGCTGTTTCGACGGCTTCGCTGGATCGCGCTTCTCTCGATAGCCGTTATCACTTTGGTTGCCATCCCATTTGTTACGCGATCAGGAGTTTCTACGGACACGTATAAGGCACTCAACTATTCGATCGTCTATCTTAACCTGATAACCAATCCCATAATTTGGCTATTCATTGCCGGTGCAGGCATCGGGATAGCATATAAATCTACACTCGTTATACCTAGCAAGTTTTGGGCAAAAATTGCCGTCTCTACTGCTGCGACTTTAGTTGTATGGCAATATCTATCTCAATACCGTGCCGACCATGGGATATTCATGTGGGGGTTGTCGCTAGTCCCGCTGATGCTCATTCTCACCGTCGCCAGCAAAATCATGAAAATCCCGACACATCCAATGCTCGTTAGGCTTGGCGATATTTCATTTTCACTTTATCTTGTGCACGTTCCGACGAAAGCGGCAATCCAGGCGATATTGGCTTTCACCGGCGTTCCAGCATCCGGGATTTCGTTCTTCATTTTGATGGTTTTTGCATCACTCATCATAGCCACAATCTCCCATCGCTACTTAGAGCAAACACTTTCAAACTGGGTGAGGGATAGACTTCTTTCTTTCTCAAATAGAAGTTCGAAAACCTTGGGCGCTACAGCGACATAGTGGTCTTCCCCCAGCGTGACGGACACTTTCGATAGCTACGATGTCACTATCGGAGGTATTACATGGCACGTGAAAGACGGATCTTTTCTGAAGAATTTAAACGCGAAGCAATAAAATTGGCATTTCAACCTGGCGCAAGCAACGCCGCAATAGCCCGCGACTTAGGCGTCGGCGCCAATTTGTTGGGTCGCTGGTGCAGAAAGTCCAGCGGCGAGAGCCAGACTGGCAGTGGCGACATTGAGAAGGTTTCAAGTCAGGAATACGAGCGCATGCAACATGAGCCGTCGTGGGAATTACAGGGATAACGCCGCGATGGAGAGTGTCTTCTCGACGATGAAAACTGAGCGGCTAAACAGAATGCATTATCGAACCAGAGATGATTTACGCCCAGACGTGTTCGATTACATAGAAAGGTTTTAGAATCCACGACGCCAGCATTCAACTATCGGCTATATCAGCCCAGTACAATTTGAAAATCTAAAATGCGCCTAGTGGAAGTGTCCGTGCTGCCGGGGGAAGGCCACGCTTCACCTTAGGCTTTAGCGCCTTGATGCGGGTGTCATTGAGAGGAGTAGCTGCTTTTGGCATTTTGAGTGCACACTGCAGTACACATGGGTTTGTGTACTGCAGTGTGTACTTTAAAGCGATGGATGTCAACGGTCCTTGGTGGACGATATGAGGCACTATATCTAATGAATATAAGGCTTTTGGGGAGATTTCTGGATACTGTTGGATGACTACTTACTTTCCAATACAAAACCGCGAAAAAATCACCCCCAGCAAATCATCAGGCGTAAACGCCCCGGTGATGCTGCTGAGCCGGTCCTGCGCCAGTCGCAGTTCTTCCGCAAACAAATCCAGCGACTGATCGTTGACGTGGTTGTCGAGTGACGCGTGTTGTTCGGCTATTTCCAGGTGGTCGCGGGCGGCTTTGAGGGCGATCAGGTGGCGTTCGCGGGCGAGGTAGCGGGATTCGCCGGTTTGCTGCCAGCCGGCGATGCGTAGCAGTTCGGCGCGTAGCAGGTCGATGCCGAGGTGGTCGGTGGCGGACAGGTAGATGTGGGTGGCGTCGTTCATGACGTCGACTGCGGGTTTGTGGCCGGACTGGTCGATCTTGTTCCAGATGCGGATCACTGGGGCGTTGGTCGGGAAGCGGGCGACGATTTTTTCGTCGGCCAGCGCCGGGCCGTGGTTGGCGTCTAGCATGTGCAGGATCACATCAGCCTTGGCGACGGCGGCCCAGGTGCGTTCGATGCCGATCCGTTCGACTTCGTCGCTGGCGTCTTCGGCATCGCGGATGCCGGCGGTGTCGATGATGTTGAGCGGGATGCCTTCCAGCTGGATCGTTTCCGTCACCTTGTCGCGGGTGGTGCCGGCGATCGGCGTGACGATGGCGACATCGGCGCCGGCCAGGACGTTGAGCAGCGATGATTTACCGACGTTCGGTTTGCCGGCCAGCACGATATTGAGGCCGTCGCGCAGCAACGCACCTTGGGCGGCCTGGCTGAAGACGTTATCGAGTGTGCTGCGGATGTTGGCCAGTTGGCCGCGGGCGTCGGACTTCTCGAGAAAGTCGATTTCCTCTTCCGGGAAATCGAGCGTCGCTTCAACCAGCATGCGCAGGTTGGTTACTTGCTCGACCAGCGCGTGGATCACCTTGGAAAACGCACCGGACAGCGATTCGGAAGCCGACTTGGCAGCCGCCTCGGTGGATGCCTCGATCAGGTCGGCGACGGCTTCGGCCTGGGCCAGGTCGAGCTTGTCGTTGATGAAGGCGCGCTGCGTGAATTCGCCCGGCTCCGCCATGCGCAAGCCGATATCCTGCCCTGCCGCCAGGCAGCGGCTCAGCAGCATTTGCAGCACCACCGGACCGCCATGTCCCTGCAGCTCCAGCACGTCCTCGCCGGTGTAGGAATGCGGGGCCTTGAAATAGATCGCCAGGCCCTGGTCGATGACGCTGCCGTCGGCGTTTTTAAATGGCAGATAGGTGGCGTGACGCGGCGTCAGCCTGGTTTCAGCGATGCCGCATACTGCTTCAATCAGGGGGCCGAGATGTTTGCCGGAGATGCGGACTACGCCGATGCCGCCGCGTCCGGGAGCGGTGGCGATGGCGGCAATTGGGGAGGAATCGAAAGACATGGAATTATTCTACGAGTGTTGTTAAAGAATGGAAACAACGTTAAGCACAAGGCAAGAAAAAAGCCCGTGAATTCTTGATTCACGGGCTTTTTTACGACAGTCTGAAGCGACCGGTTTTAGGCTTTGGTCGCGCCCATCTTGCGGGTGATCACCCATTGCTGCGCGATCGACAGGATGTTGTTGGTAACCCAGTACAGCACCAGACCGGATGGGAAGAAGAAGAACATGACCGAGAAAATCAACGGCATGAACATCATCACCTTGGCTTGCATCGGATCCGGCGGAGTCGGATTCAACTTGGTCTGGATGAACATCGAAATCGCCATCACGATCGGCAGGATGTAGAACGGATCCGGTGCTGCCAGATCGTGGATCCAGCCGAGCCAAGGCGCGTTACGGAATTCAACGCTGGCCAGCAATACCGAGTACAGCGACAAGAACACCGGGATCTGGATCACGATCGGCAGGCAGCCGCCGAGCGGGTTGATCTTTTCGGTCTTGTACAACTCCATCATCGCTTGATTCATCTTTTGCGGTTCGGACTTGTAACGCTCGCGGATCGAAGTCATCTTCGGCGTCACCAGCTTCATCTTGGCCATGCTGCGATAGCTCGCTGCCGACAATGGGAAGAACGCCAGCTTGATCAGGAGCGTCAGGCAGATGATGGTCCAGCCCCAGTTTCCGAGGATTTTGTGGATTTGCGTCATCAGCCAGAAAATCGGTTCGGCGATGATTTTCTGCCAGCCGTAATCCTTGACCAGGGTCAGGCCAGGCGCCAGTTTTTCCAGCACGGCGGTTTCTTCCGGACCGGAGAACAGGCGCGCATCCATGGTGACGCTGGCGCCCGGTGCAATCGTGCCCAGCGGCAGGATATTGCCGACTGCATACAGGTTGGTTGCCAGCTTCTTGGTGAAGATTTCACGTGGCGCCTTGTCTTGCGGGATGAACGCCGAGACAAAGTAATGCTGCATCAGCGCGAACCAGCCGTCGTCAGCCTTGAAAGCGTGTTCGGCATTGCCCTTTTCGATGTTCTCGAAAGTGAATTTCTGGAACTTGTTCGCTTCGGTATAGACCGATGCGCCGGTAAAGGTATGCACGAAACGTTGTTCGCCGGCTGGCGGATTGCCGTCACGCACCAGTTGCAGATACAGCGAAGGCGAGATTGGCGCACCGGTATCGTTGGTGATGGTGTGCTTGACGTCGATCGTGTAGTCGCCGCGTGTGAAGGTGAATGTCTTGGTCAGCTTGACGCCGCCTTCAGTCGATTCCAGCACCAGTTGCACCTGGTTGCCGTTGTCCAGCGTACGCGGACCAGGCAAGGCCACGAACGGCGACTTGTGGTTAGGGAACGGACCGCCGATCAGGCCGGTTTCAGCCAGATAGGTGCGGGTTGGGCTGGAGTCGAACAACACCAGGTTCTTGGTCGGGTCGACCGTATCTTTTTGCGTCAGCAGTTCCAGATGCTTCAGTTCGCCACCGATGGTATCGATCTCGGCTTTGACGACATCGGTAGTGATGGTGATGACTTCACCCTTGGCTGCAACAGCCGAGGTTGCGGCTGGCACGGCGCCTGCGCCGGCGGCAGTAGTTGCCGAAGCTTGCGGCACATCGGTGCTGGCGCTGGCGGCTGAGCCGGCAGGACCTGTGGCAACGGGAGCTGTCTGGTTGGCGCTAGGGAAGAACAGCGACGGTTGGCCGTTATGGCGCTGCCATTGGTCCCAAAGGAACAACAGCGAGACCGAAAATACAACCCACAGGACGGTACGTTTGATATCCATAAGAGTATTTATCTATGATTCAGGAATGGCTGCAACCGCACGATCGGGATGCCGATGCGGAAGTAGTTGCAGAGGGGGATGTCGATGACTGATGTGGCGGAACCGGATCGACGCCACCTGGATGCCAGGGATGGCATTTGGACAGGCGACGGCCGGCCAGCATGCTGCCCTTGAGGGCGCCATGCGTGCGGATTGCTTCGGCTGCGTAATCGGAACAGCTTGGATAAAAACGGCAATTCTGTCCCAGAAACGGGCTGATGCCCAGTTTGTAGAGTCGCAACAGGAACAGTAGAGGCATTTTCATGACAGCTTTCTTCCCTTTTTCATCCGGCCGCTGTCTCAACTCGAATTGGCGCTGACTGGCTGGCAACAGCGTGGCTGTTGCCGGTTGTCATTGCCGCAACGAAGCGGACGATGTAGGCCAAATTACGCGCCGGCGGGCAGGCGTTGCGACGAGAACAGTTGCGTCAACTCGTTGCGCAGTTCCTGCTTCAAGCGCGCGGTGGTAGCCGGGCCCGCCTTGGTGTTTACCGGTTTCGATAAACGCACAATGCAGTCGATTGGCGGCAATGGTGTCAGACGAAACAATTCGCGCGTAACCCGTTTGACCGTGTTACGCGTGACAGCGCGCGGCGCCAGCCGTTTTGCCGCCACCACGCCCAGACGGGCATGCGGCAATGCATTACGGCGGGTGTACAAAACGAAATGCGCCGTTCTGTAGACGGGGCGCAAACGAAAAACGGATGAGAACTCATCCGTTTTAACGATGCGCCGTTCACGTGAAAAGTCTTGGACGCAGTTCTGTGAACGGCCGTCTGTGTTTTCTGTCACGCAAGCAACGCTGTTTGCGTCCGGCTTGAGATTAAGCTGCCAGACGCTTGCGGCCTTTGGCGCGACGTGCATTGAGCACAGCGCGGCCACCGCGGGTTGCCATACGGGCGCGGAAGCCGTGAGTACGCTTACGGCGCACGACGGAAGGTTGGTAAGTACGTTTCATGTTGGTCTCGCTAATCAGCAAAAATAAATCGGATCATCACACTCAGAGCGCTGGGTTTCTACCCTTTCGCTACCTGATATGACCTGGCTGCCACGCCATCCAAACAACGGATCCGGGACAACAACAGATATCAATCAACGCGCAAACTGGCAATTCAGCGGACAGTGAACCTTGAATTAGAACGCATTTTCTGCTTGTTTGTCAATCACTTAGCTGCCTTTTACACCAAGTCGTTTTACTTTGTCCACATGCAATAAATGCCCGCGCCTGTGGATAACTTGCGTCAGCAAGGGTAGAATAGCGACTTATGTGTGGCACGCCCGCCAGTTACGTATTGCGCAGTATTGAGTATTCACTACTGAACCCGCGTGCAATAAAAAGACCAAGCCAGGGCGTAAAGAACCTCATCCCGCACACTTTCACTTAGAACGATTCATGGAAAATTTCTGGCAGAGCTGCTCCACCCAGTTGGAGCAGGAGTTGACGCCTCAACAATTTAGCGCGTGGATAAAACCACTGACGCCACTCGATTATGAGGACGGGCGCCTGCGCATAGCAGCGCCGAATCGCTTCAAGCTGGATTGGGTCAAAACGCAGTTTGCCAGCCGCATCACCACGCTCGCGCACCAATATTGGGAAGCGCCGATCGAAGTGGTGTTCGTGCTCGATCCGCGTAAATCCACGCCAGCGCCATCGGTCTCCAGCATGCCGGTCGCTGCTGCTAATAATAGTGAGCAATCCGGCGCGCAATCGTCGGCTGCCAACGGCGGCAATTATGGCAATAGCAACTTCGATCGCCTGCCGGAAGTGCAGACCGAGAACAGCGCCGTCAGCGCCCGCCGCGACCAGTCGCGCATCAATACCGCGCTCAGCTTCGACAGTTTCGTCACCGGCAAGGCCAATCAATTGGCCCGTGCGGCGGCGATCCAGGTGGCCAATAATCCCGGCGTTTCGTACAACCCGCTGTTCCTGTATGGCGGTGTCGGCCTCGGTAAAACCCACTTGATCCACGCCATCGGCAACCAGCTGCTGGCCGACAATCCGAACTCGAAGATTCGCTACATCCACGCAGAACAGTACGTTCGCGACGTAGTGACCGCTTACCAACGCAAGGGTTTCGACGATTTCAAGCGCTATTACCATTCGCTCGATCTGTTGCTAATTGACGACATCCAGTTCTTCGGCGGCAAGAGCCGGACGCAGGAAGAATTCTTCTATGCGTTCGAAGCGTTGATTGCGGCCAAGAAACAAATCATCATCACCAGCGATACCTATCCGAAGGAAATCACGGGCATGGATGACCGCCTGATTTCACGTTTCGATTCCGGCCTGACGGTCGCGATCGAACCGCCGGAACTGGAAATGCGGGTAGCGATTCTGCTTAAAAAAGCGGCATCCGAAGGCGTCACCTTCTCCGACGACGTGGCGTTTTTTGTTGCCAAACATTTACGTTCCAACGTCCGCGAGCTGGAAGGCGCGCTGCGCAAGATTCTTGCTTACTCACGTTTCCATGGCAAAGACATCAGCATCGATGTTGTTAAGGATGCACTGAAAGATTTACTGTCGGTACAGAATCGCCAGATCTCGGTTGAGAACATCCAGAAAACCGTGGCTGACTTTTTCAACATCAAAGTTGCCGATATGTACTCGAAAAAGCGGCCGGCGAATATCGCCCGTCCGCGCCAGATCGCGATGTACCTGGCCAAGGAACTGACCCAGAAAAGTTTGCCGGAAATCGGCGAATTGTTCGGCGGCCGGGATCACACCACGGTGCTGCACGCGGTCCGCAAGATCGCCGCCGATCGCACCAAGAATCCCGAGTGCAACCACGAGTTGCACGTATTGGAACAAACCCTCAAGGGCTGATTTCCAAGGCCGGCGAACTGCTTGCCGGCCTGTGGATAAGTTTTGAGGTGGCAATTTTTAAGGCAGTCGGTAAGTGTGGTTTTTTTGTCGTTTTTGTGAAATCCGGACGAGCCGGAGCGGCGACAAAAAAAGCCGGAATCTAGCCCAGATTTACGCGGCGTTTTGAGTCGTAAGGGGTCGATTTCAGTTACATTTATAGGCTGCGGCAAAGTACTAAGCCGAGTATTAATTAGTCATAGGTAATGCATTCAAGCAAGCCGCAATATTTGTATTTTAAATAACAAGGATATAGCTATGCAATTGGTCAAAACCAACCGAGATACCCTTCTCCGGCCACTGCAGATCGTGAGCGGTATTGTCGAGCGTCGGCACACACTGCCGATTCTGGCCAATATCCTCATTCGCAAAGAAGGCGAAAAGGTCTCGTTCCTGTCTACCGACATCGAAGTGCAAATCACCACCAATGCCAAGGTCGGCAGCGGCGGCGAAGTTGCTGCTACGACGGTCGCGGCACGTAAGCTGCTGGATATTCTGCGCGCCTTGCCGGACACCGGCGAAGTCTCGTTGACCCTCAGTAACAAGCGCATGACCGTGCAATCCGGGAAGTCCCGTTTTGCGCTGCAAACACTGGCAGCCGAAGAGTTTCCGACAGTCGCCCAGGCGGATCACTACAACGCCACTGTGACACTGCCGCAAAAGACCCTGAAGCACCTGTTCAACATGGTCCATTTCTCGATGGCCCAGCAAGACATCCGCTATTACCTGAACGGCCTGCTGCTGGTCCTCGACGGCAAGAACGTGATCGCAGTCGCCACCGATGGCCACCGTCTGGCGTTTTGCCAGGTCGCCACCGAGCAGGAATTCGCGCGCCAGGAAGTCATCATCCCGCGCAAGACCATCATCGAATTGCAACGCCTGCTGGAAGAAACCGACGAACCGGTCCAGCTCGAAATCGCCAATAACCAGGTCAAGCTGTCGTTCGCCGATATCGAACTGATTTCCAAGCTGGTCGAAGGCAAGTTCCCCGACTACACCCGCGTGGTGCCGAAGGGCTACAAGAACGATTTCACCATCAGCCGCGATCAGCTGCTGCGCTCGCTGCAACGCGCCGCCATCATGACCAGCGACAAGTTCAAGGGCGTGCGCTGGGTCGTGACGCCAGGCAGCCTGAAGATCAGCTCCACCAATGCTGACCAGGAAGAAGCGATCGAAGAACTCGAAATCGATTACGGCGGCGATAGCGTCGACATCGGTTTCAACGTCACTTACCTGCTCGATGTACTCAACAACCTGAAGGGCGACAACGTCAACATCGCCCTCGGCGACGCAAACTCTTCGGCACTGATCACCGTGCCGGAAAACGCCGATTTCAAGTATGTAGTCATGCCAATGCGCATCTAGCCAAGCGCGCTGCCGCTTGTCCCGACTCGGTGTCCCTGTCATCCCCGCGCACGCGGGGATCCATGTTACGGATCAGGCAAGCGGCAAAAAGATGGATTCCCGCGTCGCGGGAATCACGGCGGGAGCATGTAGTTGTAGTCGTAGGGCGGGCAAGCTTTTCTGCCCACGCACTCCCCCCCAGCTTTGCTTGCAAAAACAGCATCAGCCCCAATATATGTAGTTCCGAAGTAAGCTTTTCAGAAGGTAGCCATGTCATCAGCCCCAGATAACACCAATCAGCCGCAACCCAATGCATACGGAGCGTCCTCGATCCAAATTCTCGAAGGCCTGGAAGCGGTGCGCAAGCGCCCCGGGATGTACATCGGCGACACCTCTGACGGCACCGGCCTGCATCACCTGGTGTTCGAAGTGCTGGACAACTCCATCGACGAGTCGCTGGCCGGCCACTGCACCGAAATCCACGTCACCATCCACTCGGACAATTCGATCTCGATTACCGACAATGGCCGCGGCGTGCCGACCGGCATCAAGTACGACGACAAACACGATCCAAAGCGCAGCGCAGCCGAAATCGTCATGACCGAGCTGCATGCCGGCGGCAAGTTCGACCAGAACTCCTACAAGGTCTCAGGCGGCTTGCACGGCGTTGGCGTCTCTTGCGTCAACGGCCTGTCGAAACTGCTCAAGCTGACCATCCGCCGCGACGGCAAAGTGCATTACATGGAATTCGTCCGTGGCGTGCCGCAAAACCGCGAAACCGAAATGCAGGACGGCGTGCTGGTGTCCCCGATCAAAGTCATCGGCGATACCGACAAGCGCGGCACCGAAGTGCATTTCTGGGCCGATGAAGAAATCTTCACGCACGTTGAATTCCACTACGAAATCCTGGCCAAGCGCATTCGCGAACTGTCCTTCCTCAACAACGGCGTGCACATCAAGCTGAGCGACCAGCGCACCGGCAAGGAAGAAAGCTTCGCGTTCGAAGGCGGCACCCGCGGTTTCGTTGAATACATCAACAAAGCCAAGAGCGTCCTGCACCCAACGATTTTCCAGGCTACCGGTGAAAAAGACGGCGTCAGCGTCGACGTCTCCATGCAATGGAACGACGCCTACAACGAACAAGTGCTGTGCTTCACCAACAACATCCCGCAACGTGATGGCGGCACCCACCTGACCGGCCTGCGCGCCGCGATGACCCGTATCCTCAACAAGTACATCGAAGAACACGATTTCGCCAAGAAAGCCAAGGTAGAAACCAGCGGCGACGACATGCGCGAAGGCCTCACCTGCGTGCTGTCCGTGAAAGTGCCGGAGCCGAAGTTCAGCTCGCAAACCAAAGACAAGCTGGTCTCCAGCGAAGTGCGTTTGCCGGTTGAAGAAATCGTCGCAAAGACACTCAACGATTATTTGCAGGAACGCCCGAACGACGCCAAGATCATCTGCGGCAAGATCGTCGAAGCCGCACGCGCCCGTGACGCCGCCCGCAAGGCGCGCGAACTGACGCGCCGCAAAGGCGTGATGGACGGCCTCGGCCTGTCCTCGAAACTGGCCGATTGCCAGGAAAAAGACCCGGCGCTGTGCGAACTCTACATCGTCGAGGGTGACTCCGCGGGCGGTTCCGCCAAGCAGGGCCGCGACCGTAAATTCCAGGCGATCCTGCCGTTGCGCGGTAAAGTGCTCAACGTCGAAAAAGCCCGCTTCGAAAAAATGCTGTCGTCGGAACAGATCACCACCCTGATCGCCACCCTCGGCACCAGCATCGGCGCCGATGAATTCAACGCCGACAAACTGCGCTATCACCGCATCATCATCATGACCGATGCGGACGTCGACGGCGCCCACATCCGCACCCTGCTGCTGACCCTGTTCTACCGCCAGATGCCGCAACTGGTCGAGCGCGGCCACATCTACATCGCGCAACCGCCGCTGTACAAGGTCAAGCACGGCAAGGACGAACGCTACCTGAAGGACGACGCCGAAGAAGTCTCCTACATGATGCAAGTCGCCCTCAACGACGCCGCCCTGGTGCCAAGCGAAGGCGCCATGCCGATCAGCGGCCCGGCCCTGGCAGAGTTGGTGCGCCAATACAACATGGCCAACTCCATCATCACGCGCCTGACGCGCGCGATCGACGGCGCCGCCCTCACCTCCATCATGACCGGCGTCACGCTCAAGCTGGACACGCTGGCCGATGCTGAAGCATCGGCCAAGGCACTGGAAGCATCGATCAACGAGCCATCGGTACAAGTCATCGTCAAATCCGATGAACTCTCCGACAAACACTCGCTGCGCATCAACCGTCGCTACCACGGCAACATCAAAGCCAGCGGCATCGACAGCGACTTCGTCGCCAGCCCGGATTACACCGTGTTGGTCAACGCCGCAGAAACCTTCAAGGGCCTGATCGGCCCAGGCGCAGTCATCCAGCGCGGCGCCGGCGAAAAAGTCAAAGAGTCAGCCATCACCGACTTCCACCAAGCCATGGCCTGGCTACGCGACGAAGCCGAACGCGGCGTCAGCAAACAGCGCTATAAAGGTCTGGGAGAAATGAACCCATCGCAACTGTGGGAAACCACAATGGATCCGACGGTGCGTCGCTTGTTGAAGGTGCAGATTGAGGATGCGATTGCTGCGGATCAGATCTTCATGACGCTGATGGGGGATGATGTTGAGCCTCGGCGGGCGTTTATTGAGTTGAATGCGCTGCAGGCTGGGAATATTGACGTTTGATTTTTGCCGGGATAGACGTGGGCGTCAAAGTGATTCCGAGTGATCTACATGGTCTCATATAAGTATTGATCTACTGACGTAAAAAATGCCGGTTTCTTTGTATGAGAAGCCGGCATTTTTTTGACTACGGTTTTTATATTAATCGGTTTTACTTTCATACTTTTGAATAAAATCAAATGGATTCATTAACACTGACACTAATTATTGCGTATTCAATATTGCCAATTTTTGTAATTATCTCTATATACAATGCAGTGAGTTGGAACTGGAAAACTAAGCCAATAAGACCGTTGTTGATTGGACTTGTAATGCTGGTTGTCGCCTTTGTGGGACAGAGTTACTCAGCTTCAGAATTTGTAAATACAAAGATAATATTAGATAAACCAGGAATAACGTTGCCACAAGATGCCGTGCATGTTCTTACTGCAGTTGGTCGTGCGAATGAATTTTTGACCAAACTGATAGAGTTGGTCACTATTCCTCTTGCTGTTTCACTTATCGCGGCAGCATTGATAGCGAAAGCAGATATAAATTTTCAAGCCAGGATAAAAAGATATCAAAAAAAATGCGAGAAACTAGCTGACCTTGAAGCGAAGGTTGAGATAGCTGAGCAAGAATTCGAACGTTGTTTAGACGTAAAAGCACGAGGGAAAATTCTTTTAGATGCTAGAGAAAAGCTTTCTTATTTGCGGACTCAAGCGAGAGAACATCGATGGAAAATTTTTGATGAGTTTCAACCTCTAATCGATACTGATTTCGTTGAGCCACCGAACCGTTTTTGACCTGCCAAGAGTATCGTTAATTTTTCGCACGAAGCTATCTACAAGTAATCTGAGAGTTTTGTTAAACCGTGTAGGTAGTTCAAGAATGGATGTGTAAATACAAAATCTTAAATCCCATCTGCTTCGGAAGCAGACATTTCGAGTGGGAATCGGTTGATAGTGAAAAAATATTCACAACCACCGAAAATTTCGAAGCAACAATGGCTCTCATGCAAGAAGGTTTTTTATTTGTCTGCTCAGTCAAAATCTGTTCTTTCCGTTTGTCTGCGTAGCTACCTAAGTTACAAGATAAGCATCCCTATTTAATGTCGTTAGTTAGCTCCCCACATGATCGAAGACATCAGAAAAACACTATGGGCCACAGCTGACAAGCTGCGTGCCAACATGGACGCTGCCGAATACAAGCACATCGTGCTTGGCCTCATCTTCGTCAAATACATTTCCGACACCTTTCAGACCCGTCGTGATGAGCTGACTCATCGCTTTGTCGATGCCGCCGACGACTACTTCTTGGATGGCGCCGACCAAGACCTTATCAATGAAGAACTCGAAGACCGCGACTACTACAAGGAAGTGAACGTCTTCTGGGTGCCGGAAGCGGCGCGCTGGGAGACGCTGCGGGCGCAAGCCAAACAAGCTGACATCGGCAAGCGGATCGACGATGCTCTGTCCTTGATCGAAACCGAAAACCCAAAACTTAAAGGCATCCTCGACAAACGCTACGCCCGCGTCCAACTACCTGATGGCAAACTTGGCGAGCTGGTCGATCTGGTCTCCAAGATCGGCTTCGGCGCCACGGGCGACATGGCGAAAAACCATGCGCGAGATTTACTCGGACAGGTGTATGAATACTTCCTTGGACAGTTCGCCAGCGCTGAAGGCAAACGCGGCGGGCAGTTCTACACGCCAGCCTCCATCGTCAAAACGTTGGTCGCCGTACTCGCCCCGCATCATGGTCAGGTGTACGACCCCTGCTGCGGCTCCGGCGGCATGTTTGTGCAGTCCGAAAAATTCATCGAAGCCCACGGCGGCCAATTAGGCGATGTTTCCATTTACGGACAAGAAGCCAACCCCACCACATGGCGGTTGGCAGCGATGAACCTCGCGATTCGCGGCATCGACTTCAATCTGGGCAAAGAACCGGCCGACACCTTCGTGCGTAACCAGCACGCCGATCTGCGCGCTGATTTTGTGCTGGCCAATCCGCCCTTCAATATCTCCGACTGGTGGCACGGCAGCCTGGAAGGCGATCCGCGCTGGGTCTACGGCACGCCGCCACAAGCCAACGCCAACTACGCTTGGCTGCAACACATGCTGCACCACCTCAAACCGACTGGCCGCGCCGGGATTGTGTTGGCCAACGGTTCCATGTCATCCAGTCAGAACAGTGAGGGCGACATTCGTCGCGCCATGGTCGATGCCGACAAGGTCGAAGTCATGATCGCGCTGCCCGGCCAACTCTTCTTCAACACTCAAATCCCCGCATGCCTATGGTTCCTGGTCAAGGAAAAGCGCGCTCGACAGAGTGAAGTGCTATTCATCGACGCCCGCAAACTCGGTAGCATGATCAGCCGTGTGCAGTGCGAGTTCACCGATGAAGTCATCGAGAAAATCGCCAGCACCGTGGCGGCATGGCGCGGCGAGGACGCATCGGGCGAAGAATATGCCGATGTCGCAGGCTACTGCCGCAGCGTTACCCTAGCCGAAATTGCCGAACACGGTCACGTCCTTACGCCCGGTCGCTACGTCGGTGCAGAAGCTGTTGAGGACGATGACGAGAGTTTTGCCGACAAGATGCAAAGGCTGACCGAAACGCTGGGTGAGCAAATGGCCAAAGGTGCGGAATTGGATCAACTTATACGCCAGAAGTTGGGAGGGTTGGGGTATGAGTTCTGAGTGGCAGTTGAAAAAATTATCCTCACTAGGTTCATTCGAGAGAGGCAAATCTAAATGCAGGCCTAGGCATGCACCACATCTATATGGCGGCCCCTATCCGTTCATTCAGACGGGTGACATTACCAATGCTGACGGTCGAATCACCTCCTATAGACAAACATATAGTGAAGCAGGATTGTCTCAAAGCAAGCTGTGGCCCGCTGGAACTTTATGTATAACTATTGCAGCCAATATTGCAGAAACGGCACTATTGACGTTTCCCGCTTGTTTTCCAGACAGCGTTGTTGGATTCATTCCAGACTCCGACAAGGCGGACGTGATTTTCATAGAATATCTGTTTCGCATGATGCGGGAGAATGTAAAAAGCAAGGCTTATGGCACAGCTCAGGAAAACATCAATTTAGAGGTTTTGCGCGACCTTGCATTCCCAGTACCAAATCTTGCTAATCAGAGAGCAATTGCAAGTACATTAAGTGTCTTCGATGACCGCATCTCGCTACTACGCGAAACCAATACCACCCTAGAAGCAATCGCCCATGCCCTGTTCCAGTCCTGGTTCGTGGACTTCGCCCCCGTGCGTGCCAAACAGGACGGCCGCGAGCCGGAGGGCATGGATGCTGAAACCGCCGCGCTGTTCCCCGAGCGCATTGAGGAATCGGAACTTGGGTCAGTGCCAAGTGGATGGAAATTGGTTCCGTTTGGCGAATTACTTTGCCACACTATCGGCGGTGACTGGGGGGAGGATGCGCCGGACGAAACAAACGACGTGCGTGTTGCAATTATTCGTGGAACAGATATTCCTGACTTGAAAACTGGAACAAATAATCGAGTACCCGTTCGTTATACATCCCGGAAAAAATTGGCGTCGCGGAAGTTGCAAGATGGTGACATTGTTTTAGAGGTGTCCGGCGGGAGCAAAGATCAACCAACAGGTCGTGCCTTGTATTTAACTGATGGGCTTCTAGGCCAATTTGATTGCCCAGTGGAACCCGCGAGTTTTTGCCGCTTGCTTCGTCCAAATACTAAAACTATCGGAGTGCTTCTGGCGCAGCACCTCACATACATCTATAGACAAGGTAAAACCTGGGCATACCAAAACCAAAGCACAGGCATCAGTAATTTTCAGACGACCCACTTTTTAGAGACAGAACTGGTTGCTCTACCTCCAGACGCAGTGCTGACAGCTTTTGCCAACCTGCTCAAACCGATGGTCGACCGTGCACACCTGACGCAAGTCAAGCAATTGGCTACCCTCCGCGACACCTTACTCCCCCGCCTCATCTCCGGCCAGTTGCGTTTGCCGGAAGCCGAAACGATGCTTGAGGAGGTCGCCGCATGATCACACTCGAACAACTCAGGCGCTGACTGGATGGCCAAGTGAATTAAAAATGGCGTGGCGCACGCCGTTACGCTGCTTGTTTAGTTGCCATCGTGGTATTGTTATTGCCTACTGGAATAATTGCCATGATGACTGAAGACCAACTCGAACAAGAAACGCTCGCCTGGCTGGCTGACGTTGGCTACACCCCTGTCTACGGCCCCGAAATTGCGGTCGATGGCAACGCGCCGGAGCGCAACAACTATACCCAGGTCGTTTTGGTCGAACGCCTGCGTAACGCGATCAATCGGCTCAATCCTCTGGTTCCTTTGATCGCCCGTGAAGATGCGCTACAACAGGTCTTGAATCTCGATACGCCGGTGCTGCTGGCAGCCAATCGCGCCTTTCATCGCTTGCTTATCAACGGTGTTCCTGTCCAATATCAGAAAGATGGCGAGACCCGAGGCGACTTTGTGCGCCTGATCGACTTCGCCGATGTCACTGCCAACGAATGGTTGGCGATCAACCAGTTTTCCATCAAGGGCGCCAAATACACCCGCCGCCCCGACATCATCCTGTTCATCAATGGCCTGCCACTGGTGTTGATGGAGCTGAAGAACCCCGCCGACCAAAATGCCGACATCTGGAAAGCCTTTGGCCAGATCGAGACGTACAAGGAGCAAATCCCGGATGTGTTCCAGTACAACGAGGTGCTGGTGATCTCGGACGGGACTGTGGCGAGCATGGGTTCTTTGTCCGCCAATGCCGAGCGGTTCATGGCCTGGCGCACGATTGATGGCGTCACGCTCGACCCGCTGGGGCAGTTCAACGAGCTGGAAACGCTGATACGTGGTGTGCTGGCACCTACTTACCTCCTAGATTTCTTGCGCTTCTTTGTGCTGTTTGAGGATGACGGTACTTTGCTCAAAAAGATCGCCGGCTATCACCAGTTTCATGCAGTGCGTGCGGCGATTAATCAAGTAGTGGCCGCATCGCGTCCCGATGGTAGCCACAAGGGCGGTGTGGTCTGGCACACGCAAGGTTCTGGTAAGAGCATCACCATGACTTGTTTTGCCGCTCGCGTGATGCGGGAAGTTGCGATGGAAAATCCCACCATCGTCGTCATTACCGACCGTAATGATCTGGATGGACAATTGTTTGGCGTGTTCTCCCTTTCGCAAGATTTATTGCGAGAGCAGCCGGTACAAGGTGAAACGCGACAGGATTTACGCGCCAAGTTAGCTAATCGTCCTTCAGGCGGCATCGTGTTCGCCACCATCCAGAAGTTCATGCCTGGTGAGGACGAAGATAGTTTCCCGGTATTGTCGGACCGGCATAATATTGTGGTGATCGCCGATGAAGCACACCGCACCCAATATGGCTTCGAGGCCAAATTCAAGGGCGACGTCAAAGGCTATCAAGTTGGTTATGCCCAGCATCTACGCGACGCCTTGCCGAACGCCACCTTTGTAGCTTTCACTGGCACGCCCGTATCCGCTGAGGATCGTGATACCCGCGCGGTATTCGGCGACTACATTCACATCTATGATATGCAGCAGGCCCGCGATGATGGGGCAACGGTCGCTATCTACTTTGAATCACGCTTGGCCAAGTTGGAACTGAAAGAAGAGGCGCTACCGGACATCGATGCTGAAGTAGACGAGTTAGCAGAGGATGAGGAAGATGACCAGCAAGCACGATTGAAGAGCAAATGGGCGGCTCTGGAAAGCATCGTCGGTGCCGCACCGCGCATACAGAAAGTGGCCTCTGACTTAGTGACGCACTTTGAAGAACGCAGTAAGGCGCAATCAGGTAAGGCCATGGTAGTGGCGATGAGTCGGGACATCTGTGCGCACCTTTACCATGCGATTATTGCGCTGCGCCCCGACTGGCACGATGACGACCCGGAGCGCGGGGCGATCAAGATCGTTATGACCGGTTCCGCCAGTGACAAGCCGCTGCTGCGGCCACATATCTACTCGAAGCAAGTCAAAAAGCGGTTGGAGAAGCGTTTCAAGGACCCGGATGATCCGCTACGATTGGTAATTGTGCGCGACATGTGGCTGACCGGTTTCGACGTGCCCTGTGTGCATACGTTGTACGTCGATAAGCCGATGAAGGGGCATAACCTGATGCAAGCGATTGCAAGGGTGAATCGCGTATTCCGTGAAAAACAAGGTGGCCTGGTTGTCGATTACATTGGCATCGCCAGTGAATTGAAACAGGCGCTGAAGGAATACACCGCCAGCAAGGGGCGCGGCCGTCCCACTGTCGATGCGCATGAAGCCTACGCGGTGCTGGAAGAAAAACTCGATGTACTGCGCGCCATGTTGCACGACTTCGACTATAGCAGCTACCTATATAGCGGTTACAGCATCTTGGCAAAAACCGCTAATCATGTACTCGGCATCAAGGATGGAAAGAAACGCTTCGGCGATACTGCACTGGCGATGTCAAAGGCCTTTACGTTGTGCTGCACGCTGGACGAAGCGAAGGTCGTGCGTAACGAAGTAGCTTTTTTCCAGGCAGTGAAGGTACTGCTAACAAAAAGAGACATTAGCAGCAAGAGGAAAACTGATGAAGAGCGTGAGCTGGCCGTCCGGCAAATCATTGGCTCGGCAGTAGTGTCAAATCAGGTCGTCGATATTTTCGATGCGGCAGGCCTGGACAAACCAAACATTGGCATCCTCGATGACGATTTCCTGAACCAAGTGCGCAATCTGCCCGAACGCAATCTGGCGGTTGAGTTGCTGGAACGACTGTTGGAAGGTGAAATTAAGACGCGCTTTGCGACCAACGTGGTGCAACACAATAAATTCTCCGAATTGCTCGCTAATGTTATTACGCGTTACCAGAACCGCTCGATTGAAACCGCGCAGGTGATGGAAGAGCTAATTGCGATGGCAAAAAAATTCAAGGAAGCTGCCGAACGGGGAGCGCAACTTGGCCTCAATACGGACGAGGTAGCGTTTTACGATGCGCTCGCTGCCAACGAGGAGTCTGTGCGTGAACTGGGGGACGAGACCCTGAAAAAAATCGCGCATGAACTGGCCGAAAGTTTGCGGCAGAACGTTAGCGTGGATTGGGCTGTGCGGGATAGTGTTCGGGCCAAGCTGCGCCTGATGGTCAAGCGTATTTTGCGCAAATATAAGTACCCACCCGTGAAGCAGGATGAGGCGGTGCAGATGGTGTTGCAGCAAGCAGAATCGTTGTGTGCAGAGTGGGCATAACTTCGTGAGTGATTTAGTTCGCGGCCGGCTAAATTAAAAATCGGTTTCTTCAAAATAATCGGAGTCCACGCGTTTCACAACATATGACGCGGAGACTGATACACCAACGTCAAAATCGATCATGAGACCGGCGAGTTGTTTGCCGTCGATTAAAACAACCTTAGTGTCTATGCGTGACGCGTAGTCGACCGCCTCGGCGGTATAAACGGAGGTGGTAATAAAAACCCCTTTTCTCGCGCGCTGCCCCTGAAGCGCACCAACAAATTTCTGAATCTCTGGGCGACCAACCGAGCCTTGCCAACGTTTCGCCTGAATGAAAATAGTGTCAAGGCCGAGGCGATCCTCTTTGATGATCCCATCGATCCCGCCATCACCAGTTTGACCAATCCTTTCACCGGCATCCCGCCTCGATCCTCCGTAACCCATTTTCACCAAGAGCTCAACCACTAGTTGTTCGAAAAATGTGGGTGAACAGCCAAGGATTCGAGACAAAAGTGTCTGGGCTAATTGTTCGCGCAAACCTTGAGACGCGAGCTCGATTGCCTCTTCCGGGGTGGTCTCCACCGATGTCTGCTCATCAGACATCGTAGTCCTACTATTCTGTTTCGAGATGTCTAAAAATTCGATGAATTCGGGCCATTGCTGCAGATATTTGACATCAATTCTGCCAGGGTTGGTGGCGAGTACTTGCTTACCTCGCTCCGTAATCTTGGACATTGCTCGCTTTGGTAATTCGATGAGGCATGCTTTCTTCAAGTAGGTTCTTGCCCAACCAATGCGATTCTTAAAGACACCCTGTTGACCACTCGGTAAGAGCTCTGCGCGTTCTAGTGGTGACAGATGAAAGTGTTCTGCAAGTGCCTCCTCGGCATCGCGTAGCGAATGTTCGATGCCATCTCCCAAATATTGGAGCAAGGGAAGCATGCAGGTTTGATAGTCGGGAATTGGCATGAATGGAAAGATTGTCGAGAAATCAATCTATGCTGCCACGGAGAAACCTACCAGGCAATAAAAATTTTGGGGATACGCAGAAATCTTTCTTAAGCAACACGATAACAAGCTCTTCAATCCCCTAATTCGACCGTGGCCGCTAACGGTATTCCTTCAGGCGTTTCATAGAGGGCGATCACCCAAGCTTGAAATGGATTTGTGCCAAACTGATTCAGCATCTTCACAACAAAGTTGATGGATGCCTTATCCAGACTCGCAAATGGATCATCTAGCAAATTCAGCGTGGCACCAGCGGCGAACGCCGCCGCCAGCCATACTTTCCGTTTGCTCCCTGTAGACAGCATGTACAGCTTCTTATCCAGATGCGGTGTCAGCGACAGCCCTTCCGTCAGAGCTGGCAACAGCGCGTCATCAAAATCAGGATATGCAGTGTGCAGGGACGCAAAATATTCATGCGCAGTCATTTGGTCGAATGCTTCTGAACGCGGGTCCACCCAGAATACTTGGCGTCGATACAGCTCTGGCTGTTCGTTCAGGGACACGCCATTGATTTGCAATTCACCTGCTTGAGCCTGCAGATCGCCAGCCATTAACCGCAACAAACTACTCTTGCCACGCCCATCGCCACCGCGTACCAGCGTGATGCCAGCTGGGATTTCTACGGACAAGTTGTTGAACAACTCCTGATGCGGGTAGTTAAAAGTCAGATTGACGGCTGTCAGGATGGGGGCGTTTGGGTGTGTCATGGCGGCGATTTTAATTTGTCGAAATATCTTCGATCAAGATTACTACGGCGATGCTTCAATGTGGCCGGAAATGAATGCGCGATTCGGCCATTTCAAAAATTTATTCGTAAATAACGACGCGTGATGCGCATATGTGACGATTAGTCCGTCCACGTTTTGCCAAAAAAATGGCCTAATGCAGATGTGAAACCTCTATCCATACGCTTCGGTGAACGAATACGAAAACTTAGAAAAGATCGGGGTCTTTCTCAGGATGGATTTGCCGATCTGTGTGGCTTTGATCGCACCTACATCAGCGGTATTGAAAGAGGACGCCGCAATCCATCTTTGTTTGCGATAGAGGCTTTGGCTAAGGCATTGCGCGTCACTGTATCGGAGCTTTTGGACGGTTAGTAGTGACTCGTAATTTTTAATCTGGATCAAGCAGGACGACACGCGCACTTTGTCAGCAACCCCACCAACGTTTGCTTGCATTGAGCCTCGAACGCATGAAGTGATGAGGATTCTTGAATGCCTTTGTTTATTTTGCCCGCCCCGCACGACGTCGCCGACATCATCGCCGATCAACTCGACTTCCTGCGCGTCCCATCGCTCGCACCGGAGGCGCGTGAACAGGTAATCGACAACTGCATCATCCCGGTGGTGCTGGCGATGCATGCTTGCGAAATGGTGTGTGCCGCTGGTGAATTGGAGCAGCGCGTGTTTGCTGCGTTTATCGGGACGTTGGCGGCGCAGGTGGATGCTGGGGTGACACCGTCCGCTGCGATGAAGCTGCGAGGCTTGCTCAACTGATCTGATCGGTGATGTTGCGCTTGCCGGCATCGACACAGAATCATTTTTACGCCGCATGTACATAGTTGTAACCGAGTGTAATGTACGTCAACAATCCCTTTACTGCCCTCGTTAATTGCTCAGGTCCTCAGGAAATACCTGAGGTAATGAAGATAACGTAAAGGTGCAAAAATGAACAAATTAATCGCTACTCTGATCGCTGGCTTGTTTGCTACTTCTGTGTTCGCTCAAGGCACTGCACCTGCTGCGCCAGCCGCACCGGCAGCGGCTCCTGCCGCAGTGACTGCAACGACTACACAAGCAGCCAAGGCCGATACGAAGACTGAAGCCAAGGCCGCTGGCACTGAAGCTAAAGCCAAGACTACCAAGGCCAAGCCGCATCACAAGGCTGTGAAAGCGAAGTCGAAAGCTGTCGTGAAGTCGGATGCTAAAGAGCCTGCTGCAAAGGAAAAAACAGAAGCGCCGGCAGCCAAGGTAGACGCTAAAGCAAAGACCGAAACGCCAGTCGCCAAGGCAGATGCTAAGGCAGCGGTAACGAAGTAATTTGACGCTTGCCGTGAACGCCACGGCTGCGGTGAGAGTGGCGGTGATGATTGTGCAGAAATGCGTGGTCATCACCGCCATTTTTTTATTGCATGATCAATGCAAGATTCGCGCACGATTCACTCGCATTCAATGCGCTGCAATGTTTGCTTGCAGCACATCAGTGAAAGTGCCGCTTCCGCTCAGACTTCAGCCCGCGCCATCAATCGTCTTGTAGTTGCCAAGATCGGCCTGGATGCCAAGCCGGCTGAACAATTCCTGCGGATGGAAGCCGGTTTTGGCGTGCAGTTTCTGGACTTCGATTTTTGCGGCGTCGATGGACGCCTGGTCTTTCCATCCCATCAGCGTGACGTAGTTGTACGATCCGGGGCCGGAGGTTTGTTCCAGCAGCAGTTCTTGCGTACAGCCTGGCAGGGAGCGCAGCAGCGCGTGCGTGGCGCGGACCCTGGCCAGGAATTCCTGTTGTGCGGCTGCGGGCACGATGAATTTATCTACGCGGTAAATCTGTGAAGTCATGGTTGCTCTCCGACGGGTGTGGGTGGCGACGCGATGGCTGTGCGATTGCTGCGCGCCGAGAGAAATATCAGTTGCTGGCAGCCAGTGTAGGACTTCAAGTTAACTTGAGGTCAAGCGAAAAGCGACGATGATTGTCCGTGGCATTCCGAGTTGGGGTAAGGTGACGTCACCTTATCCAACATCGCTCCATATCTGATCATGCAAGCCATCGAATCCTTCGACGTTTCCTACCAACATGCCATTTTGAAGGGTGATTTTCATCCGGCTGCTACGTCGCAACATGTGCAACTGGCGCATCAAGCGCATCACGCGTTGTTGCTGCACGGCGCCGGCATGAGCTCGCGCGCCACCGCGACGCGCTCGGGTTTGCGCCCGGCGTTGCAGGCGCGCGGCATCGCTACCACGGCCTTCGATTGCATCGGCCATGGCGATACCGGCGGCGCGCTGGCGGACTCTTCAGTGAGCAGCCGCACGCGCCAGGCCGAGGCGGTGATTGCGGCACGGAAGTTGGAAGAGCCGCTGGTGGTTTTTGGCACCAGCATGGGCGCCTACAACGCGATCAGGTTGACGCAGACGCATCGGGTTGCGGCATTGGTGCTGATTGTGCCGGGAGTGTACGAGCCGGCCGCTTACGATGTGCCGTTCGGGCCGCAGTTTTCGCAGATCATCCGGCGCGAGCGCAGCTGGGCCGATAGCGATGCATGGGCTATCCTGGAACAGTTCGAGGGCGATCTGCTGGTGATCGCCGCCGAACACGATGCGGTGATCCCGCTGGAGATACCGGAGCGGCTGGTGCAATCGGCAAGCAAGGCGCGTTCGCGCCAGTTGCGGGTGGTGGCGGGCACCGATCATCAGCACCTGTTCCCGCTGTTGCGCGATGAGCGTCCGGCTGAGTTTGAGGAGTTGATGGCGCGGATTGCCGCTTGCGTGCAGGGCGCGCCGCTGCTCGATTGATGGCAACATGGCGGGAGGCGCCGGCGGAACGTTTGCGCCGGTTGCATGTCTGTCATGCACACCATTTCATTTAGTTTAGGGATTACGATGCGTTTATTCTTTGCCGTTATGGCAACTTTACTTGTCGCCGCCTGCGGTCATGCCCCGTCCAATGGCGACGCCATCAGCGGCAGCAGCATTACGCCTTATGGCGTGATCGATACTGGTGTTACCCGTACGACGAACCGTTGATTTGCAGATAAATTCTCGGCGGCAATTCAGCTGCCTCGATAGCGGTGCGGCCCGGCTCTGGCAATTGGCCACATAGCTCAGTAGAATCGATGGTTTCCGCAATTTAAGTTGCCTTCGGCCACCGCGCTGTGGCGGCAACGGGCGTTATCCCGCATACCAACGGAGTCTCCAAATGCATCAGCACATCAAAGCCAGCCTGACCGAAGCCCAGCAAGCGCTGGATGCCCTGCTCGCCAATCCGGTTGCCTTGCAATCGATCGAACAGGCCGCCACCTTGCTGATCGATGTGTTCCAGCGCAAGGGTCGCGTGTACTCCTGCGGTAATGGCGGCTCGATGTGTGACGCCATGCACTTTGCCGAGGAACTGACTGGCCGCTATCGCCTGGATCGCGCGGCGTTGGGCGCCACCGCCATCAGCGATGCCGGCCATCTGACTTGCGTCGGCAACGACCACGGTTACGAGCAGGTGTTTTCGCGCTACATCGAAGGACACGGCCGCCCCGGCGATTGCCTGGTTGCACTCAGCACCAGCGGCACCAGCAAGAACATCATTCGCGCAGCCAAGGCGGCGCGCGAACTCGGCATGCATGTGATCGTTTTGTCGGGCAAGCCGAGCGAGGTGTTGTCAGCGCTGAGCGATGTCTATATCTGCACGCCGGGCGGCACCTTTGCCGATCGCGTCCAGGAATTGCACATCAAGGTGTTGCACATCCTGATCGAACTGATCGAGCGTCATTTCTTTCCTGAGAATTACGCGGTCAAGGTTTAGTTTTTTGCGGGGCGTTGCACCCGCCCCTATTTCCCGATAATCCATCCAATCGACAACACATAGCGGCTCCCGCCTTCAACGCGGGTGACGCTGTGTTCGCACTGATCGGGCCGGAAAAATTTGATCCTTGAGGTGGAAATGATTGGCGCGCTGCAGACAAATTCGCCGCCGCGCGGCGAGCGCTTGACCACAATATTCAGGCGGTAATGCTTGCCCTGTTTTACTGCATCGGTATGCGGCGGGATTTCCGCGCCGATGGGATAGCGGATCAGGTAACTATCGAACGGTAGCGGCCACGGCGCAGTCAGCAACAACATCTTGTCGTAGCCGCTGTCTTGCCGTCCCTTTTGCCATTTGAATGCCACCGCAAGATATTTGCGTATGTTGGTCAGCATGTTCTCCAACTTCTTGTATGGGTGACTCGTCGCAGCACGAATAGATTCGCGCACTCGCGCCAATCACCTGACAGGACTATTCGGGTTGACACTAAGCCGCAGGCGCAGCCCGCTTTTCATCCAGCAGCGCGGCCGCGCTGAGCACGGCGTCGCGCTTGTCCAGCAGATGCTGGCGCAGCACTTCAGCCAGGCGCTTGCCGTCGCGCGCTTCGAGCGCCTTGACCATCTCGTCGTGATCGTGCGCGGCGCTATCCCATTTGGTTGGCTGGAAATTGGACCTGAAGCGTAGCGCCTGCAGGCGCCGGTTCAAGCCCAGGTAAGTTTGCTGCAGCACCGAATTGCGCGCCGCTTCATTGATCTTGTCGTGGATCGCCTGGTTGCGGCTGTAGTATCCCGGCAGGTCGTTTTGCGCCTTGCAGGCCAGCATCGCATAGTGCAGCGCCTTGATCTCGGCCAATTCAACTGGCGTGATGCGTTCGCAGGCCAGTTCGCCCGACATGGCTTCCAGGCCGCTCATCAGTTCGAAGGTTTCCCAGATTTCAGTTTCCGACATCTTGGAGACCGAGGCGCCGCGATTCGGCGAAATGTCGATCAGCCCTTCCGCGGCCAGCACCTTCAGCGCCTCGCGCAGCGGCGTGCGCGAAATACCCAGCGTTTCGCACAGCTCCCGTTCATTCAATTTTGTCCCAGGCGTCAGCACTGCTTCGACGATCAGGTTGCGCAAATGGTCGACGACCGTGTCGTGCAGGCGCTGACGTTCCAGTTTCGGGACCAGCGGAGCGACTTTTTTCTCTTGATTAGATGTCGTATTTTGCATTCAAAATCCTTTTTAACGCTTTCGCCTCTATTTTAACATCAAATCCCGAGGGCAAGAATGACGGCTGCCAAGTTATCAATGTTGAATGTAATTATGAAGATTTCGGCTGAAAAACCCCATATTTTGTTGTTTTCGATGAGTTTTAAGTAGAAATAAGCCGATGCCTAGAGTCGGGTAATGTCGAAAAAGGCTTTACGTTTGAAATTTTGACTGCTAAAGTATTTTGAATGCAAAATACAATTCGTTCAAAGGAGGAGTAAATGTTAAAGCTAGACTTTCATCCCGCCGGTCGTCATTTCCTGCAAATTCCTGGTCCCAGCCCGGTGCCGGACCGGATTTTGCGCGCCATGAGTTATCCGACCATTGACCACCGCGGCCCCGAATTTGGCGCACTGGGTTTGCAGGTGCTGGCCGGCATCAAGAAGATTTTCAAGACCGAACAGCCGGTGGTGATTTATCCGGCGTCCGGCACCGGCGCCTGGGAAGCTGCGCTGACCAATACGTTGAGCCCGGGCGATACGGTGTTGATGTATGAGACCGGGCACTTCGCCACGCTCTGGAAAAAAATGGCCGAGGCGCTTGGCTTGAAACCTGAATTCCTTGGGCTGCCGGGTATCGAGGGCTGGCGCCACGGCGTGCAGGCTGATCGGATCGAAGAGCGTTTGCGCCAGGACAGCGGCCATCAGATCAAGGCGGTGTGCGTGGTGCATAACGAAACATCGACCGGCGTCACCTCGGACATCGCTGCCGTGCGCAAAGCCATCGATGCGGCAGGACATCCGGCGTTGCTGATCGTCGATACGATTTCCGGACTGGCATCAGCGGATTACCGGCATGACGAATGGGGTGTCGACGTCACCGTGTCGGGATCGCAAAAGGGTTTGATGCTGCCGCCGGGGATCAGCTTCAACGCGGTATCGAAGAAAGCCGTGGCCGTCAGCAAAACCGCGCGGTTGCCGAAGGCATTCTGGGCCTGGGCTGAAATCATCGAGATGAACGAAACCGGCTACTGGCCGTACACGCCCAACACCAACCTGTTGTATGGCTTGTCGGAAGCGCTCGACATGATCCTGGGTGAAGGTCTGGACAATGTGTTCGTGCGTCATCAACGACTGGCGGCGGCATGCCGTTCCGCAGTGCGGGCTTGGGGCCTGGAAATCCAGTGCGCCGATCCGGCCCTGTATTCGCCGGTGCTGACCGGTGTGATGACGCCGCCCGGCTTCGATGCCGATGCGATCCGCAAGACCATCTATGAAAACTTCAACATGTCATTGGGAACCGGTCTTGGAAAAATGAAGGGCGGCATGTTCCGCATCGGCCATCTCGGCGAGGCTAACGAGTTGACCTTGATGGCGACGCTGGCCGGTTGCGAAATGGGTTTGAAATTGGCCGGCGTGCAGTTGGCTGGCAGCGGTGTAGTGGCGGCGATGGATAACCTGGCTGCGCAAAAGAGCAAGCCGGTATTGAAAGCCGCATGAGTATGTCCGGCGCCTGCTGTTGGCGGGCGTCGTTAGTGTCCGAATAAAAAGGCTGGGTTCAATGCGGCTCCGTGCGTGGCACGGCTTACGTCGCAATGGATCGGTCCGGCACGCCCCACAGAGGGCGGCGGGACCAGGGACCGCGTAGGTCTTTCGGCGTTTGCCGACCTGCACATATTGGATGGAGACAACAATGAAACACCTGCGTTTTCGCGCGACGACCGTCGTGCTGATCATGTTATGCCTGATGTATTTCATTACCTATCTGGACCGCGTCAATGTCAGCACCGCAGCAGCGGGCTTTGGCAAGGAATTCAATCTTTCAAAAACCGAAATCGGCCTGGTGTTTTCGGCATTCGCGTATCCGTACCTGGTGTTCCAGATTATCGGCGGCTGGGTCAGCGACAAGTTCGGCGCCAAGCGCACCCTGATTTACTGCGGCATCCTGTGGGGCATCGCCACGATTTTGACCGGCTTCGCCGGCGGCCTGTTCTCGTTGCTGATGGCGCGCTTGCTGCTGGGCCTCGGCGAAGGCGCGACTTTTCCGGCGGCCACGACTGCCATGTCGCGCTGGGTGTCGAAGGAAAATCGCGGGTTTGCGCAAGGCATCACGCATGCGTTTGCGCGTATCGGCAATGCCGTCGCTCCGGCGATGGTGGTGTTCATCATGGCGACGCACGGCTGGCGCGAATCGTTCTACATCTGCGGCGCGATCAGCCTGGTGTGGGTGCTGGTGTGGGCGTTCGTGTTTACCGAACATCCGGAAAAACATCCGCGCATCACGCCTGAGGAATTGGCGATCCTGCCGCAGGTCAAGAAGAACCAGCCGAAGATTCCTTGGGGGCCGCTGTTCAAGCGCATGCTGCCGGTGACCATCGTCTACTTTTGCTATGGCTGGACCCTGTGGTTATTCCTGAGCTGGATTCCGCAGTATTTCCTGCACAGTTATGACCTCGATATCAAGAAATCGGCGCTGTTTGCCTCCAGCGTGTTCTTTGCCGGCGTGGTCGGCGATACGCTCGGCGGCATCGTCAGCGACCGGATTTTGAAACGCACCGGCAACCTGAAGCGCGCGCGCAGCCAGATGGTCTCGGTCTGCATGTTGTTGACGCTGCTGTCGTTGTTGCCGCTGCTGTTCACGCACAACGTTTACATCTCGATCCTTTGTTTGAGCGCCGGCTTCTTCTTCGCCGAAATGACGATCGGCCCGATGTGGGCGATTCCGATGGACATCGCGCCGCAATACTCCGGCACTGCGAGCGGCATGATGAACACCGGCTCGGCGCTGGCCGCGATCATCTCGCCGGTACTGTCCGGCTACCTGATCGACCGCTTCGGCAATTGGGAATTGCCGTTCCTGGGCAGCATGATCCTGATGGGATTCGGCGTATTCCTGGCGTTCCGCATGCAGCCGGACAGTAAGTTCGAGCAAGCCGCTCCCGGCGGTTCGGCCAACGCTGCCAAGGTTGGCGTATAGCCTGGCGACAGCGGCGCAAGCCGCTTCGCCTATTGGTTTGAGAGTGAAGCAAGAGAGTGACGCAAAAAAGGATTTGCAATGACTTCTTTGGATACAGCGCAAGCCGAGCTGGCAGCTCTATTGAGTAAGGCCTATGGCGACCACGCGATGGTGGAATGCCTGCCGGCGGAACTGGAACCGGCGAATAGCGAGCAAGCCTACCAGGTGCAGCGGGAATTCCTGCGTCACCGGCAGGCCAGCATAGGCGGCTGGAAAATCGGTGCGAAATCGGAAACGGGGCCGGTGCAAGGCGCGCCGCTGCCGGCCGGCGGCATCTTTCCCGCCACCTCGATCATCGAGCGCGCCGACTATCCGGTGCTCGGCATCGAACTGGAAATCATGTTCTGCTTCAAGCACGATATCGATCCAGACGCGGCGCCGCTAACGGATATCCAGGTCATGCAAAGCATAGGCTCGATGGCGGCATCGGTGGAGATCGTCTCCAGCCGCATCGCCGGTTGGCCGGAGTTGCCCAAGCTGCTGCAACTGGCCGACTTGCAAAACCATGGCGCCCTGATCGTCGGCGAATTCGTTGATTACCACGCCAGTTTCCCGTTTGTCAGTCCGGCGGCGCACCTGACGTTGGGCGGCCGCGACATTTTCAAAGGCAGCGGCAGCAACCCGGCAGGCGATCCACGCCGGCTGCTGGCTTGGCTGGTACAACATTGTCGCGTGCAAGGCATTGCGATTCCGCGCGGCACGGTAATCACCACAGGCTCTTACACCGGGATCCACTTTCCGGAAGAGGCAGGATTGGTCATTGGTCAGATCGCCGGCTTACCGCCGATCCATTTTGAACTGGGCTGACATTTTTTCAGGATTTCTCCATGCTGGTCAAACCTATCCATCTAATGCCTCGTGCCGTCAGTTTCTCCACGCCGCTGGCGGCACAGCTGCGCCGAGAACTGCGCGGCGATGTACTGTTCAGCCAGGCCGACCGCGGCCGCTATGCCACCGATGCCTCGATCTACCAGATCATGCCGATCGGCGTGGTCGTCCCGCGCGACCAGGACGATCTGCTGAGGGTGCTGGATATCGCCCGCGATAACCATGTGCCGATCCTGGCCAGGGGCGCAGGCACCAGTCAGTGCGGCCAGACGGTGGGCGAAGCGCTGGTCATCGACAGCAGCAAGTGGCTCAACAAGGTGATCGATTTCGATCCGGCTAAGCGCACCGTGACGGTAGAGCCGGGCATCGTGCTCGATCATTTGAATGCCTGGCTGAAGCCGCATGGCTTGTGGTTTCCGGTAGATGTTTCCACTGCGGCCCAGTGCACGATTGGCGGCATGGCCGGCAACAATTCCTGCGGTTCGCGCTCGATTGAATACGGCAATATGGTGCATAACGTGACAGCAATCGATGCCGTGCTCGCCGATGGTACGCAGGGACGCTTTGAGCGCCTGGACCGGATGCCGGCGACGGCAAGGATGGGCGAGCTTGTCGCCGGCTTGCAGCGCATCGCACAGCGCGAGCGTAGCGAAATTGCCGAACGTGTGCCGAAGGTGTTGCGGCGCGTCGGCGGCTACAACATCGACATCTTCGATTGCCAGAATCCGCGCGCCTATACCGACGACGGTGTCGCCAACCTGGCGCATATCCTGGTCGGCTCCGAAGGGACCTTGGCGTATAGCCGGCAACTCACATTGGCGCTGTTGCCGCTACCGGAGCATAAGGTGCTGGGCGTGGTCAATTTCCCGACCTTCTACCAGGCGATGGATATGACGCAGCATATCGTCAAGCTGGGACCGACTGCAGTCGAGCTGGTCGACCGCACGATGATCGACCTGGCCATGGGTAATCCGGCATTCAAGCCGGTCATCGAAAAGGCGCTGGTCGGACAGCCGCAGGCGATCCTGTTGGTCGAGTTCTCCGGCGAAAATCTCGATGCGTTGTTGGTGAAACTGGTGCAGCTGGATGAACTGATGGCCGATTTGCAATTGCCCGGCGCGGTGGTGCAAATGCGCGGCGCCGCCGAACAAAAGGCATTATGGGAAGTGCGCAAGGCCGGCCTCAACATCATGATGAGCATGAAAGGCGACGGCAAGCCGGTTTCGTTCATCGAGGATTGCGCCGTGCCGCTCGAGCACCTGGCGGAATACACCAGCCAGTTGACCGAGGTGTTCCACAAGTACGGCACTGAAGGCACCTGGTATGCACACGCCAGCGTCGGCACGCTGCATGTGCGACCGATACTCGACATGCGCCGTGGCGGCGCCAAGGACATGCGCGAAATTGCCGAAGCGGCGTCGGCACTGGTGCGCAAATACAAAGGCGCATATTCCGGCGAGCACGGCGACGGCCTTTGCCGTGGCGAATGGGTGGCCTGGCAATACGGCCCGAAGATCAACGCGGCCTTCAGCGAAATCAAAGAACTGTTCGATCCGGAGAATCGCTTCAATCCGGACAAGATCGTGCGTCCTCCAAAGATGGACGACACCGCCAATTTCCGTTTTGCGCCTGGCTATCGCGAGCTGCCGCATGCGCCCTTGCTCGATTGGTCAACCTGGAATGTCCGCAGGAATCCACTGACTGGTGAAGAAACGGCGCCCGGTAGCGGCGACGACCGCAGTGGCGGCCTGGCCAAGTTGGTCGAGATGTGCAACAACAATGGCCATTGCCGCAAGTTCGACGCCGGCACCATGTGTCCGAGCTATCGCGTCACCAAGGATGAAAAACACGTCACCCGCGGCCGCGCCAATACGTTGCGACTGGCGCTCTCCGGCCAGCTTGGCAGCGCCGGCCTGGCCAGCGTCGAAGTCAAGGAAGTGCTGGACTTGTGCGTATCTTGCAAGGGCTGCAAGCGCGATTGCCCGACCGGCGTCGACATGGCAAAAATAAAAATCGAAGCACGCGCAGCATGGGCCGGAGAACACGGCGTCAGCCTGCGCGACAAGCTGATTGCCTTCATGCCGAAATATGCGCCCTACGCCAGTAGCGTTGGCGGATTCCTGGCGTTGGCCGACAGCGTGCCGCTCTTCGCATCCTGGCTCAAGAAACGGATCGGCATCGCACCGCAACGTTCACTGCCCCGCTTCAAGAAGGCTTTCCTTGGTAACGCAAAAAGCAATTCCAGCAATGCAGACGGGCGCGAAGTATTGCTGTTCGTCGATACCTTCAATAACTACATGGAACCGGAAAACGCCCGCGCCGCGCAACAGGTGCTGGAAGCCGCCGGCTACAAGGTGCATTTCAATGTAGTGGCCGGTGAGCAGCCTTTGTGCTGCGGCCGCACCTATCTATCCGCCGGCCTGGTCGAACAAGCCAAGGCCGAAGCGCGCCGCACATTGGATGCATTGATGCCGCTGGTCCGACGCGGCGTCGCCATCGTCGGCCTGGAGCCGTCCTGCCTGCTATCCATGCGCGACGAGTTCCTGAATTACGGCTACGGCGACGAAGCCCGGCAACTGGCGCAATCGGCCTACCTGTTTGAAGAATTCCTGTTGAAGGAAAAAAAAGAGGGACGGCTGCAGCTTGATTTGCAAGCCCTGCCGACGAACCAGGTCCTGCTGCACGGACACTGTCATCAAAAAGCATTCGACGCCTTCAGCCCGGTGCAAGCCGTACTCAAATGGATTCCGCACATCGAACTGGCCACCGTCGAATCCTCTTGCTGCGGCATGGCCGGCAGTTTCGGCTACGAAGCAGAACATTACGAAGCCTCAATCGCAATGGCCGAACTCACCTTATTGCCGGCCGTGCGCAAGGCCGGCAATGCCAGCATCGTGGTCGCGGACGGCACCAGTTGCCGCCACCAGATCCACGACGGCGCCGGGATGGAGGCATTGCATGTGGCGCGGGTGTTGGCGTTGTCGTTGAGAGAAAAACGTCTGGTTAAATGACGAGCTGATGAATCGCCTCTGGAATATAGACCGAAAAAACAAAAGGCCCTTACGGGCCTTTTGTTTTTGTTGCGGAGTATTCAGTTGAAGATCTCGTATTTCCCTTGAGTTGAGCTGGCGCTTTTCTCGAGCGTACAGCGCCGCGCATCCATAGTAATCCTGGCTACTCCCTGTCGCCGCTACGCGGGCATTGTTTTCAAGGATTACCCATTCCTTTCGAAGCACATCCCAGCGCTTGTCAAACATCCGGTGCCTGCCGACGACGCCATCGATTTCTTTCAGTACGATGTATGGCGGAGGCAGCGTATCCAAGGTAACTTCGTACCAGACCTGATTGATCAGATGCAGTTGCACGCGGTCGGAAAGAATGCGACGAACCCTGCTTTTATCCAGTTCAAATGCAAGGTGCTCGCGATCTCTGTCAGCTTTATAGCTCGCATGGAAACGATTGCGCAGCAGGATTCCGGTTACCGGATGAACAAACAACTCAGCGCGGGACTGCGCCAATTCCACGTAACTCCCGGATCGCCTGTATTGACGCAGTAATACGCGACCGGCTTTACGGTCTCCTTCCCAGCGGGTCTGCGTCTCTACGAAGTCATTCAGATGCTGCAGGATATGTTGCTTGACGGTGCTGCGGGCATCTATCACCGCTCGGATTTCTGCATAGACCTTGTCCCACGGACGATTGACCTGTTTTTCCAGAAAACGCTTCAACGGTGCAAGATTCTCGTTGAGCCCCTTACTATCGTTGTAACCCATTTTCATGCCAAGCACGCCGGCAAGTTCTTCACGATTACGGAAAGGACGGCCGTCGCCTTTGTAGGCATTGCTGTTTACGCGGCGTGGCCGTTCGACAATCACCTTGAACATATCGTCACGCATCGTCGCCTCCATCGCTTTTGCGCCCCGACAGCAGCAGATTCAGCTTTTGCTTTTCGGTGCGCCGCGCGTGCCGCGTCGGATTGTGTGAGTCGTGGGCGCCGGCCTTCCTGGCTCTGGCTGGAGCAACCAGCGGGTTGCGCGGCTTTGGTAGTTTGATGGTCATTTTCATATTCATCCTTTTACGCAAATCACCTGGCGCAACGTGTGCACCACTTCAACCAGATCGGTCTGATGCGCCATGACCTGGTCGATATCCTTGTAGGCGGCCGGAATTTCATCGACCACGCCGCCGTCCTTGCGACATTCGATGCCGGCCGTTTGAGCGGCCAGGTCGAAGTGGTTGAACTTGCGCTTGGCTTCACTGCGGCTCATGCGCCGGCCGGCGCCGTGTGAGCAGGAGCAAAACGATTCCGGGTTGCCTTTGCCACGCACGATGTAGCTTTTGGCGCCCATGCTGCCTGGGATGATGCCGAGTTCGCCTTCACGTGCCGAGATCGCGCCTTTGCGAGTGATGAACAGGTTTTCATTGCCGTGCATTTCACGTGATACGTAGTTGTGATGGCAATTGATCGCTTCGCCGTCCAGTTTGAATGGTGGCAGTTGCTGAGCCAGCACATCGACCGCTCGGCGCATCATTTCGCGCCGGTTGATCAATGCGTAGTCCTGCGCCCAATCGACGGCTTCCACGTAGTCGTCGAACAGCGTCGAGCCTTCACTGAAGTACGCGAGATCCTTGTCCGGCAGATGCAGGTGATTGCGCTCCATATCCTTCTTCGCCGCCGAAATGAAGTAGCGTCCGATCACGTTGCCGATGCCGCGCGAACCGGAGTGCAGCATGATCCAGACGCGCTGTTCCTCGTCCAGGCAGATCTCGATGAAATGATTGCCGCCGCCAAGCGTGCCGATCTGGCAAATCCAGGTCTGCGCAAACTTGTGCTGCATCTTCATGATTCCCTTGTGCCGCGCCACGATGCGGTCCAGCCGGTCATTCAGCGGACGGCCGACGCGGGCATGGGTCGAGCCGCGCACCTTGTTCCATTCGTGTTGTTCAAAGCCGACTGGAATCGATGCCTCGATGGCGCTGCGCAGCCGCGCAAGGCTGTCGGGGAGTTGGCTTGCTGTCAGCGTGGTGCGTACCGCGTTCATGCCGCAGCCGATATCCACACCGACTGCGGCGGGAATGATCGCGGCGCGAGTCGGAATCACGCTGCCGACGGTAGCGCCAATGCCGGCATGGACATCGGGCATTGCCGCCACATGCGGATGCACGATCGGCAGGCTGGAGATGTTGATCAGCTGCTGTAGCGCACTGTGGTCGATCTCGTCGGTAAATATGTGCACGGGCACCAGGCCCTTGTGCAGGGTTTGTTTGATTGGCATAACTTTTTCTTCAAATTATTTGTCATGCCGGGGCCTTTGCTGCAGGCCACGCCGTTGGCGCGCCCGGAAAAGCAAAAACCCCGGCGAGTTTCCTCACCGGGGTTCTTGATTGGAACGTCCGGCTCGGGGCGGCAATATTGCCGATACCCCGAGCAGGTATGCGCGGGGCTATGTGTGTTGCGAGTTACTGATAGCCGTCCGTGGCATAGCCGTTCCTTTCTGAAAAATGTTGGTTGAAATTACTGAGCTGCGATTCTGCGCCCGATGAATTCCGAGTGTCAAACAATTCGCGGATCGGGCAAGGCATTTTGTTGTTTTTCCGTGCACGATGCGTGCCGTGAAATGCGTTGCCGGACTGCGGCACATTCAGTTCAACTCGCGCATCCTGCTGTGTTTCGGCAGCCTGGCAGCGAGATAATCGTGTTGATCCGCCAGTACATTGCGGCCGCTCAGCAGATAGTGTTCGGCGCGGCAAGGGACATACGGGACATACAGGAGCGGACGGAAATCTTGCAGCGGCTTGTTGCCCTTTTCCTGGTTGCAGTCTTTGCAGGCGGTGACGCAATTCATCCAGGTATCCCTGCCGCCGTGGGAGCGCGCGAGGATGTGGTCGCGCGACAAATCGCTGTGCTGGAAATGGCCGCCGCAATAGGCGCAGGTGTAACGGTCGCGCCGGAACAGCAGATCGTTGTGATGGCCCAGCGGCAGTTCCATGTGCAGCATGCGCGCCATGATGGCGCTGCCGGCGATGGCGATGATCGGTTTGACGAGGATGCGCGATTGCACCCCGGTGCGCGAGTACCCGCCGCGAAAGACGATCTCGCCCTCCCCCAACTCCCAAGCCACCTTCCCGCTCGCATAATAGAGCACAGCGTCTTGCGGCGAAATCCAGTCGAAGGGATTTCCTGCGATGTCCAGAGTCAGAATATGGGAGCTCATTTTCTTCACCTTTGCAGATGATTATAACCAGCATCTTGCGGTTTCGGAAAGTTCGTGATTTTTTGACTGTTTTAGCGACGTATGGCAATGAGTTCAGTTGCAGGATTGCCATTAGAGCGATTTTCCCGAGGCAATCCGCCCCTGTCTATCTTGTTTCGATGGTGCACGTGCTGAGCATGCCGTCATGTTCAAACGAAATCACTACTGGCAGGAAGTGTTCAATCACCTCGGCGTTCGTCGTCGCATGCTTTGACATGCAATTGGTGGTGAAGCGGCCACGGCCGGTCAGTGCAAATGGCAGCATGATTTGATCGGCCAAGTGCTCGCCGACTGCTGCTCCGGATGTGAGATATTGCCGCAATTGCGAAATTGCCTTCCTTGCAACATCTTCGGAGCGCACCATTTTCTCGCCGAACGCGCAAAAGACATCCGTAACATATTGATATTCGAGCGTGATGAGCAAGGCATTACCGGGACCCTGTTCAGCTGGCAAGCCACGGATCAGCAATTGTGACTCGTCCCAACCCATGGCTGCCTTCACACATGCGAGTTCCCGCTTTGCGACATCGAGCGGAACGCCGGCGATGAAGCTTTCCGCATAGCCTGATACGCGTTCTCCACGGGTCATCAATTCAAGTGACTTTAGCTGTATGCATGGCAAAACGCGCGCAACTATTTCACCGCCGCCGGCAGGATAAAAGCCGACGCGCTTCAATTCGATCTCCAGCGTTGCGCCCATCTCAGCCAGCACGCGGCCATATGCGCGCTGCAAGAAATGCGCCGGGGGCGCCATCGAATTATGTGTACCGCCAGTGATATGAATCATGGAGGGTTCATCCGCATACAGCAGCGCCGGCAGCAATGTCTGCAACACCAAGGTACAGCTGCCAGCGGTGCCGATGGAGAATTTATAGTCCCCGCCCCTGATCTTGCCAGGCACAAATTCAAGCGATTGCGCGCCCACGGTTACAGAGCCGATATCGGCATTACATATTGCCGCCGCAGCTTGCACGGCGACCAGGTGTTGCCGCATCAATCCTGGCTTGGGACGATTTGCCCTGATATTGATAATGCGAAATGGTTGTCCGGTAATCATCGACAATGTTAATGCCGTACGCAAAACCTGGCCGCCACCTTCCCCTGTTGCCCCATTCAATTCAATCATTTTCTTCAATTTTTTCTTTGTTTTTATTACCGAAGTCACGCCTGTAAGCGTGACTTCGGGACGTTATAAGAGCAACGGCTCTCTATCCTTTAACGCATACCACTTGCTTCAAGGTATGTATGACTTCGACCAAGGCGCGCTGCGCTTCCATCACCGCATCAATGTCCTTGTAGGCCATCGGGATTTCATCGATCACATTGGCATCCTTACGGCATTCAACACCTTCGGTCGCCTTGATCTGGTCGTCGATGGTGAAGCGCTTCTTGGCTTCGGTGCGGCTCATGGTACGGCCGGCGCCGTGACTGCAGCTGTTGAAGCTCTCCGGATTACCTTTGCCGCGAACGATAAAGCTTTTTGCACCCATCGATCCTGGAATGATTCCCAGCTCGCCCGCACGTGCTGATACCGCCCCTTTACGCGTCACCAACACATCCTTGCCGAAGTGCTGCTCCTTTTGCACATAGTTATGGTGGCAATTTACAGCTTCCACGTGAGTTTCGAACGGTTTTGTAATCACCGTACGAACTGCGGCGATCAAGTTTTGCATCATCACTTCGCGATTCATGCGAGCAAATTTCTGGGCCCAGCCAACCGCTTCGATATAGTCATCGTAATGCCGGGTCCCTTCAGGCAAATACGCCAAATCCTGATCTGGCAAATTAATGAAGTGGGTACGCATTTCTTGCTTGGCCAGTTCTATGAAATGGGAGCCGATCGCATTACCTACGCCGCGTGAACCGGAGTGCAACATGAACCAGACGACATTGGTCTCATCCAGGCAAACTTCAATGAAGTGATTGCCGGAACCGAGCGTTCCCAAGTGGCGATAATTATTGGTTTTCGCCAGCTTCGGTGTTTTAAGGCAGACTGCGTCGAATTCATCCTTCAATTGCGCCCAGGCGGCATCGACCGGTGTTGGCGGAGTTTCCCAGGAGCCCTTGTCGCGTCCCTTGAATCCCCGCGTCTTCGGCGAAGCACCGTGTGGAATGGCCTTTTCAATTGCGCTGCGCAATGGGCCCAGGTTATCCGGCAGATCGCGGGCGTTCAAGGTTGTCTTGGCAGCCATCATTCCGCAGCCAATATCTACGCCGACAGCCGCTGGAATAATTGCACCCAGCGTCGGAATCACGCTGCCGATAGTCGAACCTTTACCGAGGTGGACGTCCGGCATCACGGCGAGATGCTTGTAGATGAAAGGCATTTTCGCCGTATTGCTCAGTTGTTGTCGTGCTTCGGCTTCCACCGGCACACCCTTGGTCCACATCTTGATATGGCTACCGCCCTCAACATTGAGGACATCGTATTCTTCGTGTTTCATGATCTTTTCTTTTATAAATAAGGCTGATGTCGAGTGCTGCTGAAGTGCTTTCTTAGTTCTCCACCTGCATCCGCCTGATACCTGATAATGCGTGGTCAATCAAATCCCGACAAGAGTTGACAAGATATTTTGCCAAACTTGCTCGGTCTGGCAGGTCGGATAGGCGCCGGCCATTCCAAATGTAGTCTTGTCCGTATTCGGGGACGCGCGTAATTGAGCGACGGTATGACAAGCAGTTGATGTGATGAGGCACGTTGATGTAGTCGCATCGGTATTCATGCCCCGTTCAAAGCTTGTACTGCTAATTCTGATCATCCAACTCATCTCTATCTCCCGTCTGTTGCCGAGACCGCTGTCGGTATTACCCGCGTATCGTTTGCGGCTAGGCATGTCATCCATAATTTCGTTACTTGCCTCTCCTTTATTGCAACGACTGTGCCAGATAGGTATGTAGCAGCGAATATCTCGTGTAACGAATTGATTTTAAAGAGATTTGTTAAATATTCTTTGCTTTCAAAAGAGTTTGTGAGATATTCATATTCCAAAGAGAATTATCTTATTGGATAAAGATTTATCTGAAAAATATGAAGAAGAAACGCATTGTCGTCATTGGATTCTTAGGTACCCAGCTTGATAAAGGCTCCGGCAGTGGCCGCTGGGAGAAATGGCGTCCGACAGTGGCGCTGACACAGCATGACGAGATGGTGGTTGAGCGGTTTGAGTTGCTCTACAGCGGCAAGTACGAGAATCTTGTGCAGCAGGTGACGAGGGATATCGGATCGGTGTCGCCGGAAACCGAGGTTGTTGCTCGCCAATTGTCGATCGCCGATCCTTGGGATTTTGAAGATGTGTACGGTTGCTTGTTCGACTTTGCCAAAACCTATCCATTCGATACTGACAACGAGGAATACTGGATACATATCACAACCGGTACGCACGTCGTGCAGATCTGTATGTTCCTGATGACGGAGGCGCACTATTTTCCTGGGCGGCTTTTGCAAACATCGCCATCGCGCAGGCAAACGGTAGGCGACGCAGGTAGTTATACGTTGATAGACCTTGACCTTTCCAGGTATGACCAGATCGCGCAACGGTTCTCGCGTGAACAGGAAGAAGGTGTCGCGTTCCTGAAATCGGGTATCGCAACGCGCAATGCGCGCTTCAATACGATGATCGACGAAATCGAACGGGTCGCCATCAAATCCAAGGCGCCCATGTTGCTGATGGGCCCCACCGGCGCTGGTAAATCCTTCCTGGCCAAGCGCGTATTCGAATTGAAGAAGGCACGTCACCAACTGGATGGCAAGTTTGTCGAGATCAATTGCGCAACGCTGCACGGTGATGGAGCTGGATCGACGTTGTTCGGCCATATCAAGGGAGCGTTCACTGGCGCGGCATCCGACCGTCCCGGGCTGCTGCGCACGGCGCACAAAGGATTGCTGTTTCTTGATGAAATTGGTGAACTTGGCCTTGATGAGCAGGCGATGCTACTGAAGGCCATCGAGGAAAAGCGTTTTCTGCCGGTTGGGAGCGACAACGAAGTGCAAAGCGATTTCCAACTGATCGCGGGCACTAATCGCGATCTGTCGCGAGAAGTAGTGGCCGGACGCTTTCGTGAAGATTTGTACGCGCGGATTAATTTATGGACGTATGAATTGCCGGGGCTGGTAGATCGTTCCGAAGATATAGAACCGAATATGGATTACCTGCTGGCTCAGTTCGGTGCCGAAAACGGCCAAATGGTCCGATTCAACAAAGAAGCGCGTGATCACTACATGCGGTTCGCGATGTCGACGCAGGCATTGTGGATGGGGAATTTTCGTGATCTGTCCGCTTCTGTAACGCGTATGGCGACGCTTGCCGATGCCGGCCGAATTACCGATGCGATTGTGGTGGACGAAACGCTAAGGTTGAAGCGGCTTTGGCAACATTATGCGACGCCGCCTGTTCAGCGAGGCGAGTTCCATCTCGGCGAAGTGATGGAGCGCGGGCAGATTGAGCAATTGGATTTGTTCGACGCTTTGCAATTGAAGGCAGTAATCGATATATGCAGGCGTTCGAAGTCGATGTCGGATGCTGGGCGAAAATTGTTTGCGGCTTCACGTAGCGCCAAGGTCAATCCCAATGACGCGGATCGCCTGAAAAAATATCTGACTAAATTTGGGCTCAGTTGGGAGGGGGTGAACGCAGGCGGCACCGGAGGATTCTGATCAACTGAGTATCGTATCGCGTGAAAGGCGATCCAGCTTGGAGAAATCTTGTGGTGTGCCCCGGGCCGGCACAGCAGCTTGGCTGAGGCGCTCCAAATGAAATCGAGGGCGTGGCATCGTCACCCTCATGCGGCTGCTGACGGGTTTGTATAATCTTCGTATATCATCGTACAACTGGATTAAGTGCGGTGATTTTTCCCATATTTTCAGCAATTATTGTCAATTTCCATTCTAATTTTCCTGGTTTTTGGATTATTTCATGTTGTATGATGACCGATGACTGTGAATGGCTCTTCCCGGTCTTGAACGTAGCAATACAACAACAGGAGACTTGAATGTTGAAAAAATGGATGTCGGTATGCAGCGCTTTGGCCTTGTCGATGGTGCTGGCGCAAGGCGCCGCAGCGGCGTCGCCTGTGGATGATGCGCAGGCTGTGGCGGCCGCGGTTGAGAAGATGGGTGTGGCGATGAATCATCCGGCCGATGGTCCGACACTTGGGCAGTTGGTGATGGATGACTTGAGTTATGGTCACTCCAACGGCAAGGTACAGAACAAGGCCGAATTCATTGACGCGCTGGTAAGCGGCGCATCGAATCTGACTGACATCATTCAGTCAGATCAAACGATCAAGGTGGTGCAGGATGTCGCTGTCGTGCGCAACACGTTCCTCGCCGTCACCAACGATGCCGGCAAGACCGGCAAGGTCTCCCTGAAAATCCTGATGGTCTGGAAGAAGCTCGACGGCCAGTGGCGCCTGCTGGCGCGGCAGGCTGTGCGCTCCGCCGCATAACTCGGCAGAGCAAGGGGCGCGGTCGGCCGGCGACAGCGGCACCGGTGAATGCAGCCACAGATGGCCGTTGGCGAAGCGGACGATGGTCATGCGCGTATCCACCTGCAAACCGCTGGCGGTAAATGAGCACTATGAGCGCCAGCATAGCCTGCATTCCGTTGCGATCAAGAAGGACTTGAGAAAAATTGGCCGCGCTGTTTGTCCTGCATCGATGCACGCCGCGGCGACGCAAATAGTGCTCCAATGTGCGTTAGCGCACAGAAATACCGAGTTGTCCGTTGTAAAGTGAGCCGTGTCAGTGCAGATAAAGCTGCCGGATCGGATTGTTGATTGCTGCCGCTGGGGAACATTTCAGCTTTGGCGTGCTCAAACGACAACGTCTTGCCAGGATCGTGTCTGTGGCCGACATGGCCGTCATTCGGCACGATAGCGGAGAGCGAGACGCTTGGAAGATATCAAATTGTTACTATTCGATACACCTGTCTTAAGCTTAAATGCTATATTTGCAACACCATAATGAATCATAAACGGTATTTTTAGACGGAGAATAATATGCAAAAGAAATCACCATTGTTCCGCAATCGCAGCCTCGCAGCGATCACTATCGCGTTGGCCAGTGTCACCTTCGCCGGCTGCACCACAACCATGCCGGATCGCGATGCCAGCGCCAGCAGCAGCCGCAACGAAATCAATGCCGGTGCTGACGCCACTCTGTCCAAGCTGTACCAGACAGCCCCTGCTTCGCGTGATCTGGTTGCACGCGCCAAGGGCGTGCTGATTTTCCCGGCAGTGCTGCAAGCGGGCTTCGTAGTTGGTGCTGAATACGGCAAGGGCGTTCTGCGCGTTGGTAATCGCACCGAAGGCTATTACTCCACTACAGCTGGTTCGATCGGCTTCCAGGCCGGTGCGCAATCCAAGGCTATCGTCGTGCTGTTCATGACGCAGGATTCGCTCGACAAATTCCGTCATAGCGAAGGCTACACAGTCGGAGCCGATGCAACCGTGGCGCTGGCCAATATCGGCGCCAACGGCAATATCGACAGCAACACCGTGCAGCAACCGATTATCGGTTTCGTCACCACCAATGGTGGCTTGATCGCCGGCGTGTCGCTGCAAGGCGCGAAGATCAGCAAGATCAGCCTGTAATAGGCATAAGACGGCACGGCGACAGCCACGCCGCCTACTTGTATCGAACGGCACCTGCGGGTGCCGTTTTTTTTTGCACCACCGACTTCGGTTCTGGTTTCAGTTCAGATGAGGATAGGTGAAGCCAACAAAGTGCACCGCATTCAGGGCGAAATGCACGAAGATGGCGGCTTCGATGCGGCGGGTGAGGTGATACGCGTAAGCGTAGCCAAGCCCGGCGAGCGTCGCCAGCATCACATAGATGCCGCCGCCCGCAGCGTGGGCCGCGCCGAATAGCAACGCCGAGCACACGATTGCAACCGGCCGGCCGAAGCGCAAATTGGCCAGCGACAGCGCCAGGCGATCCTGCAGCAATCCACGGAAGAAAGCCTCTTCCGCAACCACCGTAAAGAACAGGTTTGTCGCCAGAAACAAAGCGCTGACTTGCGCGAACTTGAGATCAGGTTTGACATAGCCGATGCATGTCGCCAAGCCGAGCACCACTGCGACGGTAACCAGCGCAACCGGCCAGGTCTGTTTGAACAAGCGGCGCCACTCCGGCGCTGTCTCGGCGCGCCGGCACAATAGCGCCAGCAGGATCAGGCCGGCCGATCCCTTGTCGAAATTCGCATACTGGCTGAACGCAGCGGCGCCGGCGGACAATGTCATGTCCGCAATGATGAGCGGGTTATTGAAACCGGGCAGCCGATGCAAGGCCAATCCCAACGCCAGTAACGCCGTACAAACGCCAAAGAAATAGCTTTGTAGTGATTTCGGTTTGGACGTACTGGCGACATAGGCCGCGCCACCGAATGCCGCCAGCGAAACCAGCGCCGGCAGGCGTAGCACTCCCACCGCTAGTCCACACGCGATCGCGGCGATGAAAAAAACGATCCACGGGGCGATGACGACGCGCTCGCCGATTCGCAGCGGTTTCAGCCAGACGGCGAGGATGGCAAAGGCGAGTAATGTAAAAGTGAGGAAGATCGTTGCGGGAGAAATCATTGTTTTCAATAAGCGATGTATCGGCCAACGAAAATCCTAACACCGAGTGTCTGGATATCAACGATTTGTCCGAAATCCAGGGCGAGCTACCGACGCCATGTGCGCCTCGGTATGAAGCATGATGTGTTGCGGCTTCAGATTCTGCTGATGCGCCCGACTGCGACTGCCAGGTCCTAGGAAGCCGGCGGACCTTTGAGTTCGATTACATTACCCTCTGGATCATTGATGTAAATGGAAGGCCCTTCTCCTTCCGCGCCATTTCTCGATGCCAGCTCGCCCGCGTCCACATTGTTGGCGTTGAGGTGCTTACGGATGGCCGTCTCATTGAAAGGTTCGACGCGAAAACACAAATGATCGACATTGCGCCCTTCCCTGCCCGGCGCCGCGCCGCCGACGCTGCCAAGTTTGCCGTCGACCGGGACCAGGTCCACCAGTGAACGCCCGGCGCGCAACTGCACCAGGCCGATGGCATCGTTGCGACCTTCTATCGGGCAGCCGAGCACGTCGCAATAGAAGTGCAGCATCTTGTCCAGGTCAGTGACGCGCAGCACGACGTGGTCGATTTCACGGATATGGATCATGTTGGCAGGCAGGATTGGAGGTAAAAATTTCCTATGGGAATTTATTGTAGGTCAAACTGCCCGGATCGGTCCACCAGGCAAGGCATGGAAGCATTTGATATCAGTATGAATGCCGGTCTTGTTGCAGGATGGCAAGTTGATTACGCCGAGTTTGCCGCACCTTTCTTGCTCATACTTTGCTGCGGCACAGGTCATGACGACCTCAAAAGCAAAGAAATAGGCTTGTTAGAGATGGCGCGAATATTGCCTTCAATGTAGATTGATGCGCCGATTGTTGTTGCCACAGCATGTGCTGGTTGCAGCAATTCACAGCTAGCCTGTAGCTGTCGAAAGGGCGTATTCTTGAGGTGTTGAATGTTAAATCGGGTAGGCGCTGGTCTGCCTTGCTATTGTTGTTTGATTGGAGTTGTCTGAATGCCCGTAACATCCCAGCCGCGCATCACCGGCTATCACGCCCACATTTACTACAATATCGCAACACTGTCGCAAGCGCGTGCACTGTGCGAGGAAGCAACCGAACGCTTTGGATTGGCCATGGGACGTTTGCACCAGCGTCCGGTTGGCCCGCATCCGGACTGGAGCTGCCAGTTGGCGTTTGCGCCGGCCCAGTTCGGCGAAGTCATCCCATGGTTGGCCTTGAATCGCGCCGGCCTGGTCGTGTTCATCCATCCCGAGACCGGGGACGATTTGCTTGATCATAGCGATCATGCGATCTGGATGGGCGAGATGCGGCCGTTGAAATTGTCGATTTTCTATGGTGCAACGGAAACATCCGAAATGTGAGCCGGTGTGGCCATGCCGCCGCCGGCAAGCAGGAGGTTGCCATGCGCAATCGCGTTTCAAAGTGGCTGATAATGGCCTTGGTCCTGGCTATGGGCCTGACGTTGGCTACGGTGCATGCGAGGGCTGACGGCATAGTCCGGATTAGCCCGGGGCGTGCCGACAAGCCCGGATTCCTGGTAGTCATCGAGTATCCCGGGCAATATGAACTGAGTGGCAATCTGCGCGTAACAGACGCCAATACCACTGCGGTCGAAATCAATGCCGACAATGTCACTTTGGACTTGAACGGCTACACCATCCAGGGGCCGGCGCGCTGCGCGAAAATGACGGCATCCTGCGCCCCGGCCGGCAGCGGCAACGGGGTGCATGCGGTGAATCGCCGCAATGTCCTTGTGAAGAACGGCAATATCGAGGGCATGGGCAACTACGGCGTTTACCTCGAAACCAACTCCGGGCGCATCGAGCGGCTGGTCCTGGCCGGTAACGCTCACGGCGGCGCGGTGTTTTTCGGCGGTTCGATCAGCGACAGCATCGCTGAAGCGAATGGCGGCGACGGCGTCTTCGGCGTCGATCTCAAGGTGCGGCGCAATGTGCTGCGCAACAATCGCGGGTATGGTCTCAAGGCTTTCGGAAAAACCATGTCACGCAATAATGAATTCATTGGCAACAACCGCAATGCCGCGCAGAGCAATCTCAAATCGGTAACGGGAAATGGCGATACCTGCGCCGCTGCGGCCTGTCCATAATCGGCCGACCCTCGGCCGACAATCGGCTGGAATTGCGGGTAAGATATCCCAAGTGATTTCCTCCCGCGATACACCGACAGGCGCACAACATGAAAAATTGGATACGGCTCAACAAGGGTTTCCTGGTGTTCCTGTTTCTCTTCGGGATTTTCCGCACGGCGATCGCCGACTGGAATCCGATTCCGTCAGGCTCCATGCGCCCCAATCTGGTGGAAGGCGACGTGGTGTTCGTCAACCGACTAGCCTTCAATCTCAAAGTCCCGCTGACCAACATCGTGCTGACCCATCTGGGCGAACCGCAGCGCGGCGACGTCGTCACTTTTTTCTCACCCAAGGATGGCACCCGGCTGATCAAGCGGGTGATTGCGCTGCCGGGCGATACGGTCGAGATGCGCGATGAAAAGCTGCTGATCAACGGCCACGAAGCTGACTACGCACTATTGGATTCCGTACCCGAACCGCTCGATCACGGCGGCAGCATTGTTGCCGTGCGCCTGCGCGAGCAAATGGGAGCGGAACAGCATCGCATCCAGGTTTTGCCACAAGTGAATGCCGGCCGCAATTTTGCGCCGGTGGTAGTGCCGGCCGACCATTACATGATGCTCGGCGATAACCGCGACAACAGCGCCGACTACCGCTACTTCGGCTTCGTGCCGCGCGAACTGCTGATCGGCCGCGCCGAACGGGTGCTGGTCTCGGCTGATATCAAAGGCAACTGGATGCCACGCGCCGACCGTTTCGGCATGCAGATACGCTGAACTGCTGCGGCTTGACCGCGCGAAACGCTGCAAGTTAGTATGAGGGATGCTTAGTCCCCTCTCCCATTCCTGTCACGTCCTCCGCTTGCGCTGTTGTCGCAGGCCATCCTTGCAGCGCGGCTGATCCGCCGCGCTCGTTCGCTTGTGCCCTGCCAGCTGCTTGTCGCTCTGGCATATCTGCAAAAAATTTCGGAAAACAATCGCATGGAATTGCATCTGTACGACAGCTGGGAGCGGCGCGTCCGGCTTTTTGAAAGTATCGTCCCCGGAAAAGTGGGTTTGTATTGCTGCGGCCCCACGGTTTATGACTATGCGCATATCGGCAACCTGCGCACTTACATTTTCGAGGACTTGCTGCGCCGGACGCTGCAGTTCAACGGCTACCAGGTGCAGCATGTAATCAACATCACTGATGTTGGTCATCTGGTATCGGATGCCGACCACGGCGAAGATAAAATGGAAAAAGGCAGTCGCCGCACCGGCAAGAGCGCCTGGGATATTGCGGCGTTTTACAGCGCCGCCTTCATGGCGGATTTTCAGGCGCTCAATCTGCTGCAGCCGGAAACCTGGTGCCGCGCCACCGCATACCTGCCGCAGCAGATCGCCTTCATCACCACACTGGAACAGAAGGGCTATACCTATCGCACCGCCGACGGCATCTACTTCGATACCGGCAAGCAAAGCGATTACGGCTACATGGCGCGGTTGGATCGCAATGCGCTCCAGGCGGGCGTTCGCGTCGCGCTGGGCGACAAGCGTAGCGCCACCGATTTCGCGCTATGGAAATTCAGTCCGCCCGATGTGCGGCGGCAGATGGAATGGGATAGTCCATGGGGCCGTGGCTTTCCGGGTTGGCATATCGAATGCTCGGCGATGTCGGCTGCACATCTTGGCAGCTGGTTCGATATCCATTGCGGTGGCGAAGACCATATCGCGGTCCATCACAGCAATGAAATCGCCCAGACCCAGGCTTGCCACGGCACGCGCCTGGCGAACTTCTGGATGCACGGCTATTTTTTGCAGACCGGTAGCGAAAAGATGTCCAAGTCCGGTGGCGAATTCCTGCGGCTGCAGACGCTGCAGGATCGCGGCATCGATCCACTGGCCTATCGCTACCTGTGCCTGAGCGCGCACTATCGCAGCCAGCTGGAATTCAGCTGGGACGGTTTGCAGGCCGCGGCCGTCGGCTTGCAGCGTTTGCGCGATGCCTATCATCGCTGGCCGCAAGGTGGCCACGCTGACGACACGTGGTTGCTGCGTTTTCGCAGCGAGGTCAATAACGACCTGAATTTTCCGCGCGCGTTGGCGCTAATGTGGGAACTGGTGCGAAGCGATACGGATACCGCGACCTGCAGGGCGACCTTGCGTGCGATGGATGAAGTGCTGGGCCTGGATCTGGATAATTGGCGTCCGGCGATTGTGGAAGTACCGGATGGGGTGGCGCAATTGGCTATGCAACGCCAGGCCGCACGCGTAGCGCGGCAATGGCAGGAAGCCGATCGCTTGCGCGAGCTGATCCGTGCGTCTGGTTTTCTGGTGGAAGATACTGCCGCGGGGCCTGCGCTGAAACCGGTGCCGGAAGGCGTGGTGCATGACAGCTGACATCACCGGTGCAAAGTGTCCTTTGCTAGCAATGCGCTGACGGCATACTCTTCATCGAGTAAGTCGTACCTCAGGAAAATTTGTCGAGGATGCTGTAATACGCAACGCCGGCTGCGATGTAGAAACGTTGCAGTCCGTGGAATGGGATCGGCTGTATCGTGCTGATCGGGAATGGGAATGCCGCATCCGTGTGCAGCAGGCGCTGCGCCAGGCAGCGGCCCATGGTCGAGGCCATCGCGATGCCGCGGCCGTTGTAGCCGAGGGCAATCGTCAAGCCTGCGGCGGGTTCATGCACGTGCGGCAGGAAATCGCGCGTGATCGCTACCCGGCCGGCCCAGCGGAATTCGTATTCGATGCCGCTCAGCTGCGGAAACAACAGTGCCAGCGATCGTTCCAGATGGCTGAAATCCTGCGCTCCTTGTGGATCGGCAAACGGGCCGCGGCCGCCCATCAGCAGGCGGCCGTGGGCGTCGCGTCGGTAGTACAGCAGCAGGCGCCGCGAATCGGACACCACTTCTCGGCCGGTCAGGATGCTGCCTCCCAATTGTGCGGAAAGCGGCTTGGTGGCGACGATGAAACTGTTGGCGGCAATCACCGATTGCTTGAGGCGCGGCCACAAATCGCCGGTGTAGCCGTTGGTAGCGATCACCACCTGCTCGGCCGTCACGCTCGGGCCGGCGGCAGTGTCGACCCGCCAGTGGCCGTCTTGCCGTTGCAGGCCGGATACCAGCGTGTTGCCGTGGATAGCGGCGCCGTGCGATTGCGCCGCCCGCACCAGGCCACGGCAATAGCTGAGCGGCTGGATGCTGCCGGCACGGCGATCGATCCAGCCGCCGACATAGGCCGGTGTGCCGATGCGCTGGGCGACGCCGTCGCGCGTCAGCACCTCAACCGGCGCGCCACGTTCGGCCCATTGCCCTGCGCGTTTTTCCAGCGTGCGCATCACCTTGTCGGAATGCGCCGGCTGGATCCAGCCGTTGCGGGTGGCGTCGCATTCGATGCGATATCGGTCGATCAGGTCGTACACGGTATCGGCAGCCTTGCCGATGGTGTCGATCAGCAGCTCGCCCTTTTTACTGCCAAACATCACGTTCAATTCGTCGGGATCGTATTTCAAGCCGGGAATCACCTGGCCGCCGTTACGACCGGAAGCGCCCCAACCCGGTTCCGACGCTTCCAGCAGGCAGACGTCGACGCCAGCCTGGGCCAGATGCAGGGCCGTGGAGAGCCCGGTGAAACCGCCGCCGATGATGATCACATCGGCCTTGCGCGAGGCCGCCAGCGGCAGTGTCGGTGCGGCCGGCGCGGCGGTCGCCGCCCATAACGAAGGAGGCAACGCTTGTCCTGCAGTGATGTTGTTCATGCTGTGCTTTTTAATTTGATGCTGGCGCGCCGGCTTGCGGGCCCTGGTCCTGACCAAGTACGCGGCGCAGGAAATCCTTGGTGCGTGAATGTTGCGGCGCGCTCAATACCTGTTTCGCTGCGCCTTCTTCGACAATGGTGCCGCTGTGCAGGAAGCAGACGCGGTCGGCGACGTCGCGCGCGAAGCCCATCTCATGCGTAACCACGATCATGGTCATGCCGTCGTCGGCCAGGTTGCGCATGACGGCCAGCACTTCACCCACCAGTTCCGGATCGAGCGCTGAAGTCGGTTCATCGAACAGGATCGCCTTCGGTTTCATCGCCAATGCGCGGGCAATCGCCACGCGTTGCTGCTGGCCGCCCGACAATTGATTCGGATAGGCATCGGCGCGTTGCGCCAGGCCGACTTTGTCGAGCAAAGCCAGCGCTTCTTTCTTTGCGGTAGCCGGTGCGATCTTGTTGACGTAGACCGGCCCTTCCATCACGTTCTCCAGCACGGTGCGATGCGGGAACAGGTTAAAGCGCTGGAACACCATGCCGACATGGGTGCGCAACTGGTGGATGGTGGACGATTTGCTGTCGACCCGTTCGCCTTCGATCAGGATCTCCCCGCCTTCATAGGTTTCGAGGCCGTTGATGCAACGCAGGACGGTCGATTTGCCGGAGCCGGATGGGCCGATCAGGCATACCACTTCGCCGGCGGCGACCTGCAGCGAGACGCCTTTCAATACTTCGTGTTCGCCGAAGCGCTTGTGGATTTGTTTGACTTCAATCATTTCCGCTTCCCCTGTCCAAAGCGCGCCTCCAGCCGTCGCGTCAGCAGCACCAGCGGCAGGCTCAACAGCAAATACATCAACGCCACCATGGTGTACACGGTCATGTTCTGGAAGGTCGACGAGGCGATCATTTGCCCGGCGCGGGTCATTTCCAGCACGGTGATGGTAGACACCAGCGACGAATCCTTGAGCATCATCACCAGCGTGTTGCCGTACGGCGGCAGCGCGATGCGAAATGCCTGCGGCAATACCACGCGGCGCATGATCATGGTTCTGCGCATGCCGATCGACTGCGCCGCTTCGATCTGGCCCGGATCGACCGCTTCGATGCCGGCGCGGAAATTCTCCGCCTGGTACACCGAGTAGGCGATGCCGAGGCCGATCACGCCGGCCTGGAATGCGCTCAACTGGATGCCCAGTTCCGGCAGGACGAAATAGATGTAGAACAGCTGCACGATGATCGGCAAGCCGCGGATGATGTTGATGAAACTGGCCGCGAACCACGACACCGGCCGTAGCTGCGACAGTTTCATCAGCGCCAGGAGCAGGCCCAGCACAGTGCTGAGGATCAGCGAGTAAAAGGTGACTTCCACCGTGACTACTGCGCCGCGCAGCAGGATTGGCAGGAAATCCATGACGTTCTGGATCAGCATGATTTACTTCTCAACGAGGAAGGAAGCGGCAGCCCGCCCGGACCTGGACAGGAGCGGGCAGATCGCTCGTGATCAGTTCAGATTCCACTGCTGGACGATCTTGGCCAGTGTGCCGTCGGCCTTGGCGGTGGCGATCGCCTTGTTGAGCCGCTCCAGCAATTGATGATCGCCCTTGCGCACCACCAGGCAGACATCGCCGACCAATGTTGGCTGGTATTCCTTGACCAGTCGCACTTGCGCATTGGCGCCTTGTGACAGCTGGTAGGCGACGATCGGACGATCGCCGAAGCCGGCTTTGATGCGGCCCAATGCGACGTCGCGCATCATGTCGGCGACAGCGTCATAAACGCGCACTTCCTTGAAGCCGCCTTTCTTGTTGAGGGCGTCGACAAAGATGGTGCCGACCTGGGCGCCGACGACTTCACCTTTCAGATCATCCAGCGTCTTGTAAGTGCGTTTGTCTTCCGCGTTGACGAACAGGCCTTCGCCATATGAGTAGACCGGATCGCTGAAATCGACGATTTGCGCGCGCGCCGGGGTCTTCAACATCGCTGCGGCGATGATGTCGATCTTGTTGGACGTGAGCGAGGGAATCAAGGCCGAGAACGGGGTTTGCTGGATGTTGACGCTGAAGCCGGCGTTCTTGCCGACTGCGGTCACGGTATCGACCATCATGCCTTGCAGCTTATTGGTTTTGACATCGAGGAAGGTGAACGGTACGCCGGTGGAGGTAGCGCCCACCGTGAACGAAGTCTGCGCGATGCTGGCCGAGGCGCCGGCGGCTGCCACCAGCAGGACGGTTGCTTTGGTGAGGCGTTGGATCAGCTGTTTCATGTATTTCCCCTCTGTGTGGAAGCCAGGCGCTTGGCCGGCAGGTCCTGCAGTTGATGTCAAAATTCGCTGTGTGATTAAGTATATTCAATTTATTTGTATCGTCAATAGATATTTGTGTATCGATATTCGATACATGATGCGAATATTGGATATAATTAATCATCGCGCACAGTGAGAGATACCGATGAAAGACCAACCATCGCAAGAAGTTGCCGACGCCTTGTTCAACCAGTCGCTGGAAAAAGGCCTGGCGGTGTTGCGCGCGTTCGACGCCCGGCGCCGCACCATGACGCTGGCCGAAGTGGCCGAGGCTACCGCGATCACCAAAAGCTCGGCGCAACGCATGATCTACACGCTGGAGGCGCTCGGTTATGTGAAAAAGCATGCGACCACGCGGCGTTACCAATTGACGCCGAAAGTGATGGAGATCGGCTACAACTACCTGGAAGCCGATACGCTGGTCGATGTCGCCAATCCGTTCCTGGCGGAGTTGGCCACCACCACCGGCGAAACTACCAACATGACTGAGCCGTACGAGACCCAGATGGTGTACGTGGCGCGCTTCGTCGGTCATCAATTCATTCCGATCCACATGCCGATCGGTAGCCGCATCCCGATGTATTGCACCGGTTCCGGCCGCGCCTACCTGAGCACGCTGGCGCCAGCCGATGCGCGCGTGCTGCTGCAGTCCGCGCCGCTGACAGCGCGCACGCCCCACACCCGCACCAATGTCGACGACATCATGGCGCAACTGGCGACGGTGCGCGAGCGCGGCTACGCTTGCAATAACGAGGAGCTATTCCTGGGGGATATGACGATTGCTGCGCCGATCGTCAGCAACCAGGGCGCAGCAGTGGCTGCAGTCCACGTGGTGACGCCGACCAGCCGCTGGACGATGGAAGAAGTCGAGAAAAAAATCGGACCGCTGGTGCTGGAATGCGCGCGTTCGATCAGTAATTCGATCCGCACGCTGACTTGAATGGGAGTCGAATGAAAGTGTAATTGCCGGTCGTCGCGCAGCGCTCGAAACGCTACGCGACGACAGTGAACGGCTTTATTTCGCAACCGGCATCGTGAACTCGGCGCCCTTGCCGATGCTGTCCGGCCAGCGCTGCATGATGCTCTTGTAGCGCGTATAGAAGCGGATGCCTTCCTCGCCGTAGGCGTGGTGATCGCCAAACAAAGAACGCTTCCAGCCGCCGAAAGAATGCCAAGCCATCGGCACCGGAATTGGCACATTGATGCCGACCATGCCGACCTGGATTTGCCGCGAGAACGCGCGCGCCACGCCGCCGTCGCTGGTGAACAGGGAAACGCCGTTGCCGAACTCATGGGCGTTGATCAGTTCCACCGCGCGGGCCAGGTCCGGCACCCGCACCACCGCCAGCACCGGCCCGAAAATCTCTTCCTTGTAGATGGTCATGTCCGGCGTGACGTGGTCGAACAGCGTGCCGCCGACGAAGAAACCGTTCTCATGGCCGGCAACGCGCAAGCCACGGCCGTCGACCAGCAATTTGGCGCCCTCTTCCACACCCTTGGCGATATACGCCTCGACCTTGGCCTTGTGTGCGCCAGTGACCAGCGGCCCCATTTCCGAATCGGCTTGGTCACCATTGCCGATCTTCAGCGCCGCCGCGCGCTCTGCCAAGCGTTCCACCAGCTTGTCGGCCACATCGCCGACCGCTACCGCCACCGAGATCGCCATGCAGCGTTCGCCGGCCGAGCCGTACGCGGCGCCGATCAAGGCGTCGACTGCCTGGTCGAGATCGGCATCCGGCATCACCACCAGATGGTTCTTGGCGCCGCCCAACGCTTGCACGCGCTTGCCGCGTTTTGCGCCTTCGGTGTAGATGTATTCGGCTATCGGCGTCGAGCCGACGAACGACAGCGCCTGCACATCAGGGTGTGCCAGCAGCGCATCGACCGCCACCTTGTCACCTTGCACCACGCTGAAAACGCCCTCCGGCAGCCCTGCTTGCTGCAGCAGGTCGGCGATCAGCAGGCTGGCCGACGGATCGCGTTCGGAGGGTTTCAGGATGAAGCAATTGCCGCAGGCCAGCGCCACCGGGAACATCCACATCGGCACCATCACTGGAAAGTTGAACGGCGTGATGCCGGCCACTACGCCGAGCGGTTGGCGCAGGTTCCAGTTATCGATGCCACCGCCGATGTTATCGGTGTGGCTGGTTTTCAGCAGATGCGGAATGCCGCAAGCGAACTCGACTACTTCGATGCCGCGCACCACTTCACCTTTGGCGTCGGAAAATACCTTGCCGTGCTCGCGCGTGATCAGCGCGGCCAGCTTGTCATGGTTCTGTTCCAGCAGCTCCTTGAACTTGAACATGATGCGCGCGCGGCGCAGCGGCGAGGTTTCAGACCAGGCCGGAAACGCCGCACGGGCGCTGGCAACAGCCTGATCGACTTCCTTTACGGAGGCCAAAGCAACCTGGGCGACGACAGCGCCGGTAGCCGGGTTGTAGACGTCGGAATAGCGTTCGGAGCGGCCGGTGACTGGCGCGCCGTTGATGAAGTGATTGATTTGTGGTGTGTTCAATGAGGTGTTCAAAATATCGCCCGCAATATGGATTCTGATTATTTGGTTTCGTTGAGTGCTTCGCGCACAGTCGCAAAAATCCGTTCGATTTCTTCCGGCTGCACGATCAGCGGCGGCGAGAAGGCCAGGATGTCGCCGGTATAGCGCACCATCACGCCCTTTTCATAGCACCTGCGGAATACTTCATAGGCGCGCGCGCCCGGCGCATCCGGCCGCGATTCGAGTTCGATGCCAGCCACCAGGCCGAGGTTGCGGATGTCCTTGACATGCGGCGCGCCGGCCACGCCGTGGGCTGCCTTTTCAAACAACGGCGCTAGCGTACGTGCCCGTTCGAACAAGCCTTCATCGCGATACAGGTCGATGGCGGCGATGGCGGCGGCTGCGGCCACGGGATGGGCAGAATAGGTGTAGCCGTGCATCAGCTCGATGCCGCCGACGGCGGTCGCCTGCACCACCGTATCGTGGATCTCGCGCTTGACGGCGACCGCGCCCATCGGGATCGCCGCGTTGTTGATGCCCTTGGCGAGCGTGATCAGGTCCGGCGTCACTTTGAAGTATTCGCTGGCCGTGGCAGTACCGAGACGACCGAAGCCGGTAATCACTTCATCGAAAATCAACAGGATGCCGTGCTTGCTGCACAGCGCGCGCAGGCGTTCCAGGTAGCCCACCGGCGGCACCAGCACACCGGTCGAGCCGGCCAGCGGTTCGACGATGACGGCGGCGATGGTCGAAGCGTCGTGCAGCGTGACCAGGCGTTCCAGTTCATCCGCCAGGTGCGCACCCCATGCCGGTTGGCCTTTGCTGAAACCGGCTTCGGCGATATTCAATGTGTGCGGCAAGTGATCGACGCCGGGTATCAGGTTGCCGGAAAACGCCTTGCGGTTGCCGACGATGCCGCCCACCGAAATACCGCCGAAGCCGACGCCGTGGTAACCACGTTCACGACCGATGAAGCGGGTGCGCTGTCCCTCACCGCGGGCGCGGTGATAGGCCAGTGCGATCTTGAGGGCGCTGTCGACCGCTTCCGAACCGGAGTTGGTGAAGAAAATCCGGTCCAGCCCAGCCGGCATCAGCCCCGCCACTTTTTGCGCCGCTGTGAACGCCAGCGGATGGCCCATCTGGAACGACGGCGCGTAATCCATCGTGCCGACCTGGCGCGCCACAGCGGCCGTGATCTCTTCACGGCAATGGCCGGCGTTGACGCACCACAAGCCGGCGGTGGCGTCCAGCACCTGGCGGCCGTTGTCGGTCTGGTAATACATGCCTTTGGCCGAGACGAACAGCCGCGGCGCTTCCTTGAACTGCCGGTTGGCAGTGAATGGCATCCAGAATGCCGACAGGTCCTGATCCGATTGATGTGTGTTCACAGTGGGTTCCGCCGCAGTGGTTGGTAATGCCGTCGATTATTGCAGTTACAATCCACATTGTTAGATACACTTGGTACAAATCACAGAAATTGTATTGCTGTGTTCTGCAATCTGTACTGATTACACTTTGAGGCCGTATGACGGATATTCCACCTTCCCGTTTCAACCTGCAGCTGGATCGGCAATCGGCCCTTGGCCTGGTCGAACAGGTGGTGGCTGGACTCGCACGCCTGATCGACAACGGCAAGTTGCGGCCTGGCGAGCGCCTGCCATCGATTCGTCAGTTCGCCCAGGAGCAAGGCGTCAGTAATTCAACCGTGGTCGAAGCCTACGAACGGCTGGTGGCCGCCGGCCTGCTGCTGGCGCGGCGCGGCTCCGGCTTTTTCATCGCCAAGCGCGATGTGACGGAGCGCAGCGGCTTGCCGCCGATCCAGTTGAACCCGGTGATCGATTCGGCCTGGCTATTTTCTGAAGTGTTTGCCGACGAGCGAGTGCCGATCAAGGCCGGTTGCGGCTGGTTGCCGAGCAGCATGCTCGACGGCGAGGGTTTGCACGCGGCAGAGCGGCGCATCATCCGCTCGCCCGGCGCGCAGCAGGTCGGCTACGGTCATCCCTACGGCTACGCGCCGCTGCGCCAGACCATCGCCAAATCATTCGCCACCTGGTCGCTCGATATCGCACCGGACCAGGTCGTCACCACCCACGGCGTGACGCAAGCGCTGGACCTGATCATGCGCACGTTGGTCAAGCCCGGCGACACCGTGTTCATCGAAGAACCCGGCTACTGCAACCTGATCGCCATGCTGAGGCTGGCGAATATCGAAGTGATCGGCGTGCCGCGCACCGTCAGCGGCGTCGACCTGGAGCGGCTGGAAGAACTGGCGCAGATCCATCGGCCAAAAATCTTCTTCACCAATCCTGTCCTGCAAAACCCGACCGGCACCACCTACACCCCCGCCTGCGCGATGCGCGTACTGCAAGCCGCCGAGCGGCATGGCTTCTGGGTGGTCGAGGATGATCTGTACCGCGAACTGGCGCAAGCCACCGATCCGATGCTGGCTGCGCTGGACGGCTTGCGACGGGTGATTTACGTCAGCGGCTTTTCCAAGACCATCGCACCGTCGCTGCGGCTCGGCTTCATCGTCTGCCAGGCCGAGCTGGCGCGCGAGTTTGCCCGCACCAAGATGGTCCTGACGCTGACCAATTCAGAAATCACCGAACGGCTGGTCTACAACGCCCTCACCGAAGGCCACCACCGGCGCCACGTCGAGCGCCTGGCTGGCACCTTGCTCACCGCGCAGGCGCAGGTCAGCGCCCGGCTGGAAGACGTCGGCCTGCTGCCGTTCGCGCCACCGCGCGGCGGCATGTTCTATTGGGCGCGCATGCCGCACGGCACGCTCAGCGCCAACGAAATCGGCGACCAGGCCTTAAAGCAAGGAATCTGGCTGGCGCCAGGCGAATTTTTCCACGTATCGCAGTCAGAACATGCTTGGTTCCGCTTCAATGTGGCGTTTTCGGATGTGGCGAAGCTGTCGGATTTTTTCAGGAAGTTGACGGCGGCGGGTTGATGTATTTGCGCCGGAAGGAAACGCTCGCAGATACCGCGCCCACTTTCGATCAGTGTGATATCAATGGCCGTATTTGGCCTGCAATGATCTGATAATTTGGTTTTCGCTGCGTGTCTGCGCAATGAGTGGAATCGGCCAAGAGCGGACGTGTAATCGCCATCGAAAAAGCGTTAGCGCGCACGTCCTTGCAGACAATCAAAGAAGTTAAGAAATACTTATCAAAGAACAGCGCCTACCGATAGAAGGGTTCGACCTTGCCTTTTACTTTAGTCATCAAGGGATTGCCCTTTCGATCTAGCGCCTTTCCGGCCGGGATTTTAATCCATCCCTCGCTGATGCAATATTCCTCAACTTCGAAGCGCTCTTTATCGTTAAGTTTAATACCGACATCATGTTCAAATATGGCGGCATTATAGTAAGGGCTACGAGGATCGACTGAGAGCCGGTCAGGAAGTGGGGGGCGGTTTTGGGTATCGTTCATGGCCATAATTATCAACGATAAGATTGACCAAGACAATTTTTTTGCGTGATTGCACTAAATCAAAATAAGTGAACGTAGATTTGAAGGAGACACCATGTCTGGCTTCTACTCAACACCCTGCAGCGCAATGGCGCCTGGCGTGACTATTCCACGCCACGTTCATGTACAAGCCTACGCTACCATCGTACTCGATGGCGGTTATCAGGAAGCAGGTGACGGTGGCCGCTGGGATGTGCGCTCTGGCGACGTTCTACTGCATGCGCCGTTTTCGGCGCATTGGGATCTGGTAACGCCACGCGGTGCAAGGGTGTTGAACTTGCCTTTGCTGGCTCCCATCCAATTATCCGCATGCGGACAGGTTGGTGATCTTGATCTGGTGATCCGTTTGACCATGCGCGATCAGGTAGAAGCGGCAGCCGTGCTCATGCAGAATTGGCGTCAGACCCAAAACGCACTGAACGACGCGCCGGATCTCATGGCGCACGCAATGTCGGATGCCGATCCGTTCGGCGTCCAGAGCTGGGCATCGGCAAATGGCGTGTCGCGCGTAACGGCATTCCGCTGCTTTCGTTCTGCTTATGGCGTAGAACCTACGCGATATCGTGTTGAGGCGCGTGCCCGCGCAGCCTGGCAGATGATCGTGTCCAGTAAGCTGAGCCTGGCCGAAGTCGCAGCGGCCGCCGGCTATGCCGATCAGGCGCACATGAGCCGCGATGTCAAAGCATTCACTGGCCGCTCGCCCGGTGTCTGGCGCTCAGGTGATGGATTGAAACATTCGTTCAAGACCGAGATGCACCAGTATTGATATTGTTAGCACATGACAAATACAACTACCCTACCGTTGGACCGCCCGTTCTTCCAGATAACCGGATTCAAATTCCGTCTCTGGCCGATTGTTTTGGCCGCCGTGCTGATGCAGGCCATGCTGTGGCCAGCCCGCGAAGCTGCGCGCTGGCTATTCAAGCAGCATGCGGACTGGTTTCATCATCAAATCTGGGCATTTGTCGGGCTGGCCGAATTATTCCAGATCGTGGCCGGACTCATTGCTATCCTGATCATGAAACGCCTGTTGCCGCAGGCGGATGCCAATCTTCGCTGGCCACCGCACCGTAGCTACGCCGGACTGGCTGTATTTGTCGGCGTCGTCATGGCGGCGATCATGCTGGTTGCGGACTATTGGCCGCAATTTCTCAGCCACACCCCGCTCAAAAGCGATTACGAAATGACAGCTATCGGCGTCCCGGGCTGGCTTTTTGTGATGTTCGTTGCCGGTCCCAACGAGGAAATCGTCTTTCGCGGTGTATTGGTCGGTATGTTGACTGTGCTGATTCCGGGGCGCCTGAGACTCGGGCGATTCGAAATCCCGATCTCCGGCGTTATCGTCAGCCTGCTGTTCGGCGCTGCGCACTACAACAGCTTCTTTGTTGACCCGCTGTATCAGGCTGTTGCGCAACAACTCTATGCTTTTGCCTTTGGACTAACCTACGTCTGGCTAATGGAACGCTCGCGCAGCCTGCTCGCCCCCATGATCGCGCATGGAGTCAGCGATCTGGTGGAAGTGGGAGCGGTGATGCTGCTTGCTGTAGCTTGAAGTCCAGGCTGCGTTCTCTTCGAAGATCTGTTGCCAGCAACTCTTAAGCTAGCAGCTCTTAGCCGCAAGGGCCAAGGCAAGTCCCGTCGTTACGAGCGAGTGCACCGAACCCTTCTTGCCAAGCAGCTGACCGTTCACGTAGGCGCCGTCGATGAGAAGCACGAGCTGATCGGCCAATTGGCTGGGTTTGCTGGCGCCGATCTTCTTTGCCAATACGCTGAGGCGACGGTGCAATTCGATCTTGTTTCTTGTGGCGACTGCGCGGGCGGGATGGGTTGGGGCCGGAAACTCGGTTGCCACATTGAGAAACGGGCAGCCGCGATATTTTGGCTCAACGATGTGGCGAGCGATCCAGCGCAGCAGCGCCTGTAGTTCTGCATCGGCATCACCCTTCCCGCTCGCCGCGACTCTGTCCCAGTCACTCCAATACTCGGCGTCCTCACCTTCGAGAAACGCAACCACTAAATCATCCTTGGTTGCGAAGTGCCGGTAGAGGCTGGTCTTGGCGACGCCCGAGCGTTCGACGACGAGATCGACGCCGACGGCCCTGACCCCTTCCTGGTAGAACAGCGTCGCCGCAGTCTCAAGGATGCGTTCCCGTACGCTCGGCGTGCCGCGCTCATCTGCATCTGTAGCTGCGGCAGCAGTACTTTTTTTCATTGCATTTCCTCCATATCGGCACGGCGGCTTATCTTCACTATACGCAACATCATGCCAGAAATAATCTTGACACGCTACAGATCTGTATCTACACTCATTTCAAAGAGTACAGATCTGTAGCGTTTTGCGACGGGTGGCTCTCCATCGAAAGGAATTTGCGATGTCATCAAATCAAGCTGTAGCCGTGTATGGCGCCTATGGGCACACCGGGCGGTTCGTGGTTTCGGAGTTGCAAAGGCGTGGTTGGACACCCATCCTTTCCGGGCGCGATCCCGTGAAGCTGAGTGCTTTCGCGGCGGGATATCCCGGGCTTGAGGTGCGGCCGGCATCGGTTGATGAGCCTGCCGCGCTTGATCGTGTGCTGGAAGGCGCGGTGGCGGTCATCAACTGTGCCGGCCCGTTTGCCAGCACCTCCGCACCGGTGATCGAAGCGGCATTGCGGGCACGGATTCCTTATCTCGATGTCGCCGCGGAACTGGAAGCCAATATTGATACATTCGCGCTATTCGCCGATCGCGCACGCGAAGGAGGCATTGTGGTGGTGCATGCCATGGCGTTCTATGGCGGACTGGGTGATCTGCTGGCGACGGCGGCGATGGGTGACTGGACTTCGGCCGATGAAATTTCCATCGCGTATGGGCTTGATAGCTGGAGACCGACCGCCGGAACACTGATCGCTGGACAAGTGTCGAGGGAGCGCCGGGATGGTCGTCGGGTTGTCTTCGCGAACGGGAAAATTGCGTATGCGGAGGGAGAAGCACCTATCACTGAATGGACGTTTCCTGCGCCACTGGGAAAGCAGCCGGTCATCTCGGAATTCACCATGGCGGACACGGTGACAATCTCGCGTCACTTGAAGACGCCGGAGATTCGCTCGTACATGACGGTCGCAGCAATCAATGACCTGACCAATCCGAATCAACTGGCGCCGACGGCAAGCGACGAAAGCGGACGGTCGTCACAAACCTTTCTGGTAGAAGTGGTCGTGCGCAGAGGAACTGAGGAGCGCCGGGCAGTTGCCAGCGGCCGAGACATTTATGCGTTCACTGCTCCTCTCGTCGTCGAGGCGATGGCGCGTGTCGTCGGCGGCCAGGTCAAAACAGCTGGTGTCTATACCGCTGGAGAGGTGTTCGATGCGGCGGACTTCCTGGCGTCGCTCTGTCCTGAGCATCTTTCGTTGGACATGCATTGAGAATCAGCCACAAGCAGTCATTGATTGACGAGCAGGATTAAATATGCGATCTTGAAGGCTATGAAATTTTTCTACGCACAAACTTCAGCAATTATTCGCACCATTCAAACCATGGTGGGATAGCGCTTGTTTTGCAGTAGCTAAAAACCCGCCCTCGAGGCGGTTTTTTTTCGACTGCTTCCTGGGAATTCCCCAACTAAACAGGAGGTGTAAATGAAAACCAGGGCGCAGGAGCTTCAACAATTCATCGAATCGGCGGATAGCGCAATCAATCGGGAGGATTTCAACGGATTGATGGATTTTTATTCGGATGACGCAACGCTAGTCGTCATGCCCGGCAAAACCGTCAGCGGGAAAGATCATATCCGGAAGGCGTTCGTTGCCATCGCCGAGCATTTCAATCACAGCCTGGAAGTGACGCAAGGTGAAATGGTGGTGATCGAGGCAGGCGACACTGCACTTGTCGTCGCCAATACGCAACTTGCAGCAAACAAAAAAACTGAATCGCCATTTTCGATGGATCGGAATGCGAATTACGTCTTCAAGAAACTGGACGACGGTTGGCGCTGTGTGATCGACAACTCCTACGGCGCCGAGCTGCTGACCAAAACCAATGTCCCAACCCTGCACATGGTCTGCGGAAAAATCGCATCCGGGAAATCGACGTTGACCCTCCAACTCGCCCAGCAGCCAAAAACACTGCTCATCAGCGAAGACGAATGGTTGAGCCGGTTATATCCAGGCGAGATAAAAACATTGGACGATTATGTCCGTTGCACCACCAAACTTCGTGACATCATGGGCACTCACATTGAACAACTGCTGCGGGCAGGAAATTCAGTCGTCCTGGATTTTCCGGCGAATACGCCGAATACCCGCCGATGGATGCGGGATATCATCGACAATGCCGGCGTTGCGCACAGCCTTCATTATCTGAACGTCTCGGATGAAGAGTGCAAAACGCGCTTGCGGCGCCGCAATGAAGAAGGTTCGCATCGATTCACGACAAGCGACGCGGAATTCGATGCGATCACCCAATACTTTGTCGCCCCGTCTCCCGATGAGGGCTTCAACATCGTTGAGAAGTGACTTGATCCGTCCGCGTAGTATCGATATCAAGCGGTTGTGACGAAATCGAAACGGCCAAATGCGGACGGTCGAAAGTTTGCGCCAAACTGGTGTCTATTCAGATTGAGAAAGGAGCCGGAATGGAGGTACAGCTGACTCGCGTGGTGCCAGAGAAGGCTGACGATGTGCGCCGACTTATGGAACGCGTGATTGTTGCGAACGTTGAAAGCGACGTTTCTGTACATCAGGATATGATCGTCAATGTGAACAAGAACCTGGACTTCTGGCTTGCTCATCCAGAGAGATGCGTCCACATCAATGCCACCTTGGACAATCAGATCGTCGGTATCGTGCTGGTCAAGGATTTCTGGAATCTATGCAGTCTCTTTGTCGACACGCAGGCTCAATCACGAGGTATCGGTCGCATGTTGGTGGAGGCGGCCAGCACGGCTTGCAAGAGCAGAAGCCCTAAGCAAGCTCTCCTTTTGAATGCAGCGCCTAACGCCATCCGATTCTACGAACAATTAGGTTTTGTCTCAAGCGAGTCTGAGCAGGTTCTTCCGGCAGGTTTCAGGGCATTGCATCTGGCGCTGTAGTTAAATATAGCCATAAATTGTTGGTCTTTGGATTGGAGAAAATATGGCTGGTAAAACCGCGGTAATTTTGGGAGCGTCAGGCTCAGTTGGACAAGCCCTCCTCGCCGAGGTTGTGTGCTGCGGCGGCTTCAGCCGGATTCTTGTCATGACGCGGCGCCCGCTCAATTTGCAATTGGCTGCGCAGGTAGAGGAGCGGCTGGTGCCGGAGATGGAGCCAGACAAACTGAGTCAAGCGGTTGTCGACGCATTGCGCGAGATTGACGGTGAGGTGACTGGGTTCAGTGTTTTGGGAGTGGGGGCCGGCACGGCCAAACTTTCTTTGGATGAGCACCGCGCCATCGATGTCGATCTCAATGCTGCTTTTGCCCGAGGCTTGAAGGCATCGGGAAAAGTTCGGCACCTGGCCTTCATGTCGGCAATGGGTGCCGATATTAACGCCAAAACTACCGGTTCCGGCGCCGCAGGAATGGCTCGCTATTCCCGCGTCAAAGGCGAGGCCGAAGCAGCGGTTACGAGTCAGGGTCCAGCCGTCGTCAGCATCTTTCGTCCAGCCATGATTATCGGCTCTCAGCATACGCCATGGCTACTCTCGGCCGTTCTGCCGCTCTTTACGCCGCTATTGCCAGCGAAGTTTCGTTCGATTCGGACGACGGAGATTGCGCAGGCAATGGTCGCCGCCGCCCTGCGCCCTCCGCAGCAAAGTGCGATTTACACTTATCCTGAAATGATGGCATTGATTGCTGGCAGATAGGCGCTTCGGCGGGCGATGAGATCAGGTCTTGCAAATTTCGTGACACATGCGAAGAGTAGTTGAGGACGTCTTTGAGTTGGACGCATATTCTTCCTCGACGACGGGAGCATACCCAGCCTGACGGTAGAACTCAACGGCGTTGAGAGATGCCTCAAGAGTGAGCGCCTTGATTCCGTGCTTAATTGCCATGGCCTCAAGCGCGCGTAGGATTTTCAATCCAATGCCTTGTCGGGATTGCTGCGGACTGACATAGACAGCGTCGATGAACGCAGTCTCCGGGTTTAGTTGGCCGAATGCGACGACACTTTCATTTACCTCTTCGACGATCATGGTTTGTTGTTCAATCGCCGCGTGATATGTCTCAGCAGTTCGAGAGGTACACCAGTCCTCTATTTCCGCAGCTGGATAATGCGAAGAAGCATGTGCCCGAATTGCGGCTATCCTTGTTTGCAATATTTCGGGCGCATCAGAGATTTTCGCGAGTCGGAGCATTCTTCTGTGGCCTGACGTGATTTAAGGTGGTGCGTCCTGCAAAATTGGCTGGTGCTCAGGAGAGATCAGAACTGCGAACGCCGGCTGTAGGATTTCAATAATTTGTTGCCACCAGCGCCTGAATCCACAGTCGATGACGAACATTCAGCTACTGGCTACACGTCATATCTGCAACTGCAGCCACGCCGAAAAAATCCGCAAGCGTTCGACGAAGTCGCCTTGGTCGCTATCCGAGATCCGTTGCTGGCAAAGAAAAAAGGCAATCTGCGATCTCATTTCTGGGTATGTCAGCAGGAAATGATCGACATGATCTTCGAGTGATTCAGGCCATGATAATGCTTCGATGGGGCACAATACGTTGGTAGAGCGAATCAGTTTTCTTGACGCAGCTCTCTTGAGGCGTTCGATCAAGAGGGCATCCTTCTCAGTTCCGATGCGCTGCGCATAGGCGGCCAGCACCTCAGGAAAATCCCCATTTACAGCCCTCGCAATCAATCTGGACGGACGAAATAAAGCGAATCGGTTCGCAAGATCATTGCCATGGACGCATCGACAATGATGCTTTAACCAGAAACCCCATTTGTAGAGATTCTCGGAAGCATTGACTTCCGCGAGATGCCCAATATCGAAGTCGACCTTTGTCACTTCGGGATGTCCACTTTCTAGTGCAAGGCGCACAGCCTCAATGGCTTGCTTCTCTTCCAAAGTAGGTTCGCGAATCAGGATCAAGGTGACGTCCAAGTCCGAGATTCCAACCTTGGCGTCGCCTCTCGCGACGCTGCCGTATAAGTACACGCTGTCAATCAACGGGCCCAGGCAATTAGGCAGCACGTCGCATAGATTGTTGACCGCTGCCTGGAAGGCGGCCTGAATTGGTCTGCATGGTATGGTGCGGATGAATCCCTCAGCATCTACGTTTTTTGATTCAACCAAATCTGTCCTCCCCGTCGCACGTTAGCTGGCATCAAGAGATATCTTAATGCCAGCTGCAGGTTAAGCGCTGTAAATAGTCCGCGATACTCATTCAAAATTCGCTCCTTGACATTCATAACCAAATGGTTATGATTAACTTCGTGGGGCAGCAACTTCACAGAAATCAAAACGAAGCTCACATAGGCAAGGATTCACAATGCACGCAGAACCGACGGCTGTTCTCAAAATCTTGTCTGATCCAACACGGCGCGCAATTTTTGAGCGCTTGAGCAGGGGTGGCGAAATGACGGTGCATGCCCTGACGGATCCGTCGGGGGTGTCGCAACCCGCGATTTCGAAGCATCTTGGCGCGCTCAAGGAAGCTGGCCTGGTGCGTGGCCGGCGTGACGGGCGGGAGACTTATTACAGCGCGGAACCGAAAGCGCTGGCGCCATTGATTGAATGGATCAATTTTTATTCGACCTTCTGGAACAGCCGATTTGACCGCTTGGAAAACCTACTGAAGAGGATGGATCAATGATGCAAACCAACGATACCAAAACACTGATTGTCGAGAGGGAAATGCCGCACTCCCCTGACAAAGTCTGGCGCGCGCTCACGCAGCGTCCTCTGATTGAAGATTGGTTGATGGAGAACGATTTCGAGCCTGTTGTCGGCCATCGTTTCGATCTTCGCGCTGACTGGGGCGTGGTCGAGTGCCAGGTCCTGGCGATTGAGCCGAACAAAGCGCTGTCTTACACGTGGGAAGCGATGGGTCTCAAAAGCGTCGTGTCCTGGACTCTCACCGCGACGGCAACGGGAACGCAGCTGCGCATGGAGCAATCTGGCTTCCGGCCGGATCAGCAGCAAGCCTACGCGGGCGCCAAGTACGGCTGGGAGAAATTTTTTACCGGGCTCGAACGCGTGGCGGGAGGCCTTTCCTGAATTGCGCCGGCGTCTCGTACTAGCAGCTCACACGCGTTACATTGCATTGACTGCAGGCGCTTATTTTTATATCCATAACCATCCGTAACTTCCAGGAAGAGAACATGAAAATATCGGAGACAAGCCAGGGATTACCAGCATCGGACCTCATCACCAGGAAAATCGACGGACTCGGAGACTGGCGCGGCGAAACGCTTGGCAGGATGCGCAAACTCATCTTGGCAACGGATCCGGACATTGTTGAGGAAATGAAGTGGGGGGACACGCCGGTTTGGTCGCGCGACGGCATCATCTGCACCGGCGAATCCTACAAGAAGGTGGTGAAACTTACCTTTGCCAAGGGCGCGTCCCTGAAGGACCCGGTCTCCCTCTTTAACTCGAGTCTCGACGGCAATGTGCGTCGGGCAATCGATATTCACGATGGCGAAGAAGTGGATGAGTCGGCCTTCAAGGCGCTGATCCGTGAAGCGATCGCGCTCAACAGTGCCGGCAAGTCGAAACCATCGAAGAAATAGAAATCTTAGGAAGTTAAATGACAAAACCCGCGCACTCGTCATGAGGCGCGGGTTTTGTCGTTTGTAGCCGGTAGTGGCAAATGCAGCCGGATGTCCGCTGCATCGCCGTGAACTGATTGCCGGGAATCAGGACTTGGTGTTCGAGTCGATTGGATATTGCGAGCCGCTGAAATCGAGTTGGCCGGAAGAACGGGCTTGCGACAACTCGGCTTTGACTTCGGCGCGGGTTTTACCGACGGCGTTCGATGGTGTGAACACTGGGTATTGCGAGCCGCTGAAGTCGAGTTCGCCTGCAGCGCGGGCTTGTGCCAGTTCTGCTTGCACTTGGGCGCGGGTCTTGCCGGGGGCGGTCGATTTCGCCAGAACCGGGTATTGACCGTTGCTTTGCACCAGTTCACCGGCGGCTTGGGCGCGGACCAGTTCAGCTTGTACCTGGGCGCGGGTCAGAGGAGTAATGTTGTTGTCTGCAAAGGCAGGGGCGGAGACGATTGCTGCAAATGCCAGAGTGGCGATGACTGTGGTTTTCATGATGGTTCTTTCTTGATTTTCAAGTTAATGACAAAGTGCCAAATACAGCGGTTACACAAGCGCCTGTACTAACAAGAATCTCGACAAACCTACTACGCTGCGGTTTTTCGAGACCCCCTGACGGTTCGGCGTTCTTGCTGCACCGTCGGTGCTTTGGGCGGAGTAGAATTTACATCTATCACTAGATAGACTGTCGGATGAAATAAAAAGCGTCTTGCTTTGCGACGCTTGTCCTATCCTTAATTCTTGCCCCTATAAAGCCCGGGCACGTCATCCAGGCCAGTCCTTAACGAAAGGAAAACAAAACTGGCTGCGGGACGTATGAAACAACGTGTCTGCAACTACTGTAAGACTGATTCTAGTTATCTACTGGAAGGTAGTCAAATAAAATATGCATATAACAAAACATCATTACCAAATGGGCCACAATCAAAGAAAACAGCTTGATTGTCTACCTCTCAGTAGATAAGATAAAGGCGTAGCGTCTTTGTGATCCTGAGTTTTACTTAATAGTCGGCAAGAAGTTGCCGGCGGACCTATAAAAGACGTAGCATGGCGGCTAGCCCAGCTGCCTGGAATTGAAACGCCGGATTTCGGCGCCATGCATCGCTATCTCTCTATAGGTAAATCATCATGAAGACCGTCTCTCCCGTCCGCGAACAACTGCTGGAGCACACGCTGGTGCTGCTTGGAACGCGCGGCTATAACGGTTTCAGCTATCGCGACCTGGCTGAACTGGTCGGCGTCAAGACTTCCAGCATCCACTACTATTTCCCGACCAAGGAAGACCTGGCGCTGGCTGCAGTGCAAGCGTATGCCGCCAACATCGGTGAAATCATGCGCGATATGGATATCAACGGCCCGCTCAAGGAGCAGATCGAGAAATATCTGGCGCTGTGGCGCAAGAACCTCGGTACCGGCCGGGTTTGCCTGTGCGGCATGCTGGCGGCCGAAGCCACCAGCCTGCCGGAAAACGTGCTGGCCGCATTGCAAACCTTTTATTGCATGCATGAAGCCTGGATCACGCGGCGTCTTGAACGGGTTGTTGCCGAAAAGGGCGCGCAGTTGCCGGCCCCGCCGGCGGCATACGCGATGACGATCCTCGGTGCGCTGCAAAGCGGGCTGGTATCGGCGCGCCTGTTCGGCAAGCCGGACCGCCTCGATGCAGCGTCGGCAATGCTGCGCTCGGCCATTGGAGCGGACAGCAGCAAACAAGCGGCGCCGGTTGCGGCCGTTGCCTGGTCTGACTAACTCCGCGGGATTGATCCTTTCCTGACTCGGGCGTTGCGCAAAGAAAACCCAAAGCGCCGCGCCCGATTTCAATTTTTCTCCCCTGGCAATTCCAGCCTCGTCATCTTTTCGCTCTGTTTGCACCCCCTTCGCTTTTCTCCCGCACGCAACACCCGCTCATAGAGCGCGCTCAAATTTTCAGCAATTGAGATTGACACGGGAAAATATCGCCCCTACCATTGTTTCATATATCAATACGTTGTTTTATTAGGTGAAACAATAGAGCAAGCGATCCGGCACAGGTTTTTCAATAAACCTCGAATAAAAACAAGCGCCGGGCGAAGTTGCCTTAGGATTTTTTTCAACAGGGAGGAGCGGTTCATGAAGAAGTCGTTAGTTGTACTTTCCGTTTTGGGGAGCTGCAGTTACGTAGCGCAAGCGCAAACCAATGTCACCGTCTACGGTTTGCTGGATTCCGGCGTTACCTATGTGAATAACATTGCCACGCCAAGCGCGAGCAATCCGCGCGGTACCGGCAGCCGCATGAGCGTCGATTCGGGCGATTTGCAGCAATCGCGCTTCGGCTTCAAGGGCGTCGAGGACCTGGGCGGCGGCATGAAGGCGATGTTCAACCTGGAAGGCGGGTTTGCGGTCGATACCGGCGCTTCCGGCCAGGGCGGCCTGACCTTCGGCCGCACCTCGATCGTCGGCCTGTCAGGCAATTACGGCTCGGTGCAACTGGGCCGTCGCAAGGACTTCATCGACGAAGTGGCCACTTACTACTCAAGCGTCTACGACTTCGGCGTCTTCATCAATGGCGTGCACGATAATAATCTGGACCGCGTCGGCGGCAACCGCGCCAATAATCAGATCCGCTACGACACACCGTTGTTCAAGGGCCTGGTGCTGAACGCCACCTACGGCTTTGGCGAAACCGCAGGTTCGACTTCCACCGGCCAATCGCTCGGCCTCGGCGCGAATTACACCAACGGCCCATTCGGCGTCGGTTTCGGCTACTGGCAATCCAAGCTCGGTACCTTGTCGGGCGGGGTCAATACTTCCAGCGACCAAGGCACCGGCCTCGGCGCCGGCTGCACCCCGAGCTACGGCCATCCTGGCGATACCTGCATCAAGACCTGGATGCTCGGTTCAAGCTACAAGACCGGCCCGTGGCGTTTCTTTGGCGCCTGGTCGAAGGTCCTGCAGCCGCTGGCTACCAACGGCGGCGCGACCGCGCCATTGGACGCGAAGTTTACCGGCACCGCCGGTCTATCGCCGTTCACCGCCGGCGGTTCCAACAACAACAGCACCAACGTGTTCGATCTCGGCGTCAATTATGCAGTTTCGGATAGCCTGCGCCTGGTTGGCAGCGTATTGCAATCGCGCTACAGCTTTGTCGGCAGCGACACCAAAGGCCGCCTGACTCAGCTGAACCTGGGCCTGACCTATGCGTTCTCCAAACGTACCGACCTTTATAGCTACGTCGCCAACCTGCGCGCGTCCGACATGTATAGCCCGGGCATCACAGGCGGCGCTCCTGGCGCCGACAATTCGCAAACCGCATTCACTGTCGGCTTGCGTCACAAGTTCTAACATGAGGTAGAACGACCGGGCCGGAAAGGCGCAATGCCTTTCCGGCCTGTACATTGAAAAGCATATTATTCTGCAAACGGACAGACAGGCACACGGAGATCACATGGCCAGTACCACCACCGACGAGCAAAAACAGGACGCGCACGGCAAGAGCCGGATGCTGCATCCGGTGGCGATGATGCTGCTGATCATGCTGGTAGCGGTCGGCCTGACCTATGTGCTCGATTCGGGCGAGTTCCAGCGCCAGGCCAAACTGGTGGTGCCCGGTACTTATCAACTAATCGCCAAGGAGCGCGACCTGGCCGCCCTGGTGGCCGCGCATCCGCCAGCAAGCAGCATTGAGCGCGCCTACCCTGCCAGCCTGTTTTCTGCGATGTCGGCGATTCCCGCCGGCCTCGCCAAAAGTGCGCCGCTGGTGTTCATGATCATGTTCATCGGCGGCATGTTCGGCGTGCTGCGCAAGAGCGGCGCGCTGGATGCCGGCATCGACCGCTTGTTAGTGCGTACCGGCGGCAATGTCTACCTGCTGACGCCGGTGCTGATGCTGGCGATTGCCGCCGGCAGCACCTTCCTCGGCCTGATTTCTGAATACCTGGTGATCATTCCGATGATGCTGATCCTGGCGCAGCGGCTCGGCCTGGGGCCGTTGTACGCCACCGGGCTGGTGGCGATTGCGGCCAAGATCGGTTACCTGGCTTCGGTCACCAATCCGTTGGCGCTGGTGATCGCCCAGCCTATCGTACAGGTGCCGCTATTGAGCGGCGCCGGTTTGCGGATGGCGGTGTTTGTGCTGTTCCTGGCGATCGGTATCGCCTATTTACTGCTTTACGTAAAGCGCACGGGCTACAGCGCGCCGACCGGTCTCGACCTGCAGGGTCGTTTGTCGCTATCGCATCGCTTCGTATTATTTGTGGTCGGCGCCAGCGTGGTGGTGCTGGTGATTGGCACCAGCGTCTGGAAATGGGGCGATATCCAGCTCGGCGCATTTTATATTTTTGAAGGCATCATCATCGCCATCGCCGCCGGCATGTCGGTGCGCACCGCCTGCGATGCGTTTGTCGAAGGCATGAAAGGCATGATGCTGGCGGGTTTGCTGATCGGCCTGGCGAAGGCCATCGAAATCGTGCTGCATGACAGCCTGGTGCTCGACACCGTGATCTACCACCTGGCTGCAATCGTTGAAGGCCGCAGCAGGATCTTTGCCGCACAAGGCATGATCCTGGTGCAGATGCTGCTCGACGTGTTGATCCCGTCGACTTCCGGCAAAGCCGCCATCAGCATGCCGATCCTCGGCCCGATCGGCCATATTTCCGGCGTCAGCGGCCAGAGCGTGGTGCTGGCTTTCCTGTTCGGAAACGGCCTGACCAACATGGTGACGCCGACCTCCGGCATGCTGCTGGCCTACCTGGCGACCGGCAAGGTTGGCTATGGCGCCTGGCTGCGTTTCATTTTTCCGCTGTTCGCAATTTTGACGCTGCTATCGATGGCGGTCATGGCGTTCGCGGTCTATACCGGTTATTGAGTCAAATCAGATTCAGATAGAAAACACAGAAGTGCTAAGGAACACCAAGATGCAAGAAGCTTTTATTTTGACCATTCCGGATGACGCCAAGTTGATCCCGCTGGTCTTCGATTCGCCGCACAGCAGCCGCCACTGCCCGCCGGATATGCAGGCGGTGGCGCCGGAAGCCGCGCTGATGTCCGGCTGGGATGCTTACGTCGACGAACTGTGGAGCGGCGCCGTGCAGCATGGCGCGACGCTGTTGGCGGCGCGTGTGCACCGCAGCTATATCGATTTCAACCGCAGTCGCAGCGACATCGACCCGGAATTGCTGGACCAGCCCTGGCCCGAACCGATCAAGGTATCGGAAAAGAGCAAGGCCGGCATGGGCCTGATCCGCCGCTATGCGCTGCCGGCGGTGCCGATGTACGACCGCAAGCTGGGCATCGCCGAAGTGCAGCAGCGCATTGAGCGCTATTACGATCCGTATCACGCCGAACTGCAGCGCCTGATTAACGCCGCGCACGCGCGCTTCGGCCGCTCCTGGCATATTGATTGCCACTCGATGAAGTCGGTCGGCAATGCGATGAATATCGACAATGGCGCGCGCCGTCCCGATTTCGTGCTGGGCGACCGCGACGGCAGCGCTGCCGATCCGGTCTTTACCGCCTGGGTCGCGCAGCAGCTGCAAGGCATGGGCTATGTGGTCAAGATCAACGATCCGTATCGCGGCGCCGAATTGGTGCGCGCCTACAGCGATCCGCAGCGCGGCCGCCACAGCATGCAGATCGAAATCAACCGTGCGTTGTACATGAATGAGCAAAGCCTGGAGCGCAGCGCCGGATTCGCGACGCTGCAGCAGCATTTGACACAACTGGCGCAGGCGATGTCGAGGTATATTATCGACCAATTGAATTAACGAGAATCCCCACGCATGGCCGACTACACCGTTGCCGCAGTAGATGAAGCATTGGCGCTGCTCCTGTTGGTCGCCCAAAGTCCGGGACTGGGCGTGACCGAGCTGTCGGTCCGTTCCGGCAATACCAAGGCCCGTACCTTCCGCTTGTTGTACACGCTGGAACAGCGCGGCCTGCTGCATCGCGCAGGCGATACCCCGACGTATCACCTTGGTTACAAGGCGCTGTATCTGGGCGTGGCGGCGCAGGAACAGGTCAGCCTGGTGCGAGTGGCGCGCAGCCATTTGCGCGATATCGGCGGCATCTGCAACGAAAACGTCCAGGTGCGGGTGCGCGACGGCCTGGAAATGGTGTGCGTGGCGCGCTGGGAATCGACCCAGGCGATCCGTGTCCACACCGATGTCGGTAACCGCCGGCCCTTGTATGCCGGCGCGTCCGGCAAAGTGCTGCTAGCGCACGCGCCGCAATCGGTGCAGCAGACAGTGCTGGGCGGTACGCTGACGCGCTTCACCGACAACACCATCATCGACCGCCAGCTGCTGGAACAGGAACTGCAGCAAGTACTGGCGCAAGGCTACGCGGTTTCCTATGCCGAGCGCTCCAACGGCGCGGTAGCGATCGCGGCGCCGATCATGGATGCCGATGGCGAAGTGATCGCTGCCCTCAGTATCGCCGGCCCGGCCAGCCGCATCACAACCGATAACCTGCAAGGCTTCATCGACCTGGTGGTGCAGCGTGCGGGCGACTTGTCGCTCGGCCTGGGTTACGCGTATCGCTGAACACCTGGTCAGTTGCCGCCGGCGATATAGCTGGACACACCGCTGACCAGCGCGTCGAAGACGATCCGGCAGCGCTCGCTGGAGCGCAGGTCTTCATGCATCACAATCCAGGTTTCAAGCTCGCTCTTGACGGCTTCCTCCAGCACGGGGAATAGCTCCGGGTTATGCCTGGCCAGCGGCGTCTGGCACATGCCGATGCCGTAACCGGCGCGAATCGCCGCCAGTTGCGCCAGCTGGTTGTCGGTATGGAGAGAAAACATCTCGCGTTGCAGCGCCAGGCCGCGCTTTTGCATGACGCGGATGTAGTTGGTTTCCTGATCGAAGCCGATCAGCGCATGGTTCTTCAATTCCCCATACGTCGTCGGCACGCCGCAGCGATCAAGATAGCGCCGGTGCGCGTACAGGCCAAGCGGGATCGCCCCGATGCGGCGTGCAATCAGCGCCGCCTGGCTCGGCTGCACCATGCGCACCGCGATGTCGGCGTCGCGGTTCAACAGATCCTGTGCGCGGTTCGACAAGACCAGTTCGATCTTGATGGCTGGATGTGCCTCGCGCAATGCAGTCAGGATCGGCGGCAGCACTTCGGCGCCGACCACATCTGACGCAGTGATCCGCACCGTACCGCTGGCGCCGGCAGCGGTTGACACGCGGCGCAGCGCATTGGCGGTGGCGCGCAGGTTTTCTGCAAATGGGCGCAGGGTCAGCGCAATGTCGGTCGCCGCCAATCCGGTCTGCGAACGGGTGAACAACTTCACCCCGAGCGCCTGTTCCAGCGCCTCGATCTGGCGGCCGACGGTTGGTTGGGTCAGCCCCAGGCTGCGCGCGCCGCCGGACAGCGAACCTTCTTCCAGTACAGCCAGGAAAGCCCGGTACAGGTCCCAGCCAGGTTCTTGGATAGTCATACAAATATGTATAGTGGCTATGTGATGATAGGCAATTTTAAACCAACATGGCCGGTGCTAACCTGAATTCCTACAACAACTTTAGGAGTTCCTGTCATGACACAACGCAAAATAGCCCTGGTACTTGGTGCAACCGGCGGCATCGGCAATGCAATGGCGCAAAAACTGATGCAGCGCGGCTGGCAGGTGCGCGCCCTGCACCGTCGTGCTGGCGAGATGGCCGTCAGCAACAGCAGCGGCATCGAATGGCGTCAAGGCGACGCGATGCAGGCGCAGGATGTGATTGCCGCCGCCGAAGGCGCAGCGCTCATCGTCCACGCGGTCAACCCGCCGGGTTACCGCAACTGGGCGCAGCTGGTGCTGCCGATGATCGACAACAGCATCGCCGCCGCCCGCGCCAGTGGCGCCCGCATCGTCCTGCCCGGCACCGTCTATAACTATGACGCCGACGCAATCCTGACGCCGAATGAGGCATCGCCGCAAAAGCCGGTCACCCGCAAAGGTGCGATCCGGGTGCAGCTGGAAAGTCGCCTGCAGGCGGCAGCGCAAAGCGGGGTGCGGACCTTGGTGGTGCGCGCCGGCGATTTTTTCGGGCCGCATCTGGCCAATTCGTGGTTTTCGCAGGGGCTGGTCAAGGCTGGTCAACCCGTCAAGAGGGTGGTTTACCCGGGCAAGCGCGGCGTCGGCCATCAATGGGCTTACCTGCCCGATGTCGCTGAAACCATGATGCAACTGATCGAGCGCGAAGCGGAACTGGGCGCCTTTGAGACCTTCCACATGAACGGCCACTGGGACGCCGATGGCACTGAAATGGTGGCGGCAATTGGCCGCGCCAGCGGTCAGCCGGACCTGCGCGCCTGGGCTTTCCCCTGGTGGCTGGTGGCGCTGACGTCGCCTTTCGTGCCGCTGTTCCGCGAAATGCGCGAGATGAGCTACTTGTGGCGGCAACCGTTGCATATGGACAACCGGCGCCTGCTCAAGCTGCTCGGCAAGGAGCCGCACACCAGGCTGGACGAGGCCGTGCGCACCACTTTGGCGGGGATCGGTTGCATAAAAGCGTAGTGATGGCCGGGCCGCATGCACAATTATTTTGTCGGAATCCATTCGCAGCAAATCGTGTCGGGGGATAATGCGTACTGCATTTGATTCACACACGGTTGCCTGCATGCCGGCGGCCATCATTATTGGAAGTAACGCATTTTGAACACGACAAGAAACAAACGCTGGAGCGGTAAGATGGACTCCCTGACAACGGATTACCTGAAAGATGTCATGGGGAAGATGGAAGTGTATGGCGACCGCGTGCAGTTCGGCCTCACCAGCCCGGGGCCGCGCCCGTATTACCAGGTGACCAACTCTGCCGAAAAGAAAATGGCATTCGACAGCAATCACCACCTGTTGCACCCCAAGGAAGACGAATTTGTCGGCGTCAACAGCACCCCGGTATTTTCGCTGGAGCAGATCAAGGCGGCGGTGGCGGCCGGCGGTTTCCGCTCTACCACCACCCGCAGCACTGGTGGCACCCGCAGCAGCAGTGGCAGCAGTGGCAGCAGCGGCGGTACGCGTGGCGGCAGCGCAGCAGTCAAAGCCAAAGACCTGATCGACGCGGCAAAATACGCGTATTTCAAGGAAAATCGTCATATGTTGCCTGATGGTATTGGTGGGCATTCCGCCGAAATCAGCGAACTGATGTCCAAAGGCAGCTCCGCCGCCGAGGCATTCGAGGTTGTCATCAACCGGCATTTCTGAGTACAGTGGCGTGGCCCGGCATGCGTGCCGGGTTGCTCGCCTGCCTGATCTTCTAAAGGAGTGGGAATGATTCGTGCAGTGATATTTTCCATCGCCACCTCCGCAGCACTGCCCGCCTGGGCCGCTTGCCCTGCCGCTGAAGCGCTGATCAACCAGTACGGCATCTCCTTCTCCGGATTCAAACAAACCATCCCGCGTGTTGCAATGCCGGCCGAATCGAAAAATGCGGCGAATGCGCTGCTGACGATTGCGTTGCCGAACAAGGATGGTCATGTCAGCGATGGCTACGTGCATTCGGCACTCATCAACAAAAACCTGAAACGTGCCTGGATCCTGCGCACCGGCGGCTTTGCCGGTGTCTACGAGTGGTATGGTCCGGTAGCGCTACCGAGCAGCGATTTCACAGGTTGCGTCAGCGAGCCGGGGCGCCTGCCGCAGCCGTCCACCGCGGCGCGATGACGTGTTAGTGTTAGCCACTCCAGGTCATCACAACAGGAGCGGATCACAATGAAAGTCATACTGTTTGGCGCCAGTGGCATGGTTGGACAAGGCGTGCTGCGCGAGTGCCTGCGTGACCCTGAAGTCGAGCAGGTGCTATCGGTGGCGCGTGCGCCAAGCGCTTGCAGCGATGCCAAATTCCGCGAAATCGTCATGCCTGACCTGAGCCGCATCGCCGACCAGGCCGATGCATTGCAAGGCTACGACGCCTGTTTTTTCTGCCTTGGTGTGTCTTCAGTCGGCATGTCGGAAGCACGCTACACCGAGGTAACCTACGACCTGACGCTGACCATCGCCAATACTTTGGCGGCGCGCAATCCCGGCATGACCATCATTTACGTGTCCGGCGCCGGCACCGATTCCAGCGAAAGCGGCGGCAGCATGTGGGCGCGCGTCAAGGGCCGCACCGAGAACGCGCTGCTGCGCCTGCCGGTCAAGGCCGCCTTCATGTTTCGTCCGGGCGCGATCCAGCCCTTGCATGGCGTGCGTTCCAAGACCCGCCTTTACAATCTGCTCTATGTGGTGATCGCACCGCTGCTGACGCTGGGCCGGCGATTGTTCCCTCAATACGTGACGAGCAGTGAACAAATTGGCCGCGCCATGATCAAACTGGCGCGTGACGGCGGTTCAAAGCCGGTATTGGAGAGTATCGACATCAACGCAGTGTAGCGTGTTGATGATCAAATTGTCGCGCCAGGCCCGCCAATAAAGGTCGCCGCGGCAGCGTCGCACCGCAGGTTTTGCGCATAAGAATGCTCGTTTTTTTCGCAAAACCAGTGGTTTTGTGCTGTTGATACAACTGGCGGCGGGCCAAAAATCAAAAGCAATTTGTCTGAAAGCCGCGTTTGCGGTAGTCTACATCGCCGATTCCAAGCAGATACGGTGCTAGAATTTGCAACTCACAACTTTTTTTGAGGATTTAACGAAATGAACAAAACCGAATTGATCGACGCCATTGCCACCGACTGCGAAATCTCGAAGGCCGCTGCACAGCGCGCTTTGGAATCGGTCGTAGACAATGTGATCAAGGCTGTTACCAAAGGCAGTACCGTTCAATTGATTGGATTTGGTTCGTTCTCTTCCGGCAAGCGTGCCGCTCGCACTGGTCGTAACCCACGCACCGGCGAAGCAATCAAGATCGCAGCAGCCAAAACCGTGAAATTCACGGCTGGTAAAGCGTTCAAAGATGCAGTGAACAAGAAGAAGAAATAATGTAAGTGAGCCCCTTGGAGAAATCCAAGGGGCTTTTTTTTCGTCATTCGCTTCTTGAACGCCGGGAATTTTATCGGTGCAGTTGCGATTGCCGGCAGACTCCTGTCGGTGCTTACATTCCAACGAAACGGACCGATTGCCCCAGCCATGGCCGTCAACGCCTATACTGCATTCATTCCGCAGAAAATTTTTATATCCCATGACTTCACATACGCATCGGACTCACCGTTCTGGATGGCTACGCGCCGGCGTGCTTGGGGCGAACGACGGCGTGTTGTCGATTGCCAGTTTGCTGCTTGGCGTCGCGGCGGCGCAGATGGATGCCGGCCAGATCCTTGTGACCGGACTGGCCGGCCTCGTCGCCGGGGCGTTTTCTATGGGCGCGGGCGAGTATGTCTCGGTCAGTTCACAGGCCGATACCGAACGTGCCGACCTCGATATTGAGCGCGCTGCGCTGCTAAACGACTATGACGCCGAACATCTCGAATTACGCGATATCTACGTCAAGCGTGGCCTGGACCTTGAACTCGCATCGGAAGTCTCGCGGCAGCTGATGGCGCACGATGCGATCGGTGCGCATGCCCGGGACGACATCGGCATCACGGAAACGCTGGCGGCGCGGCCGCTGCTGGCAGCCGTGGCGTCCTCCGCCAGTTTCGTTCTCGGCGGGATCGTGCCGCTGCTGGCATGCATGATCGCACCGAGAGAGATGCTGATCCCGGCCATCGCCGTCGTATCCCTGCTCTTCCTCGCCATACTCGGCGCATCCGCAGCGCGTGCGGGGGGCGCTCCGGTAGTTCGCGGTGCGGCGCGCGTCCTGATACTGGGGGTACTGGCGATGGCTGGAACGGGTTTGATTGGATCGTTGTTTGGTGGTGTTGCATGACCTGTGAGGCTGATCAAGCTTTGCGCCCAACCCGGTAGGAAAATAAAAAAGAAATGTATAAATAATTATTGCTGGCGTTGATATTGATCTTTCAAATATCCGATGCAAGCGCTACCGGTGATCCGATAGCCGGCAAAGCCGCATTTGCGAAATGCGCCAGCTGCCATCAGGTAGGTCCCTCCGCGCGCGGCGGCTTCGGGCCGCAATTGAATGGCATCATCGGTCGTCCGGCGGCGTCGACCAAGGACTATAAATATTCAGCGGCGATGCAGAGCTCGAGGATTGTCTGGTCGGAAGAAAAACTGAGGGCGTTTCTGAGGTCGCCCGGCGATGTAGTTCCCGGTACCAAAATGCGTTTCTTCGGTATCGGTAGCGATACGCAGATCGACAATCTGCTGGCGTATTTGCGCACGTTCAGCGCAGTTTCCAATGGCACACCTGCGTCGCCGCCGCGCTAATCCTGCGCGCTAACCTTCCGCATTTTCCTGAAACTCCGCCAGCACCTGCGCTGCATTTGCAGTCCGCGCACCGCGCGCCAGCATATCGGCGACAAACTGCCGGTACTGCGTCTCGAAGCCGCTGACCGGGCTCATGCAATCGCTGACCAGCACCAGCTTGGCCATATGCTCTGGGCCAAAATAATCTGCGATGTGTTCGGTGGTGGCTTTGACGCAGTGGCTGCCGGCTTCGCCGGTGATATAGATGCGGTCGGCTTTGGCCAGGCTGTCGAGGAAGGGCCGGTTCGATTGGGTCAGCTCATCGTCGGGGTCGGGCACTTCAGCTTGCACCGCAGAATAGTGTTCGGTCCACGGGTTGCTGCCTTTGCTGATCTTGGTGACGCTGCGCAGCGTGCGTTCTTCCCACAGGTTGTAGGCGCGCCGCACGTCGGCATGCACGTTGTGGCCCCACGAGCCGATCTCGCAATGGACCGGCCACACCATCAACTGGTAGCGCCCTGCTGCTTCCAGCTGGTCGAGGTAGTGCAGCACGCGTGGTAGCGCGGCGGCCACGCGCGGGTGATACTTTCCGGCGCGGACATCGGCTGCCGAGATTTGCGTAAATGGCGTGACTTCATCGCCGTTTGCGCTGTTCCAGAAACCGGGATGGGCGATGTCGAGCCGGTGATGCGAATCGAGCGTGATGCTGATCTCGTCGATACCGGCGCCGCCGCGATTGATCAGCTCGGCCACGCGCAGCATATCGGCGTGGGCGCCGGGCACCGGTAGCGACGGCGCCGGCTTGCCGCCGGCAGGAAGATAATCCGCGGGCAGATCGCAAAAGTCGTTTTGCGGATCGATGATCAACAGGTGCAACTGACGGCGCATCTTGCTCTCCCGGAGGACCCTTCTAATCGATGGCGGCTTACAGCGCAGCCAGCATTTTTTTCAGTTCATCCTGCGTGGCCGGATCGCTCAGGCCGAGATTGCCCTTGGTTTCCAGCAGGCGGTTGCGGCAGGCTGCCGGCCAGCCGAAAGCGTCGTCGTCCAGCGCCAGCCAGCTGGTCGGCTTGCGGCGTTCGACATCGCGCCAGACTTGCATGCCGCGCGGCATGGTGTCGAATTCCGATGGCGTCAGTTTGGGATGGTGGAAGGTCGAGCCGATCACGCGTTCCTGCAATGGAACGGAAAGTTCGTGCCGGGTCGCATCGAAGCCGAGCGCGCGCACCCAGCTGGTCGACAGCACAATCTTGACGTCCGAATACGGCTCCAGCAGTTCCTCCAGGATCGGCATCCATTCGAAGAAGACGCGGTCAGGAGTGGCGATGTAGAGGCCGCGCTGGCGGTTGCGGATTACCTTGGCGTCGTGCAGAACGCCGTTGTAGTCCAGGTATAAGATTTTCATTGGATGTGTATTTATCAAGATTGAAGCGAAAACCAGGTGGCGCCTGGACGCGCAACGTAACAACAGTTGCAGGCACAAGCCCCGGAATCTGCCGGAATGGCGCTATTAGACCATCAAGTTTACTCCAAGGGAATCTGCATAACCGGCGTTCCGACAAGATCGTGTCAGCATTTGCGTCATTCAGAAGGTAGGGTGGGCAAGTTTTTTTGCCCACGCATTGCTCAAAAAGACGTGGGGACGTTTGAGGTCACGCGTGGGCACGGGTGCCCACCCTGCGTTTTGCGGAAACGGGGCGTCGCCAGCAGGCTTGAAGCGCTGCGGCTATACTCAAAAGCCGCACAATCAGTCGAACAAGGAAGTCCCCCGTGATCCCTATTTCAATCCTGGACCTGGTCCGCATCAGGGAGGGCAGCGATGCCCGCGTAGCGCTCGATAATGCGCGCGACCTGGCGCGGCATGCCGAGGGCTGGCAGTACCGCCGCTTCTGGATGGCCGAACACCACAACATGCGCGGCATCGCCAGCGCCGCCACCGCAGTAGCGATCGGCCACGTTGCCGCCGGCACCAGCACGATCCGCGTCGGCGCCGGTGGCGTCATGCTGCCGAACCATTCGCCGCTGGTGATTGCCGAACAATTCGGCACGCTGGCCTCGCTGTTTCCTGGCCGTATCGATCTCGGCCTCGGGCGCGCGCCCGGCACCGACCAGATAACCACCCGCGCATTGCGGCGTGATCCGGCCAGCGCCGAATCTTTCCCGCAAGATGTACTGGAACTGCAAGCTTTCCTGGCCCCGGCCGAAGTCGGCCAGCGCATCGTCGCCGTGCCCGGCCACGGCACCCAGGTGCCGTTGTGGATTCTCGGTTCCAGCACCTTTGGCGCGCAACTGGCGGCCGAGCTCGGGCTGCCGTATGCATTTGCCTCGCATTTCGCACCCGATTCGCTGGAGATGGCGCTGCAGCTGTATCGCGCCCGGTTCAAGCCGTCGGCGCAGCAGGCCAAGCCGCATGCGATGGTTGGCGTCAACATCATTGCCGCCGATACCGACGCCGAAGCGCGCCGCCTGGCCACCACGCAGCAGATGTCGTTTACCGACATGCACCGTGGCGTGCGCGGCCTGAGCAAGCCGCCGATCGACGATATCGAAACTTATTGGACGCCGTTGGAAAAGGCGCAGGCATCGCACATGCTGGCGTGTTCGATCATCGGTTCGCCGGAAACCGTGCGCGCCGGCATCGAAAGATTCCTGTTGCAGACCGGCGCCGACGAATTGATGATCGTCTCGGATGTGTTCGATCATCAGGCGCGTTTGCATTCGTATGAGTTGATTGCAGAGGTGGCGCGCGGTGTTCAGCCAATTTAAATCATTGCGTGGCAGAGTTTAAGAGCCACCGCAATCAGCGTAGGGTGGGCAAGTTTTTTTGCCCACGCATTGCCGCAACAGACGCAAGATGAATTTGAGGTCACGCGTGGGCACGTGTGCCCACCCTACTTAAAGAAATACGCCAATGCCCTTCCCCAGCTCTCCCTCCCCCTGCCAGCTCATCGAAAGCAGCGCTTTCCTGGGCCGCAAGGTGTGGGTCAAGCGCGACGATCTGTTGCATCCGGAAGTCTCCGGCAATAAATTCCGCAAGCTCAAATATCCGTTACTGGCCTGGCAGGATCGCCATCCGACCTGGGTCAGCATGGGCGGCCCGTGGTCAAATCATCTGCACGCGCTGGCCCACGCCGGCGCTCTCGGCGGTTGGCCGACCAGGGCGCTGGTGCGCGGCGCAGCCGGGATGCAAAGCGCAACGCTGGATGATTGCCGGCGGCTCGGCATGCAGATCAGTTTTGTCTCGCGCGATGACTACCGCCAGCTGCGCGAAGATCCGCAAGCCTGGCGCCGCCATCTCGATGCGGTCGACGATAATCACGTCTGGCTGCCGGAAGGCGGTAGCTCGCCGCAGGCATTGCGCGGCGTTGCCGAACTGGTGGATGAGTTGCCGTTCATTCCGGAAGTGATCATGCTCGCCTGCGGCACCGGCGCCACGCTGGCTGGAATCCTGGCAGGGCTGGGCGGCCGTAGTCGCGTGATCGGCATTGCGGTGCTGAAGAACGCCGACTACCTGCGGCAAGAGATCGCAGACTTGCTGCAAGAGGCCGGCTATCCCGCGTATCAAAACTACGAACTGATCACCGACGCCCATCATGGCGGCTACGGCAAGGCGCCGCCTGAGCTGCGCCAGTTCTGCCGCGAATTTTCAGCAGCATGCGATCTGCCGATAGAGCCGGTTTACACCGGCAAGCTATTCCATGCCATCAGGAGCATGCAGCAGGCACAGGCATTCGGCGACGATGAACGCGTGCTGGCGATACATACCGGCGGCATGCAAGGTGCACGCGGATTTGCGTAGGTCTCACTGATCCCGCTGCGGGTTTGATTGCTTACGCGGCGGCAGTACATCAAGATAGCCGATATCGCGCAGCAGGTGGTCGCTCATCTCGCGCACGTTGATCGGCGGTTGTGCCGGCGGCGTGTCGAGACGTTCCTGCCACCAGCTGGAAACCTGTTTGGCGGCTTGTCCGAGCGCCTGCAGCAGACGCTCCGCACGCGACTGCGCCGCCAGCGATTCGCATGGCGATGTGGTAGCAATTTGGCAAGGTGTCGGTGCGTAGGTCATGGCTGGCTCCCGGAGTGGGTTCAAAAAATTTACAAAGCTGTTTCGGTACTGGTTAGAATATGCGACCAACTTCCCTAAGGGAAACGACTTGTTCTAACCATTTTGGTAAGCTATGCTTACCAGTATGAGCCGACTCCCACTTCACACCCTCCCGGTCTTTCGTACCGCCGCGCGCCTGCAGAATTTGCGCGCCACGGCGTTGGAAATGCACCTGTCCCATAGCGCTGTCAGCCAGCAGATCAGCGTGCTGGAAGAGCAGCTTGGTTTTGCCTTGTTTGAACGGCGCGGGCGACGCATTGTGTTGAACGAAGCCGGCCACGCATTGTTGTGCAGCGTTGAGTCGGCGCTGACGCAACTCGACGCCGGCGTGCTGACGGCTGCGGCCACTGCCTTGGGCAGCAGCCAGCGTTTGCGGCTGACGGTGATGCCTTCCTTTTTACAGCGCTGGCTGTTGCCGCGCATGCAGCGCTGGCGCGAACGTCATCCGGACATCGCGCTGGAGTTGCATTCGTCGCAGCACGTAATGGATTTGCAGCGCGACGGTTTCCACGCGGCGTTGCGCCAGGGCAGTGGCGGTTGGCCGGGCTTGAGCGACGAACGCTTGCTGGACAGTCCGCTGGTGGTGGTGGCTTCGCCCGGTACTGCGCGCCGCTTGCAGGGCGGCAGCATCGCTGCGCTGGCGCATGAGCCGTTGCTGGGCCATGGCGAATCGTGGGATCGCTGGTTCAGCGAAGGCGGGCTCAAAATACGCAGCAATCCGGTCGCCAGTTTCAACGACGCAGGACTGATGTTGCAGGCCGCAGAACAGGGTTTGGGGATTGCGCTGGGACGCGAATTCATGGTCGCCGATGCGCTGCGCGACGGCTTGCTGGTGCAGTTGTCGGAGCAAAGGCTGGCGCCGGACGCCGAGTATGCGTCTTACTACCTGGTTTATCCGCCCACCTTGCGCGATTGGAAACCATTGCAGGCGTTGCGCGACTGGCTGCACGAAGAGGTGTGCATGCTGAAGGAAAGCATGCCGGCAGCGACGCCGGTGCTGACGCCGATCAAGCCGGCTGAGCCCGGCTCAACTACATAACTGGTTTACTTGAGCAGCTTGGCCGGCACCAACGCCAGCACTTGGTCGTCGCTGACCAGCAGTACGCCTTCGGCCACGGCACTGGCCTTGATGGTGGCGCCGGCGTTCAACAGCAATTCGCCCAGCGCACTGCCGACCACGGTAATTGAACCGCTAACGCCAGCCTTGTCCAATTGATAGACGGTGCCATCGGCTGAGGCTTCCACGCTTTTCACCTGATAGCTGGCGCCGCCGGCAATGAACGCCGCCGGCGCGGCAACTGTAGCCACCATCGAGACCGCAGACATGTCGATGGTGCCAGTATCTGCCGCCCAAGCACTGCCGGTTGCCAGGCTGGCGCAGAAGGAAAGTGCGATGACGATACGGGTGAGTTTCTGCATGACGGCCTTTGGAATGATGTTCGGATGAAATCCAGGCATTCAGGATTTTCAAAAGAGACGGATCATAACAAAAAGCCATGCCCAGCAGAAGTGCAACCGCTCAAGCCAGGTGCGGCAATTCCGACGGCAGGAAATCCGCAGCGTGGCGCGGCATGCTGCCGGTATTTAGCCACGCCAGCGATTCCGGCCACAGGTTGCGGCTGAAGCGGTCGTGGAAAAAGGCGAAATGGCCGATGGCGGGCAAGGCGAATTCGCCGGGGCTGACTACCACATGGGTGCGGTCGCTGCCGCGGTAGTAGCGCAGCAGGCGCAGCACCGCCGCCGGTGTGCCGAAGTCGTCGTCGGTGATGCTGTAGGCCAGCAGCGGGCATCGCAGTTGCGGGAAGTAGCGGGTGACGCCGCGCTGTTTCGCGGTTGATTCGGGTGGGTCATCGGCGTTGTACGGCGCCAGGGCCGCGCGCCGAAATGCCCATTCGTAGGCCACGCCGGACGGCAGGTCTTCCAGCCAACCCAGGCGCCGTCCTGGAAAAAATCCCGTCAGCGCGGTCGCCAGCGGCATCAGCACATGCCATTTCAGCAGCATCCTGTAGCGCGCCCGTTCGGCATAATCCTGCCAGTAGGCGAACTGCGCGGCGACTGTCAGCATGCGGTCGATGCGCCAGTTGGAGGCGCTGAAGCCGGGCAGCACGCCGCCGATGCTGTGGCCGACGACGACGATCCTGGCATCCGGAAAATTCTTGATCGCCCACTGCATGATGCCTTCGAAATCCATGCTGCCCCAGTCGAACTTGGTGGCCCGCAAGCGGCGCAGCGACGCCGGCCGCGACGCGCCGATGCCGCGATAATCATAGGTAATCGCCAGATAGCCGTGCGCCGCCAGGAAGCGGGCGTAGCGCGCGTAATAACTGGCCTTGACGCCGGTGGCGCAATTGATGATCGCCACCGTTTGCGGTACATGCGCGGCGTCGGAATAGAACAAGGTGGCGCCCAGCGGATAGGCATCGGCGGCGGGAATATGGATCGGCGATTCGATGTGCAATTTTTCCTCGCGTTGCAGGTCAGTCAGTGCGATTGTAGGCTGCATGCCGGCGCAGCATAAGGTATGCTGAATGGATATCTTTGTTGAAGCGAGCTCATCAATATGACCAGCCTTGACGCAAATTCCCTGATCATTTTCTACCATGTCGCCAACACCGGCAGCCTGACCAAAGCGGCCGCGGTGCTGGATTTGTCGCGTTCCGCGCTCAGTCACCGGATCAAGGCGATTGAAGCGCGCCTCGGTTGCCAACTGCTGATCCGCACCACCCGCAACATCAGCCTGACCGACGCCGGCTATCGCCTTGCCGCCTACGCTAGCCGTATCGCCGACACGCTCAGCGAAGCCAACCTGTTGGCCAACGGCCTCAACCAGGATGCCGCCGGGCTGGTGCGCATTTCGGCGCCGTCCGGCCTTGGCGCGGTCTGGCTGCGGCCTTTGCTGATGGCGTACATGCAGGCCAACCCGCTGGTCAGCATCGATTTGCGTTTTAGCGAATTCGGCGTCGACATCACCAAAGATCCGTTCGACCTGGCGATCCGCGTGACATCGCAACCGCCCGACAATGTGGTTGCCAAGAAGATGTTCGACGTTGGCTGGTGGCTGTGCGCCAGCCCGGAACTGGCGGCACGTTTTGCCGACGACCTGGCGACGCCGGATATCGGCGCCATACCAATCGCCGGCTTCGCCCGCGCCAGCCAGTTGCACGATATCGTGCTGACGCGCGGCGGTAAAACGCTGCACGCCATGCGCTCGCCGGTGCTGGTGTCGAACGAACTGGAAGTGGTGCGCGATGCCGTGACGCGTTCGCTCGGCATGGCGGTGCTGCCGGATTACTTTGCCAGACAGGATGTGCTGGCCGGGCGCTTGCTGCGCCTGCTGCCGGACTGGCAGGTCAACGCTGGCTTTGGCGATCATGTCTACGCGCTGCACCTGCCGGGCCGCATGACGCCGCTGCGGGTCAAGCGCCTGATCGAATTCCTGGGACGGCGCAGCGGATAGCGGCTGCAATCCGACGTTTGCAGCGCGATTGTTGAGTTTGTCTCAACTCTGAAGCATGTTGCGGCCATCTTATCCGCCCTTCCCGCTCCATCTACAATGGCTATTCCAAATAGAGGCAGCATGTGCGCAGCCACCCGGTTGCATGCAAAAACGCCCAAACCGGAGACAGGTTTCCCATGACGACCAACACGCGCACCAACTGGCTGATGCTGACCTGCTTCGGCATGATCCTGTTTCTTTGCATCGGCGAGCGGCACAGCTTCGGCCTTTACCTGCGGCCGATGACGATGGATTTGGGCTGGGACCGCGCCACGTTCTCTTTCGCCATCGCCCTGCAAAACCTGGTGTGGGGCGTCAGCCAGCCATTCACTGGCATGCTGGCCGACCGTTACGGCGCCAAGCGCATCTTCATTGCCGGCGGCTTGTGCTATGCGCTCGGCCTGTACGGCATGTCGCAGGCCAGCACCGGCCTCGGGCTGGCCTCCAGTGCCGGTTTGCTGATTGGCATCGCGCAGAGCTGCACCGGCTTCGGCATCGTGTATGGCGCAGTCGGCAAGATCGTCAGTCCGGAACAGCGCGGCATGGCGCTCGGTGTCGTCGGCGCCTTCGGCTCACTCGGACAGTTTGCGCTGCTGCCCTCCAATCAGGCATTGATCGGCCATCTGGGCTGGGCGCATGCGCTGTTGATCGGCAGCGCTGCTTGCCTGTTGATGGTGGTGCTGGCGTTCGGCACCGCGGCGCCGGCCGGCAAGAAGGCCGAGAGCGGTGGCCAAAGCATCGGCCAGGCGCTGCGCCAGGCCTTTCGCCACAAAGGGTTCTTGTTGCTGACACTGGGTTTCTTCGCCTGCGGCTTCCAGCTGGCATTCATCGCCACCCATTTGCCGGCTTACCTGGCCGATCAGGGCTTGCCTCCGGCGGTCGGCGTCACCGCGTTGGCGATTGTGGCGCTGGCGAATATCCTGGGCACTTACCTGTGCGGCTATTTCGGCGAAAAATTCAGTCGCAAATATCTGCTGGCAGGGATCTATGGAATACGCGGCGTCGCCCTGGCTGCCTTCGTGCTGCTGCCGGTGACACCGCTGACGACTTATCTGTTCGCCGCCGTCATGGGCTTGATCTGGCTCGGCACGGTACCCTTGTCGAACGGCGTGGTCGGGCAAATCTTCGGCTACCGTTACATCTCGATGCTGTACGGATTCGTGTTTCTGAGCCATCAGCTTGGCAGCTTTCTCGGGGTCTGGCTGGGCGGCGTGCTGTTCGACATGACTGGCAACTACCAGGCGGTGTGGGCCATCGCCATCGGCCTCAGCGCGGTCGCCGCCATCATCAGCCTGCCGATCGACGACCGCGCGGTTCAGGTCAGCCCTGCCCATGCCTGACTTGACCCACATGAGCGCGCGCAGGATTCTGGCGATCCTGATCGGCTGGTCTTTGCTGCTGGGTTTGCTGGCGCTTTGCTATTGGGCGTATTTGCGGCCGGATTTCATGCTTGAACTGGTGTCGGGCAATTTCATCTGCTGAATCCTAAGGCATCCGCTTACGTTGCCGCCAATGCTGGTTAGAATTGCGGCAGAGCCCATTCTTTCACGCCATGATGCCGCCGGAAATGCAGCCAGAATCCATCAAACGCCCGATTTGCCCGACATGCCTGCGCCCGCAGCGGACCTGCATCTGCGAATGGATCACGCCGACAGATAACACCGTCGAATTGCTGATCCTGCAGCATCCGCTGGAAGTCGATCAAGCCAAAGGCAGTGCGCGCCTGCTCACCCTGAGCCTGGCGCGCAGCGAAGTGATTGTCGGCGAAACGTTTGCCGAAGCGGACCTGCGGAATCGCCTACATGCGGCGTGGCCTGGCGCCGCCGCGCCCGGCTACACGGTCCTGCTCTATCCGGACAGTCCGGATGACCTGGGCCTGAAACTGGCGACGCCGCCAGTCCTGGATCAGATGCAATTGCAACAGTCGGCAACGCTGCGCCTGGTGGTGCTGGACGGCACCTGGCGCAAGAGCCGCAAGATGTTGTACCTCAATCCACTGTTGCAGCATCTGCCGCGCCTGGCATTGCGCGATGTGCCGCCGTCGCGTTATCTGATACGCAAGGCCCATGCGCCGGGGCAGTTGTCGACATTGGAAGCGACTTGCCAGGCGTTGATGCAGCTGGAGCAGAATCAGGAGAAATATCTGCCGCTGCTGCAGGCATTCAGCGGGTTTGTGGGGCGGCAGGCGAGTTACGGCCATTCCTGATCCACCCGGCTGGCTGTGGTTTGGAGTCGTTCTGGCATCGACTTAACGCTGCCATTGGTGTATGCTGTCAGACCTCTCCTAAAGTGTTTGTTTGCGTTCGGCAACAAACGTTTACCCAGCAAGTATTCCCTAATCAGCAATATGCGACAGTCTCTGCTGATCGCCGATACCAACGTGTGAGGACGCATGAAGGATTATTACGCCGTTCTCGGCATAGACAGTGATGCACCGATCAGTGCGCTGAAAAGCGCGTATCGCAAGAAAGCGTCGGAGTTTCACCCGGACCGGAATACGTCGCCTGATGCACCGTCGCGGTTTCGCGAAGTGCAGGAAGCCTATGACCTGTTGTCGGATGCGGTGAAACGGCAGGAGTATGACGAGAACCGGCGGCGCAGCCTGCTGGAAAACCCGCTGGAAACCGCCGAACAAATCTGGACCACCTATATCAATAAGGTTTTGCAATGATGCTATCTTCTTTTTTTGAGGACTTGACCAAGGCTTACCAGGCCGAACTCGAGGACTTGCAAAGCGATTCCGAAGGCAACGACATCCTGACGTCGCGCCTGAAAAGCAAGCGCGCGCAGTTTGCGCTGATGATGCCGATGATCGATACCGATCCGGAAATGGTCTCTGTCGCTTTTCATGGCGGCATCGATTTCGTCAATCCGCAATTGCTGACCATGCTGTCATCCGACGAGCCTGACGATTTCCCGTCGTGGACCGATGTTGCCGATGCAGTGCAATTCGAATCGTGGGCGCAAAAGCTGGCCGATATCGCGTTGCAGGAACCGGGCGGTGAACGCTTCCTGATCACCACGGTTTGCCTTGAATACCTGTACGAGAAAAGCAACGGCAACTACCACGGTGCCTACAACCAGTCCGCGCATGGCGAGTCGGACGACGCGGTTGAAGGCGTCGAGAACGATGAAGACGAAGACGGTAGCGATCTGGAAGTCGAAGGCGCCGATTGGCTCGCAGAGCAAGGCTTCGAACGGCTTGGTTAAGTCCCCGCAAATTTTTGACAGATTCAATCCATGACAAACGCGCTCATAGTAAAAGCAGCAAACCTGATCCGCAACGGCGACATCGCCGGGGCGGAATTCGCACTGGTCAGCCTGGCGGAAACCGAAGGCGATTACGCGCTGGTCGCGGCGCTGGATACCTTGCCGCCGAAAGACTTGCTGGCCGTGATCCGCGAGTACGACACCTCGAAAGAGTCGGTCGTCAATTTGCTGGTGACGCCGGAACAGTTCGCGCGTGCGGTCGTCATGGAGCGCCTGTATGGCGATCATAGCCACGTGCGTCTGCGCGGCATGGTGAATGCGGTGCTGTTCCGCGACGACTCGCAAACCGGTGAATTCATCGAAGCCATCGGCGATGTCGACGGCGGCTGCGAAGCGCTGATCGATTACCTCTCTGAGCGCGATGAAGAAGTGGTGCATTTCGTCACCTACGATACCTTCAACGTCAACCGCACCGAAGAAGGCGACGAAGTCGACAAGGCGGAAGTCAGCGATCGCGATTGGAAAGAACTGACCTGGTTGCTCAAGCACGAGCACCCGGACATGTTCGAACAGATCTGGCCGGTGCTGAAAAAACGCATGAAGGAACGCCTGCGGCGCGAAGCGGAACTGGAAATGCTGGAACAGCAGCAGTTGGATCAGGCCGACCACGCCGAGCCATCCGAACAGCCACCGCGTAAAACTACCGTCAAGCCGGCGCCAGGCGCTGTCGATCCGGGCGAAGAGTCGGCGCTCTAAGACGGCGCGCCGGATTCAACCGGCGCCGTTGCGCCGAACCGGTCTTGCCGCCGACTGTCTGTCCCGCGCGGCAAGATGCGTTTTAACCGTTCCAGACATCCAAGCATCCCATGTCCGACAATCTCCGGAAACTACAAGTCATCGACAAGCGCCCTTTCTTTGAAAAGGCGCTCAGTCATGGCGTGACGCATCATATTCTCGACCAGGCGAAATGCCGCGCGATCATCGCCGATGGCGCCAAGGGCACGGTCCAGGTCGCCGCATTTTTCGGCACCAGCCACTTGCACACCGACCTGGAAAATGCGCGCCTGCGCGTGGTCAATCTGGTCAGCCTTTACCTCGAACACACCTTCGACGGCGATCTGCAGAAAGCCGCGGAATCGCTGCGCGACAATACTTTCCTGTCGCATTCGCGCGGTGGCAACGAGATGCTCAAGGCGCTGCACGCGATGCCGGATTCGACAGTTTTCGCCGATACCAAAGGCCAGGGACAGAAAGAGTTTCAGGACGAACGCACGCTGGCCAAACCGTTTTCGTTGGCAGCCTACCGCAAGGAACGCAAGGCGCGCGAAGAATCCGCCGCCATCATCGCGGCGGCCCTGTGGTTCGCCAACGACCTCGGCCTGGCACGCGCAGATCTCGATTTCATCGGCGCCGAAGCGGTGATCCGCAGCGCGATATTGGTGCGCATGGGCGATGCCGAAGAATTCCCCAGCCGCCTCGGCTTCGCCCGATTGATCGACAAGATCCGCGGCCAGCACAAGGCCGGCGCGAAATGGAAAATTGCCAAGACCGTGCTCGACGATGTGCCATCGGCGCATCACGACATCGCCGAAAAGATCCGCCGTGAAATCGAGAAGCACGACGCGCCTTTGCTGTCGGATCAGGCCATGCCGCTCGATGTCCTGCTCAACCAGGTCGAGGCGCGTTACTTCGTGCAGGAAGGCAGCCTGGACGAGGTCGACAACTTCGACGCGCTGGTGTCGAAAGAGTGGCACAAGGTCACCAAGGGCAAGGAAGATCCCTACTCGCGCCTGACCGTGTTCATGTGCATCGCCTGCGGCGTAAAGCCCAAGACCACCATATCTGATACCGAAGCCCGGACCATGATCCGCCACGTCCGCGAACACGGTTTCGACAGCGCCGCAGTCACCGCCTTCATCGCCAGCGCCGCGCCGTTTGAGATCAAGGACAACCTGCAATCCCTGTGGGAAGACGAATTCCTGCCGGAAGCGGAGGAATATCTGGACGACGACAGCGATCCCAAATACACCCGCGCGCTGCAGTTCCTGAAAGAGAACTGCAACATCAAGAGCAAGAGCGTAGGTAAAGAAACGAAGTAAGCGGAGCGCACAGCAGCGCAAAACCGGCAGCCGCAAACTGCCAAATTGTTCCGGTGTTATATTTCAAGGCCTTGCTGTTCAAGCATAATTTGAAAGGAACACGATCATGGCAACTATCGCTTTTCTCGGCACCGGCCTGCTCGGCAGCGCATTCGCAGAAGCCGCCGCAAAACGCGGCGATACAGTCACCGCATGGAACCGCTCCGTCGACAAGGTACAGGCCCTCGCCCAGTTCGGCGTAAAGGCGGCGGCAACACCGGCCGACGCGGTGCGCGGCGCATCCAGAGTGCATATCGTGTTGAAAGACGACGCCATCGTCGAAGAAGTCATCTCGGCGGCGCGCAGCGGACTGTCGCCTGACGCCATCCTGATCGACCACACCACGACATTGCCGGCACTGACCGCCGAACGCGCCAAGCGCCTGCATGCCGCCGGTATCAAGTATCTGCACTGCCCCGTTTTCATGGGCCCGGCAGCCGCCCGCAATGCCCAAGGCTCGATGATGGCCGCCGGCCCGAAAGCACTGTTCGAATCGGTCCAGGCAGACCTCGCAAAAATGACTTCGCGCCTCGAATACCTGGGTGAACGCAGCGACCTCGCCGCCGCCAACAAACTGTTCGGCAACGCCATGATCATCGGCCTCTCCGCCGTTATGGCCGACGTCCTCACCTTGGCGCAGGCAAGCGACGTCAACGGCGAAGACGCGATCAAACTGCTGAGCCTGCTTGACCTGAATTCGATGGTCGCAGTGCGCGGCGTGAACATGGCAAAAGGCAATTTCACCCCAAGCTTCGAACTGGCAATGGCCCGCAAGGATATCCGCCTGATGCTGGAAACCACAGGCGACCGACCAATGGCGGCGTTACCTGCGGTTGCTGCCAGAATGGATCAGCTGATTGCGGCGGGACATGGGGCTGAGGATGCTAGTGTTGTTGGGATTGATGCGGTGGCGCGCGGGTAATCGCCAGGGCGTATGGATCAGGGTTTGATCTGATCAGACTTGGCGGCAGCGCGAGGGTTGCGATTTGACTCAAGTCTGCCGCTTGTGCGATCTACGTTACGGTATGAGTATTGATGGGCGGCTGTCTACGACCCATTGCCGTCACGCGACTTGCTTTAAAGCGGGTGCTCATTGTTGTCAGTAATCTGATAGACGTACGTTGGAAACATTGACAGGAAAATCTGATCGCAATTCGTTCAGGCTCGCGCATATTTCCCAATTATAAAATTGATGCGACAACGAAAATCTGAATCATCGCTGAAACGGGCCGCTCAGCAACTACGCTTCTCCTGTACGATGAATATAGAGCAATAGGAATGACATTCGCAACCAGGCCGGGCATATGAATCGGATAGCATCATAAAATTGTCATGTACTCAATTTACTTGGCCTTTAGAACGTCAGGATTGACTACGTTAGTTGGTGTACCGGCGGCATAGGCGACGATCTGATCGAAAATATCGGTGAACTGGACTTCATATTCGTCGTGGGTTACGTAGCCGATATGCGGTGTGCAAATCACGTTATTCATTGCCAGCAACGGATCGTTCACGTCAAGCATTGGCTCTTTTTCATAGACATCTACCGCGGCCATGCCTGGACGGCCGGACTTCAAGGCAGCAACCAGTGCGCCTGGTTTGATTAATGGAGCCCGGCTGGTATTGACAATCAGGGCACCCGGCTTCATGCGAGCAAGGTCTGCTTCCGTGACAATTCCGCGGGTGGCATCGACCAGACGCATGTGCAGGGACAAAACATCGGATTGCTCGAAAAACGCCTCTTTGCTGGGGGCGGTCGCGTAACCGTCGCCCTTGGCGCGATCGAGCGATGCTTGACGCGCCCAAATCAAGATATGCATGCCGAAGGCTTTGCCATATTCGGCAACGGCGCTGCCAATTCTGCCATATCCATAGATACCCAAGGTCTTGCCGCGCAAAGTATGGCCGACGCCAATTTGCCATTTTCCAGCTTTCATCGCGTTGACCTGCTGAGGAATTTGGCGGCTTGCGGCCAGGATCAGTCCCCACGTCAATTCAGCCGCAGCATAGGAGGGCACTCCGGCATGCTGGCTTGACGAGACCACAATTCCGAGGCGCGTACAGGCGGCAATGTCGATGTGTGGATAGACGCTGCGCTGGCTGATCAGTTTCAGTTTGGGAAGACGCTCCAGAAGCGGCCCCAAAATCTTCGTGCGCTCTCTGATAAGGACTAGAACTTCTATGTTTTTCAAGCGCTCGACCAAAATATCCTCGTCCTGCACATGGTCGTTCCAGATTGTCACATCGTGGCCGTCGAGCTTTCTGAAGCAGGGAAGGCCGCGCAACGTGTCGAAATAGTCATCAAGGATTGCGATTTTCATAGGTGGTTTGCCTCTGTATCGAATGTTTGGTGTGTGGTTGACTCAATCGGCTTGAGATAGCTGGAACACATTACCTTCGGGGTTCTCGCCGTCGGACACCAATTGGAGGACGCCAACGTTGCGCTTAAGGTCGCGCATGGGAATACCAGTCCATATTAACGATTCGCGCAATTCGCGCGATCCAGATTTAACAGCGAATATTCTATTCTTCAAGCATTAGCGTATTGCTCGGCAGCCTCGATGGTCTGGGCCATAAGTGTTGCGATTGTCATCGGACCGACACCGCCAGGAACGGGTGTGTACGCTGAGCATTTACTGATCGCCGCCGTAAGCTCGACGTCACCTACTCTGCCTGGATGATAACCCGCGTCGACAATTACTGCTCCTTCCTTAATCCATGCGCCTCTGATGAATTGTGGCTGGTTCAGTGCCGCTACAACGATATCTGCCAGTCCAACAAATTTCGCTAACCCTTGGGTCTTGGAGTGGCAAAGAGTCACCGTTGCGTTTGCGTTAAGCATCATCATTGCAATTGGCTTGCCGAGGATTGCGCTTCTGCCGATTACGACCACATGTTTCCCCTCTATTGCAATGCCATGATGTCGCAACAAGTGCATTATGCCGACTGGTGTTGACGACCCATATGCCGGCTCCGACATCGACATTTTCCCGAATCCTAGAGCTGTCACACCGTCTACATCCTTTGTGATCGCGATACGATCAAAACACTTTCGTTCGTCGATATGCTTTGGCACTGGATGTTGCAACAGAATTCCGTGAACCAAGGAGTCTGCATTAAGCTTATCGATCTCGCGTAATAACTCATCGGTCGTGGTCGATTCCGGAAGTATGACTTTCCGCGAATCCATGCCAATGCGTTGGCATGCATCGCCCTTCATTTTTACATAGGTCGCCGAAGCAGGATCATTCCCAACTAGAATGGTTGCAAGCACAGGGGACTTATCGGACCACTTCGCTTTAATTGCTTGTATTCGAACGGCAAGTTGCGCTTCCATTTGAAGCGAAAGTAATTTTCCGTCCAAGACTATTGCGCCCATTTATTTCTCCCCAATTTTTTTACTACTTTTCGAATGCAGGTACCTACACGTTGTAGTTTCCGTCCAAATGTCTGCTTTGTGCAGAGTTCGTCAGTGGTGGTTCTTGGTCGTTTTAAGCCAGTCGCATCGCGCTCAAGCAACGATTCTCTGTGGCGGCAAGTGTTCGTGACCTCGATCAACAATGCCGAGGACATCTGCGATTTCACCGCGAGTCGCGATCACTTCCGGCGTTTCCTTCATCGCATACTTCACAGTTTGAACCGTTAGTGCATCATAAGAATGCTCTTTCCCAAGTTCAACGACAGCATCTCGCGGCTCGAAGGAACCCATGCGTGAACGAACCCACTTGATTGGGAGGGGATCTACTATTTCACTTTTTAGTAATATCCCGAGAAATCGAAGTTCGTATCGAATCGCTTTTGGTTGACGTGAAAGTACAAACGTCTTCTTCAGGCACAATCTACAAACGGGAATACCGATCAACACCAGGAACAGGGCCGCGATCCAAGGGCCTGCGGCGTGACTGGATTTATATAGTCGTAAGCTGCTCACCGTCACCACAGCGAAATACGCCAACGTTGGCCACATTCTGCTCCGCGTCCAACAGGGCACAACAATTTCTGACGGCATTTGCACCTCCGAAATTTGACCAATTTTGTTGCGACACCATAGTTCGCATGGGCCTCCGCAATTTTTGCAGATCTGCCCACGATGGGGAAATATCTGACGAATGCTGCCACACATAAATTGTCACGGCAATATCGCACTGGTGGGGTGCGTTAAGGGCGGCTTCTGGCGGAATCGAAGCGGTCGCGCCAGGATGATTTTGATCCAAATCGCGCCGTGTTCATAAGACCTTCAAAAAACGGAAGAGGAGGCTCGTTGCGGGCGTTGCAATTCCGATTGCTCCCGTGCATAACGCGCGGGCGGCAGGCCGACATGCCGGGTGAACGCAACGCTGAACGCGCTCGCCGAACCGTAGCCGACGCGTTCGGCAACCTCGGAGATGCCCGCTTCTTGCCGCCGCAGCAGGTTCTTCGCTAAAGCCATGCGCCAGGCGAGCAGGTACTCCATCGGCGCAACGCCCAATGCTCGGCTGAATCGCTCGAAAAACGCTGAGCGTGAAAGGGCTGCTTCTTTCGCCAGTTGCGCAACGGTCCATGGCTTGGTCATGTTTTCGTGGATGCGCCGGATCGCGACAGCCAAGCGTTCGTCGGCGAGGCCTCGCAGCAGGCCAGGGGCAGCGTCAGTCCCCTCCACCGACCGGAGCGCTTCGATGAGCAGGACCTCCAGCAGTCGCGCCAGGATCACATCCCGCGCGGGCCGCGCGGCACGCGATTCCTCTCCCACCAGCTGTACGAGAATCGCCAGCCGCTTCTCGCCGCGAACGTGTACGAGTTGCGGGAGTAGCGAAACCAGCAAGGCCGCGTCGGGCGAGCCAAAAGAGCAGTGACCCACCAGCAGTTGAACGTCAGGCGGAACATCTTGAGCGCCGTGTCTGAACTCGCCATTGGCCAGCGGGACTGGTGGCATATCCAATTCCTCCGATGCCGGCGGCTCAAGGCTGGACATCGTGAAACTGTACGCGGACGGAATCAGGACAAAGTCACCTTGGTGCAGATGAATCTGTTCGTTCCCGTCGACCTCGAGGCGGCACGATCCGTCAAGAATCACGCAGTAGAACAGCTGACCGCTTCCTGAGCGTCGCACCCGCCATGGACCTGCTGCGCTGACGACCTTCGAGAACTTGGCTTGCGGTTGCAGAAGTGTGACAACCTCCGTGAGCGGATCAATCATATCTGGACTTTCGCTAATCAAATATGGACTCTTGATTGTAGCAAGTCCGGCTGCAGCCAACTATAGTTTGCTTACTGCCAGCCACTCACCAGGAGTCACCATGAAAACAGTCCTCATCACCGGATGCTCATCCGGTTTCGGTCTCGAAACCGCCCAATACTTCCTCGCTCGTGATTGGAAGGTCATCGCCACCATGCGCACCCCACGTGAGGATGTCCTGCCGCATTCCGAGCATCTGCGCGTGCTGAAACTTGATGTTACCGATCCGGATAGCATCCGTCAGGCCGTAGCAGCCGCAGGGCCGATCGATGTCCTGGTCAACAACGCCGGGATCGGTATGCTGGGCGCGCTCGAAGGCAGCTCGATGGAAGCTGCCCGCGATGTCTTCGAGACCAATACCTTCGGCACCATGGCAATGACCCAGGCAGTGCTGCCGCAATTCCGTTTGCGGCGGGCGGGTGTCGTCATCAACGTGACATCGAGCGTGACCTTGATGCCGCTCTCTTTACTGTCCGTGTACACGGCGAGCAAAGCCGCGGTCAATGCGTTCACCGAGTCCCTAGCCCTGGAGCTCCAGCAATTCAATGTGCGAGTGAACCTGGTGCTACCGGGACGTGCTCCACAGACCCGTTTCGGTGAAAACGCCCGGTCACTCATGCAGGGTGCCATCCCTGAACCATACGCCGACCTGGCGAAGAACGTTTTCGAAGCGTGGGGCAAGTCGACCGTAATCACGCACGCGGCGGATGTGGCGGAGGCGGTATGGCGTGCGGCGAACGATCCGTCGTGCCCGCTGCGCCTTCCTGCCGGCGCCGACGCAGTGGCGTTGACTGAATCATCCTAAACCGGGAGACGGCGTCAGGTATTGCAACGATGCATCGCATGTTTTAGCGGGAATAATCCACATCGATTTTGTTGCGGCGTTTTGATTGTGTGTTGTTGCAAAACCGGACCCCGTCGTCCCTTTTTAAATGCCCCGTTATTTTCGACTTATAGGTAAAAAATACCTGGGTGTCTACTCGATAAAACGGTTAGACGTTGCTAATGGCGTAGATAAGAAGCGCAAAGCTCCATGATGCGAAAATCACTAAAGTGACAATGGTGAGAATTGGCGTCCCTATAGAAGGCCACCATTTTTCGGCATTAAACCGACGTCCAAGAATTGCGATTGTCACGGCGCCGTTCGTCGCTGGAAATGGGATACAGTTAAGTGCAGCGTACTTGGCGCACAAGATCCCCGTAAGAATGCCAATGGGTGCTGATTGTACAAAAGAAGAACTGTTCTTGAGGAGCGTTTGCGCTTTATCAAGCGGCGAACTGGCTCCAACGAAAACTTGTAGAGGGAGATCCATGAAAGCTTGAAATCCACTTGTTCCGGCCAAAGTGATGCCGATTGATAGCAGGACGACACAGCCTGATAGGGAAATGACTATCTGTTCTACCGAAGACCTTCCGCTCAGAGAAGATTTCATTTCTTCCGGTGGCACCGGTTCTTCTTGAGAGTCTCGGAATCTCACATAGCCGCCGGTCGGAATTGCTCCTATCCGAAAGATGCCAAATTGGAAGATGGTTGGCCCAAATCCCAATGAGAACTTACGGATGGAGACGCCTATTGCTTTACCGACAGATGCAATGGCGACTAAGTGAACTGTTATGACGGCAAACAATGTGATTAGGAAGAAGAACATGTGGTTTTGGCAAAGCCCAACGAGTGATTTAAATTTCTTTTCGCATGTTTAAGCATTGGCGAAAAACAAGCCTCAGTTTTTTTTGGGCGGAAGATCGATTGTCTACGATTTAAGCAACTATGTCGAATGTCTCCATATTGCTCAGAGGTTATGGAGCCAGGTCCCGCAACGACACATTCCACGTCTCAGCGTGAATAACCTGACCCCGCTATCACGAGACAATTGGGTGAGGTCGTACAATGACATATTTTTTTCTAGCGCTTGAGTGCATGTCATTGCAAGACCCGTCGTCCACGATATTCTGGAAACAAGGGGATGACTACCTAAATCTCACCAAAGCCAAACCATACAAATGAAAAGCCTTTTATTCTTCAGCTTGCTTTCTCTGTCCCTTCTATCGTATGCAGGGCAGCCTCCTGATCTAGCGTGGCGTGTTTGCTCGAGTAGCAAACCCCAGAACGGCGTGCAGGTCAACACCCTGCTGCTTGAGGATGTAACTGAAGACAGCGAATATGCTGGGAAATATAAAGCGAATTACAGTCTATTTAATGGGGTAAAAATTGGCTATGCCAAAAATGGGGCATCGACTTCGATTCTGTATGATCGCGGCCTTTATCCAGTCTCCAAGGCTGCTCTTGTTCATGTCAGCAGAGGCGAGTACGAAAACATGCTTGAGAAAGGCGACTTAGATCTAGCGCAAGTTGCTGATTGGTCGCTGTTTGTAGTGGTCTAATGAAGCCGGACACCATTTTAGGCGAGAATACTCGCCAAGGAGAGGTGTTTGATGAGCAAGAAAAGACGTACGTTTTCGCCCG